>DASUZC010000256.1:0-30819 GCA_036377095.1 Gemmatimonadaceae bacterium
CGACGACATCGACTTTAAACCCGTCACGCTCACCCAGCGTGCGCAGAACGCTCACGTTGCCGGCGCGTTGATGGCCAAAGCCGTGGTCATAGCCGATCAAGAGCTCTCGCAGCCGGAAACACCGCCTCAACACGAGGTCCACGAAGTCCTCGGCGGAGTAGGCGGCGAGCGAAGGGGTAAAGGGCAGCACCGCCACGTAATCGAGGCCGGTCTCGGCGAGCACTTCGACCTTTTCGTCGTGCAAGGTCAGGAGCAGCGGCGCGGTGGCCGGATTGACGACTTCGAGAGGGTGCGGCTCAAACGTTACAAGTACGCTTGCAACGCCGAGCGTCTGCGCGCGCCGGACCAATCGCTCGATGACATCCCGATGTCCGCGGTGCACACCGTCGAAGGTGCCGACAGTTACAACCGTGGCGCCTACGTGCGGCGGAAGGCCAGACTCGTCGCGATCAAGCTGCTCAGGCATCGGCAATCACACGCAGCAATTTCACCTGCGACGGATCCTTGCCGAGCGCCTCCAGCGGCAATGCCTCCGAGACATCGAAGGTTCCTGCGCGAGTGCGCCGCAACGAGGCAAGGTGCGCGGCAGAAGAAGTCAACCGGCCGAGATCCCGCGCGAGGGCGCGAATATATGTGCCTCCGCTGCAGCTGATGCTCGCCGACAACACTCCATTTTTGTACGAACCGATCTTCCAGCTATGGACAGTGACGTCGACGGCAGCCAGCTGCAGCGGCTCGCCGCGCCGCGCGGCGTCGTACGCGCGAGTTCCGTCTACGCTCTTCGCCGAATAAGCGGGAGGCACCTGAGAGATCGTCCCGGTTAGTTTGCCAATCGCATCCTTCATCGCGCGCTCCGCTGGCGGCCCGGCTGTCCGAATGACGGTTCCTGTCTCGTCATCAGTGTCGGTCTCCTCGCCAAACTTGATCAACGCTTCGTAAATCTTCGGCTCGGCCTCGATGAACGTCGCCAGCCGGGTAGCACGGCCAAGCAGCAGAATCAGGAGACCGGTTGCAAACGGATCGAGCGTACCGAGATGGCCGATGCTTCGCTCGCCGTAAACACGCCTTACCCGCTGCACGACATCGTGCGACGTCATCCCGGCAGGCTTGTCAACGAGCAACAGTCCTTGAACTGGTCCGCTACGGATATCGAGAGCGTCAGTCCTCTTTTCGTCCACGCGCTGCGGCAGCATCCTGCCTCTTGACGTCTGCCAGCAACGACTCAATCCGCGCGGCGCGCGCGATGGTATCGTCTTCCTTGAACTGGATTTCCGGAGCCACGCGCAGTCGCAGCTGTCGCGCCAGATGCGATCGAAGATGCGAGGCGATGCTGTTCAGTCCATCGAACGTCGCCTGCTTCTCCGTATCGCTGCCAAGCACGCTCACGTAGACACGTGCGTGGCGGAGATCCGGACTGATTTCCGCGGCGGTGACGGTTACGAAGCCGACGATCCGCGGATCCTTTGCCGATTCAGTGAGAAAAGTCGCTACCTCGACGCGGACCGCTTCGGCGACGCGGTCCGCTCGACGTGTGTTACGCAGATGCGCCCGCCGCTGAGGTAAGAGTGCGCGCTACCTGCTCCTTACGATAGCACTCGAGCACATCCCCGACCTTGAGGTCGTTGAAATTCTCGACGCCAATGCCGCACTCGAAGCCTTCGCGCACTTCCTTCACATCGTCCTTGAACCGGCGTAGCGAAGCAATGTTTCCGTCGTAAACCTCGCTGCTGTCGCGAATCACGCGAATGCGCGCCTGACGGTTGATGACCCCGCTGCGTACGGAGCAGCCGGCGATGACGCCCATCCGCGGCACCTTGAACAGCTCGCGCACTTCCGCCTCGCCGAGAATGACTTCCTTCTCCTCGGGACGAAGCATTCCTTCGAGCGCGGCACGAACGTCCTCGACCGCTTCGTAGATGATCTTGTACAGCTTGATGTCGACGCCTTCGCGCTCTGCGGCAGCACGTGCGTTGTTATCCGGACGAACGTGGAAGCCGACGATAATCGCACCCGACGCGCGGGCGAGCAGAATGTCGCTCTCGGTGATGGCACCGACACCGCGGTGAATGACCTCGACCGCCACTTCCTCGTTGGACAACTGGGCCAATGCATCGGCGAGAGCTTCGGCAGGACCGCCCTGGTCTGCCTTGATCACGATCCGCAGTGTGCGCTTCTGTCCGGGCGCCGTCTGGGACATGAAGTCCTCGAGTGAAACGACTCCCTTTGCCGTACGACGGCTCTTCGCTTCGCGGTCGAGACGCTGACGGCGCTGCGCGATCTCGCGCGACTCCATCGCATCTTCGACAACGACAAACTGATCACCGGCCATCGGCACGCCGCCGATGCCGAGTACCTGCGCCGGAATCGCCGGACCCGCCTGCTTAACGTTGCGACCGCGCTCGTCGAGCAGCGCGCGAACGCGACCGGAGTACATGCCGCAGATGAAGTCATCCCCGACACGCAGCGTTCCGTTCTGGACGAGGATCGTTGCAACGGGGCCCTTCCCCGGATCGAGCTGCGCTTCGACGACTGCGCCCGTCGCAGCGCGGTTCGGATTTGCCTTGAGGTCCAGGATCTCCGCCTGCAGCAATATCTGATCGAGCAGCGCCTGGATGTTGGTTCCCTTCTTCGCGGAAACTTCGCTCGACAACACCGTGCCGCCAAACTCCTCGAGCACGACTCCGTGCTGGAGCAAGTCCTGCTTGACCTTCATCGGGTTTGCACCGGGCAGGTCGATTTTATTGATCGCGACGATAATCGGCACGCCAGCATTCTTGGCGTGCGAGATCGCTTCGACAGTTTGCGGCATCACCTGATCATCAGCGGCGACAACCAGGACAACTATGTCAGTGACCTGGGCACCGCGGGCACGCATTGCGGTGAACGCTTCGTGGCCTGGCGTGTCGAGGAACGTGATCGACTTGTCGGCCGGAAGCGAGACGTGGTACGCACCGATATGCTGCGTGATACCACCTGATTCGCCGGCGACAACATTGGATTTCCGGATGTAGTCGAGCAGCGAAGTCTTCCCGTGATCGACGTGACCCATGATCGTTACGACCGGCGGCCGGGACTCGAGCTGCTCCGCGGTATCCTCGGTAGGAGTCGTATTCAGGTCGGCGGCGTACTCCTCTTCCTTCACCGCCTGGAATCCGAACTCTCCGGCGATCAACTCGATCTGATCGAAGTCGAGCCGCTGGTTGATTGTAATCATCAAGCCAAGGTTCTTGAAAGCGAACCCGACGATCTGGACCGCCGGAACCTTGAGGATCTGGGCCAGCTCGCTGACAGTGATGAACTCGTTGACGCGGACTGTCTTCTTCTCGCGTTCGACTTCGGCCTGCCGCTGGGCGGCGAGCTCTTCGCGATAAGTTCCATCGTCGCGCCGTGGCGGCCCACGCCGAACCGGACCGCGCATCGAAGCCATCGTCTTGCCGATGTTCGCCTGCACTGCTTCCTGATCGACGCCGCGTTTTCCTTTCTTACCACGACGTCCGCCACGATCCTCGCCGCGCTGCGGACCGCCGCCACCGCCGCCACCGCCGCGATCTTCGCGTCGGGTCGGCGCTGAGCCAATACCGGGCGCAGCTGACGCTACAGGACGCGGTGGTGTGAACGGAGCACCCGTTGCAACCGGACGTGGGCGGGGTGCGCCCGGCACCACTGGCTGCGGACGTTGGCGCTCGCGACCATCGCCGCGCTCGCCACCAGATGGCGAAGTGCTGACGGAGGGAGCCGACGGAGCTGAAGGCCGGGCCGGCGCTGACGTCCTCGGGCGTTCAACAACAGGGGCTTCTGCAGAAGCCGCGATTGGAGTTGGAGTAGTTGGCGCAGCCTGCGGTGGCACTGGCGGCGCCTTTGGTTCGGGAGTCGTGACAGCCTGGTGCTCTGGCTCCGGCGGCGCTGCTTCAGCGGCCACGCGACGACGACGTCGAAGGGACGATCCCTCGGCAGCAGCTGCGGTCTCGGTTTTCGCCTCGGGCGCCGGTGCGGCGGTCGCGGTTCCGCGACGACGACGCGCAGTTGCCGGCGGAGCGGCGACACGCGCCCTCTTTTCACGCTCCCAACGAGCGCGAATGCGGGCGACCTGATCGTCGCTCAACGGACTTAGATGGCTCCGAACAGGAACATCCATCTGACGAAGCAGGCTGATCACCTCGTCGCTGGATACTCCAAATTCGCCTGCCAGGTCGTGCACTCGAAGCTTGCTCAAACAACATCCTCCTTTACGGCCTTCGGCGGCATGACCTCTGTGCTCAACGCACGGATGCCTTTCGCCAATCCTCTATCGACAATTCCCACAACCGCTGTCGTCTCACGACCCGCGGCCGCACCCAACTCGGCGGCTGGCGGTCCGGCGAGCACACATATACCTCTCGCCTGAAGCAGCGGAACCACTTTATCCAAACTGTTGCTAGAAGCATCCGGGGCCGCAATAGCCAGATGTAGTTTCCCGCGCTTCGCGGCATCCCGTACCCTTTCTACGCCTACAACCGCACCCCTCCCGCGCACGCCGAGACCGATCAGGCCAAGCAGTTTGCGTTGCTGATGCGCGTCCATTTCCTTACTCTCCGCGGCCGCCCTCGCCACCGTTAGCCGGATCAGGAGTGGCGGCGTCACCTTCGGATGTCATCTCGTTGCTGGCCTGAACATCGGCGGGCGTCGTGGCGACTGCCTCTTCACCGGATTCCGGTGCTTCGTCGGTCGTCAGCTCGTTGAGGATCGCCATTAGACGGTCCGCCTCCTCAGGGGCAATGCCCGGCAGGCGCAGGAAGTCCTCGCGCTCCAGATCGATGATGTCGTCGAGGGTGCGATATCCCGCTTCCTCGAGAACGGCGACTGTCGCCGGCTGCATTCCTTCGATGTCGCCGAGCCGCGGATTGACGCCAGAAACGGCCTCATCACTCGGCAAGGGCGCAAAGATCGGCTGATCGCTGCCGCGCTCCATCCACTCACGGCTCGAGTAAAGCTCGATCTTCCATTCAGTCAGCTCTGACGCCAGGCGGACGTTCTGACCATTCCGCCCGATCGCCAGCGATAGCTGATCCTCGTCGACGATAGCCTGGATCGTTTTTGTAGCCGGATCGCTGAACACGCGCGCGACACGCGCCGGTGCCAGCGCCAGTTTCGCGAAACGCTCCGGATCTGCAGACCACGGGACGATGTCGATTCTTTCCCCGCCGAGCTCGTTGACGACAGCCTGCACGCGAGAGCCCTTGAGACCAACGCACGCGCCAACCGGATCAACGGAGTCGTCGCGCGAAAACACCGCGATCTTGGTGCGGCTGCCGACCTCGCGCGCGCTGGCGCGAATCTCAACCAATCCCTGCTGGATCTCGGGAACCTCGAGCTTGAACAGCGCCTTCACGAACAGCGCGTCCGCTCTGCTCAACACGAGCCGGGGCCCTTTGGGAGTCTCCTCGACGCGTTTGAGAACGGCACGGATAGGATCGCCCTGATGGAAGTGCTCTCGATGATTCTGCTCGCGATAAGGAATGATCGCTTCGGCTTCGCGGAACTTGTTCAGCATGATCACGAGCTTCCCACGCTCGATCTGCTGGACTTCGCCGGAGAGCAGATCGCCGACGCGGCTCGAGAACTCGTCGCGAATCTTGGAGCGCTCGCCTTCGCGTACACGCTGGATGATGCGCTGCTTCGCCGCCTGGACCGCGGTGCGTCCGAACTCCGCGAAATCGACGGGAATTTCCATCTGATCGCCGATCTGGAAGTCGGGATCCTCGTAGCGCGCCTCTTCGAGGGAGATCTGGCTCGCCGCGTCGACGACCTCATCCACTACGGTCTTCAGCAGCACGATCCGGATCTGGCCCTTGTTTTCATCGATGTCGACTTCAGCCTGCACAGTCGGTCCGTGCTTTTTTGCGAGCGCGGCGTTGATGCCGTCCTCGAGCAGACCGTGCAATTCGGCGCGGTCGATCTGCTTCGAGTTGGTCAACTCGCGGATCGCCGAAAGTATTTCTACCGAAGCTGCTGCCATTCTGTGACCCTACCTGTTCCAGTGAAACGCCAGCCGCGCTTTTTCGACCGCGGACAGCGGAAAGCGCCGCTCATCGCCGCGCTCATTGAGTACCGTTATTACTTCCTGCCCGGCATCACCTTCGACACCGGCGATCTCCACTTCGTCGGTCCGTCGGCCCGCCGGGTCGCCCGGAACGTTCGTTGTCACCACGGCCTTCTGACCGCTGAACCGGCGCCAATCACTGGCGTTGCGCAGCGGACGTTCGATGCCTGGTGACGACACCTCGAGCACGTACCGTTTGCCACCAAAATCCTCGGCGTCCAGTTTGGCCTCGATCGCGCGCGATGCAGCCGCGCAATTCTCAACCGTTACTCGTTGACCATCCTCCCGCTCGACTCTGACGTCGAGAACAGGCCTGCCCTTGCTGCCCCCGAGCTTGAGTTCGAAAAGCTCTAGTCCTAGTGGCTTAATTTCTGATGCCACAATGGCTTCCAGCGCTTCGTTCATACAGCTTCGAGGTCTGTTCGAGGGACAAAAAAATGTGGGGGTATCCCCACATTCCGGTTGGCCGCCGAGTTGAACGCCCTAAGCAATGTAGACCGTTCACAGAGGGGAGTCAAGTTTCGGGGTGCGCGGTCTAAGACGGAAACGGCTCCGTATTTCGAACCAACGGATTACTCCGCATCGACAACTAATTGAGAGCTCCGTACTAACTACGAATTACCAACCAGTTTTCGATGGTGCGGAGTCTCGTTCGCAATCAGCTCGCAGTGTTCGTAGGTCGGAGTAGGTTCCCCAATTCGCAATTAGTTGTCGATTCGGAATGATCCGTTGGTTCGAAATACGGAGTCGTTAGCTCGCAGTTCGGAGCCGTTGGCTCGCAGTTCGGAGTCGTTACGCTTGAGAGGCGATGACGGCGATTTGCCGGCCTTTGTCCCCCGCTCGATGGGAGAAGAATCTGTCGTTGTCGCATTTCGTGCACGACGAGCTGACGGTGATTTTCTGCACGCCAAGTTCTGTCGCGTGCTCGGCGATTAGAGATCTAAGATCGACGTGACCGGGGCGTGTTACCGGCTGGCCAGTGAGTTGTTCGCGAACTTCAACGCTCACCTCGTAGCAGCGGCCGCAAATCGCGGGACCTAAGTGGACACCCAGCTCGTCAGGCGCCAAGCCGTATCTCGCCAACGCCTGGATCGCCTCACCCGTGATTCGACCGGCTGTGCCCCGCCATCCCGAATGAAGCAAGGCGACGACGCCGGACGGGTGAGCGATGAAAACCGGGACACAGTCAGCGATGCCTACGGCGAGGCCCGTCCCCTTGTCAGCGGCGATGTGCCCGTCCGCTTCCCCTGCGCGTAACCACCCCTCCCACCCACCGGTGTGCACTAACACTCGGGTGCCATGTACCTGTCGGATGGAAACCAGCCGGCGCGCCGTCTCGGATAAATCTCGCTGAACGGCACTCCAACGACCCATGACTTCGTTCACAGGATCTATTCCCGAGAGGCCGAACGACCCAGCTTCTCGTGTGGTGGTGAACGCGCGAATCCCCCACGTCTCGAAATCGGAGACGATTTCTTTGGGGACTTCGGTCAGCTCAGTGTCGGCGATCGTCAACGCGAGTGATTGATGCGCCCAGCGCGTTCAACCGTTCGTCGATCCGCTCGTAGCCGCGCTCGATCTGGCCGACATTGTTGATGAAGCTGGTGCCCTCGGCACAGAGGGCCGCCAGCAGCATTGCCATACCGGCGCGGATGTCGGGCGATTCCAGGAATGCGCCGCGCAGACGCGTCGGTCCGTAGACGAGCGCGCGGTGCGGATCGCACAGAACGATGCGGGCGCCCATCGTCGAGAGTTTGTCGACGAAGAACATCCGCGACTCGAACATCTTCTCGTGCATCATAATGAGGCCTTCGCACTGAGTCGCCGTCACGATTGCGATCGACATCGTGTCCGCCGGGAATGCGGGCCACGGCTGATCCTCGAGCTTGGGGACGTGTCCGCCCATGTCGGTCTGGATTGTTCTCGACTGCTTGGCGGGAACGATCAGGTCCGGCCCATCTTCCTTGCACTCGATGCCGAGCCGAGAGAAGCCCATTCGCGTGGAACGCAGGTGCTCGAGCCCGGCGTTCTCGATGCGAAGCTCCGAACGGGTAACGGCAGCCAGTCCAATGAACGACCCGACCTCGATGTGGTCCGGTCCGATGGTATGTGTCACGGGCTTGGTGCCGATTGGCCGACCGCCGTGGATGGTCATGGTATTGGTGCCGACGCCTTCGATCTGGGCTCCAAGAGCGATGAGGAAGCGGGCGAGATCCTGGACGTGTGGCTCGCTGGCGGCGTTCCGCAGTACCGTGGTCCCCTTCGCAGCTGCCGCCGCAACCAACGCGTTCTCCGTAGCGGTAACGCTTGGCTCGTCGAGGAACACATCTGCGCCGCGAAAGCCGTTCACCCGCATCTCGATCATCTTGCCGTGGGTGAACTCGGCGCCAAGCTGCTCGAGGGCCAGAAAGTGGGTATCGAGTCGGCGCCGACCGATCACGTCCCCGCCTGGAGGCGGCAGCGTCACCTCGCCGCAGCGAGCCAGCAACGGAGCGGCGAGCAGAATGGACGCGCGGATCTTGGCGCAGAGCGTCGGGTTCAGATCTGCGGGCCGCAGGTCCTTGGCGTGGATATCGAGCGAATTCTGCCCGACCCACTCCATCGATGCACCAACGGATTTAATGAGCTCGACCAGCGTCTCGATGTCGCGGATTCGCGGGACGTTCTCAAGATGAACAGGATTTTCCGAAATCAGAGCTGCCGCCACGATCGGCAACGCAGCATTCTTGTTTCCGGAGGGACGAATAGAGCCGCTGAGGGTTCGGCCGCCCTCGACGACGAACTGTACTGCAGGCATTATGGAGTTTTGGTCGGGTAGTTAGTGCGGTGTTGCGGAAATATATGGCACTCAGCACTCTTCGTACCGTCGTGTGAAGCTGCACTGTATATGGCCTTACCCTTGCACATCTTACGCGCATGATGGGATGGATCGGTAGCGAGCTGCTGTTGCAGGCCGCGAGCGCTTTTCCGGATACGATCTACGCTAAGCAGATCGCCGCCCAAACCGGATGGTTCGAGAGGGTGACCAGCGTTGCAAGCGTGGTCATGACTCTTACGATCATCGTGCTGTCGGCGGCGCTCATTCCTGCGGCGTGGAATTTTCGCAAGAGCTACAAGAAAGTCAGCGACATGCTGGACAAGGTTTATGGAGACATCAATCCGCTGATGCGTCATGCCAGCGCGATCGCGGATAACGTTGACTACATCTCAACGTCGATTCGCGTGGACATCCAGCAGGTGAGTCAGACGGTTGCTGCTGTCAATCAGCGCTTGCAACAGGCGGTACAGTTGGCGGAGGATCGCATCAACGAGCTGAACGCGTTGCTCGATGTAGTACAGGAAGAAGCAGAATCGGCGTTTGTGGCAACAGCGTCTACACTTCGTGGAGTGAAGACAGGAATTCAGGCATTTGACGAGGAGGACTGGAGCGATGGGGACTTCGACGAAAGCAGAGCCGACGAGTGGGAGAAACCGCGGCCGCGCGTCAGACCCAGAGATGGAACTGGACGAGGAGCGTGAGCAACAGTACGACCTGCTCACGGCGGCGCTGATCGGCGCGGCCGTTGGGGCTGGTATCACGCTGCTTCTGAGACGCGGACCATCGGGTCGGCGGCCGGTCGGACCGCTCATGCGGTACGCGGGTCGTGGTGCAGCGCTCGCCGGCCTCGCCGGGATGGAGGGGGCAAGGTGGGCCGGGTCTCGTGGCCTCGAGGGCGCGCGATGGGCTGGAGAGCGCGCCGTGGAAGGTGCCCGCTGGGCAGGCCCACGCGCGAAGAGAGGTTTCAGAACTGCCGTCGACCGTGGCGGCGAACTGATCGATCGGATTCCCGTTGACGACGTGGTCGATCAGATGCGCGACTACGTCGGAACGGCTCGCGACGCAATCAACGACGCGGTCCAGGACGAGCTCAACGATCTACGTAAAGCGGTTCGACGCCAGCGTAAGCGCATCGGCATCTAGGAGGAGCAGCATGCCGCGCGCCTCATCGCGCGCAATCATCGCCGGCAGGGTCGCGTTAGCGGTCCTGCTCGCTTTGCTTTTGACGCCAAGCGTCGCTCACGCTTGGACGCCGGGCACACACATCTTCCTCGGCGAAGCGTTGCTGCGCTCGCTGAACCTGATCCCCTCCGCCCTCGCCGAGCTGCTGGCCGCGTACCCGTATGATTTTCTGTACGGCTCGATCGCGGCCGATACGAGTATCGCCAAGAAATACGCAGCCGCGGGCAGGCACTGTCACTCGTGGAATGTGGGACTGGAGATCCACGAGGCTGCCGATTCGGAGGCGCTCAAGGCTTTTGCGCTGGGATATCTGTCACACCTCGCCGCCGACGCGGTCGCGCACAACTACTTCGTTCCCCACCAGCTGACGATCACGTCGTCTACGGCGGCGCTGGGGCATAGCTATTGGGAGAGTCGTTTCGACATGCACATTGGCGAGCGGTTCAGCCGCACAGCCAAGCAGCTGATCCTGCGCGATCACTCTCACTCGGATGAGCATCTCGATCGCATTCTCAGCCCAACAATCTTCAGCACCCCGACCAATCGCCGAATTTTTCGCGGGATGGTTTACGTCGCCGATACCGAATCGTGGCAGCGAATCTTCCACCTCGTCGAGGAGAAGAGCCGTTGGGATTTGACAGACAAGGAAGTCGGGAGATACATGATTCGGGCGTTCGACTACATCGTCGACTTTCTCGGCAGGATGGATCACTCGGAGCCTCACAAGCTCGATCCCGCGGGGACCGTGGCCCTCCGCGAGGCGAAGAAAGTCAGACGCGCAGCGTTACGGCGCGGCGGAGAGGAACATGTGCTCGAACAGGCAGAGCAGCATTTTGGCATGCCGAGGTCGCCGCTGAAATTCGCGAGCACACTGCCGGAGCCGCTCTATCCACCTCGCGCCGACAATAACTGATTGACGCGCTTGGGGTCGGCGCGCCCCTTCGATTTTTTCATCACGAAACCGACCAGCACTCCCTGCAGCTTCTTCTCGCCCGAGAGATACCGCTTAGCCTCCTCGGGATGTTCCTGCAGCACTTCCTCGACCCAGGTCGTAAGCAAACTCTCGTCACCAACCTGTGACAGGCCTTGATCGGCGGCGATCTGAGCCGCTGGCTTGCCCGTTTCGACCATGAGCGCGAACACACGCTTGGCCGCTGTGTGACTGACGGTGCCGTCGCGAACGAGATTGAGCAGCTGGGCGAGATCCGCCGGCCGGACGGAGAACATTCCGATATCCGCGTTCGAGGCGCGCAGTGCTGCCAGAAACTCTCCCATCACCCAGTTGTAGGATGCCTTGCCGTCTTTGCTCGGGCGCGCAACTCCCTCGTAGTAGTCCGCCAGATCCGGCGACGCAGTGAGCTGATCCGCCTCGGCAACAGTAATCCCGTATTCCTCGACGAGGCGTTTTTTTCTGGCGCCGGGCAACTCGGGGAGATTTTTCTCGGCATCGTGAATCCACTTCTGATCCAGCAGCAGTGGTCTCAGGTCGGGCTCCGGGAAATAGCGGTAGTCGTGGCTTCCCTCTTTGGTGCGGCTCGGGCGAACAGTCTCGCGAGCCGCATCCCACAGCAGCGTTTGCTGCTGGACCCTGCCGCCCGAATCCAGGAGCGAGCACTGGCGATCGTACTCAGCGTCCAATGCGCGCTCGACGGCGGAGAACGAATTCATGTTCTTCACTTCGGTTTTGGTGCCCAGCGTGGCCTGACCGAACGGCCTGACACTGATGTTGGCATCGACGCGCAAGCTGCCCTCTTCCATGCTGACGTCGCTCACGTCCAGATACTGGAGGATCTGCTTCAATGTGCGCAGATAAGCGCCCGCGTCAGTGGCACTGCGAAGATCCGGCTCGCTGACGATCTCGATCAGCGGAACGCCGGAGCGATTCAAATCGATTGCTGTCGCTCCCGGAAAGCGATCGTGAATCGATTTCCCCGCGTCCTCCTCCATGTGCAGACGCGTGATTCCGATCTGCACATCCTTTCCATCCTCAGTCTTGCCGATGATGACGCAGCCCCCGGTCGCCAACGGCTGATCGAACTGCGAGATCTGATAGCCCTTGGGCAGATCCGGATAGAAATAGTTTTTTCGCGCAAACACCGAGACCGGGTTGATCTTGCAACCCAGGCCTAACGCCGCGCGCGCACCAAGTTCTACTGCTTTCTCGTTGAGAACCGGGAGCGCCCCCGGCAGCGCAAGGCAAACGGGACAGGTATTGACGTTGGGTGGCGCGCCGAAATCAGTGGAGCAGCCGCAGAAGGCCTTTGTGCGCGTCTTGAGCTGCACGTGCACCTCGAGTCCCACCACCATCTCGTAGCGGTCGTTCATCGGTGCGCATCGGCGCCGAGCGCCGCCTCGAGGGCGTAGGCCACTCGAAACATCGAGTACTCGTCGAAATGGGGAGTGATGATCTGTCCGCCCACCGGCAGCTGGCGAACGCGTCCGATCGGAACCGACATCGCTGGCACGCCGGCAAGATTCGCGGTGACGGTAAAAATGTCGTTCAGATACATCTCGTACGGATCGCTGATCGCGCCGAGGGGGAACGCCGGCGTCGGCGTCGTCGGGGTAAAGATCGCGTGGACACCGCTTGCAAACACGGCCCGGAAATCGTCGGCGATGAGCGTCCGGACCGCCTGCGCTTTCTTATAGTATGCGTCGTAGTATCCCGCAGAGAGCACATAGGTGCCCAGTAGAACCCGCCGCGTCACCTCCGGACCGAAACCTTCGGAGCGGGTGGCGTCGTACATCGCGCGCAGTCCTTTGGCAGGATCGACGCGCAAGCCGTACCGAACTCCGTCGAACCGCGCGAGGTTCGAGGAAGCCTCGGCCGGTGCAATGATGTAGTAGACGGGAATCGCGAGCGGCGAGCGCGGCAACGACACTTCGCGCACTGTCGCTCCCATCCAGCGGAACTTGTCCAAGGCCCGCTCACACAAGTCCCGAATGCTGCTGTCGAGAGATTCCGGGAAATACTCCTTCGGTTTTCCGATCACGACTCCCTTGAGCGTGGTCTCGCTTGCAGGTGGCGGGAGTGGCACCGGACTTCTGCCGATCCGCATCGCTTCAGTGTCCGGATCGCGCGCCGCCGGCGCGGGCTTACCCAGTGCCGCCAGCCGGTAGAGCGGGACGTCGGCATCCGAGCTGGTGGAGTCCATCTTGTCGAAGCCCGCGATGGTCTCGAGCGCGATCGCCGCGTCGTCCACTTTTCGTCCGACCACTCCGATTTGATCGAGCGACGACGCGAAGGCGACGAGACCGTACCGGCTGACGCGACCGTAACTAGGCTTTACTCCGACGACGCCACAGAACGCAGCCGGTTGGCGCACCGATCCGCCGGTTTCAGATCCGAGAGCGATCGGAGTTATGCCGGCAGCAACAGCGGCTGCTGAGCCCCCCGATGAACCCCCGGGTACGCAGCGCACATCATGCGGATTCCGCGATGGACCGTACGCGCTGTTCTCCGTCGAGGAGCCCATCGCGAATTCGTCCATGTTCGTCTTGGCGATGATGATCGCCCCGTTCGCGCGCAGTCGGGTTATCGCGGTCGCCTCGAACGGACTCACGTAATCCTTGAGGATCTTCGATCCGCAAGTCGTTGGCAGACCGAGCGACGCGATGTTGTCCTTGATCGCGATTGGCACACCGGCGAGCACGCCAACGTCGGTGGCTTTTTCGAGGCGGCCGCGCACCACGTCCGCTTCCGTTGAGCAGGCGTCGCGATCGGAGTAGAGGAAGATGTTGAGCCCATCGCGGCCGGCGCCGATTTTGTCCGCACGCTCGAACGCGGCGTCTACCAACGCGGACGGCAGCAATTGGCCGGCGCGCACGCCTGCGGAGATCTCCGCCGCGCCGAGGCCGGTGTAGTCATCGATCGTCAAGCGCTGCTCTCGGTCGGATCTTCGTGTGTGGAAAGACGCGGAACGAGGAAGAAACCGTCGCGCATCAACGGAGCGAACGACTCCAGTGTGCCTTCCATCAACGGTGCGACGCGATCATCCGGCCGCAGCGGAGTTCCGCCGGCGCCCACGCCGGCTGCTGGTGCCACACTCGACGTATCGACCTGCGAGAGCTCTTCCATGTGCCCAAGTATCGAGCTCAGCTCCCGAGTGAGCTCGTCCAGGCGCGCGTCATCGACGCCGACGCGTGCGAGATCGGCGATGTGCAGCACATCGTCGCGTGTAACTGCCATTAATCCTGTCCGCGCTCGAGTGTAGTGTACGCCAGCTTGATCGTTTTGCGCCCCACCGCCTGGTCGTCGAAATCGATAACCGCTTTCACTTCGCGACCGACGCCGGAAAGCTCGGCGATCGATCCGTCACCAAAAAGTTTATGTCGAACTCGCTCGCCTTTCACGTATCGGGGTTCATCCTGCGAAGCTTCCGCTTCGGCGATCGGAACCGAACGCCGCCAGCTGGGGACATCGTACGTGCGGCGAGCAGGATATGCACCGCTGAAGCTTCCGCCGACACGGCTCTGCGAGCCTCGACCAAGCGTGCTCGCCTTGAGCGTTTTCCTCTCCTCCAGCTTCGCCGCAGCGATTTCGGTCAGGAAACGCGATTTGATCGACGGCATCAGCTCACCATTGCGACGCCGCACCTCGGTGTGGGAGATGAACAGCTTTTCCTGAGCCCTCGTTATGCCAACATAGAACAGCCGGCGCTCCTCCTCGAGCTTCGGCGGATCGTCGAACGATTGCGACAGCGGGAAGAGGCCATCCTCGAGACCGGTCAGAAACACGACCGGATACTCCAGGCCCTTCGCGTTGTGAAGCGTCATCAGGGTGACTGCATCCGCTGATGGATCGACTGCATCCGCGCCAGCTACCAGCATCGCGCGCTGCAGGAAATGGTCGAGAGGGGTGAGGCCAACTTCACCGCCGTCATCGACGACGGTTTCTGCTGCGCCATCAATCAACGCGCCCACGTTTTCAATACGATCGCGTGCCGACTCCGGACCTTCCGCCTGCAAGTACTCGACATAGCGGATCTCCGACACCAGATCCTGTATGAGAACATCGACGCTGGTGTCCTTGGCGCGCTCACGCAGACTCGCGATGAGGGCGTCGAAATCTGCAAGTGCCTTACGCGCGGCAGGACGCAGTGAATCCTGGAGCTCGGGATGCGTAGCGACCTGCAGGAGAGGCACGTTCGCTTTTCGCGCGCGCGTAACCAGCATCTCCAGTGTCGTGTCACCGATGCCGCGCTTCGGGACGGAGATGGCACGGCGGAACGCTTCCTCGTCTGCTGGATTCGCGATCAGCTTGAGGTACGCCATCAGGTCGCGGATCTCGCGCCGATCGTAGAATCGCACTGAACCTACCAGTCGATACGGAATCACCTCGCGGCGCAGCGAATCCTCGAATGCCCGGCTCTGCGCGTTGGTCCGGTACAATACGGCAAAATGGGAGAGCCCCCGCCCTTCCTGATTCTGCCTGGTCTTGATTTCCTCCAGCACGAAGTCGGCCTCGTCACGCTCGTCGAGCGCCGCTACGAGCGTAACGGATTCGCCGGAAGGCCGCGTTGCGCGCAGAGTCTTGCCCTTGCGTCCGACATTGGGTGTGATCGCGGCGTTCGCCACTTCGAGGATGTCCGGCGTCGACCGATAGTTCTCCTCGAGACGAACGACGCGCGCGGCCGGGAATTCCTTCTCAAAGTCGAGAATGTTGCGGATGTCCGCACCGCGCCAACCGTAGATGGACTGATCGTCATCGCCGACTACGACCACGTTGCCGTGGCCGCTGCCGAGCATCTTGATGAACTGAAACTGTGCGCGGTTGGTGTCCTGATACTCGTCAACGAGGATGAACTGGAAACGATCGCGGTATCGCGCCAGCGTCCGCTCGTCCTTGCGGAAAATCTCGACGGGCAGCACCAGCAAATCATCGAAGCTCACGGCATTCGCGGTACGCAACGCCGGCTCGAGCTGGTTGTACACCCTCGCCGCAGCTCGTGAAACCGGATCCATCGCCAGTTTCGTGTATTCCTGCGGCGAGACAAGGGCGTTCTTGGCGTCGGAAATCAGGGAGGAGACGACTTTGGGACTCCACTGCTTCGGCGAGACACCTTCCTGATCCATCATCCTCTTGATCAGGCTGAGAGTGTCGTCTTCGTCATAGATCGTGAAGCTGGAGGTCCGCCCCACCATTGGAGCAGCGCTGCGCAGAATGCGCGCGCCAATCGCATGGAATGTCCCGCTCCACATGCCTTTTGGTTCTTCGCCCAGCAGCCGAGCGATGCGCTCGCGCATCTCGCCCGCGGCTTTATTGGTGAAGGTGACGGCAAGAATCCGCGAAGGATCGACGCCGTGGTGCTCGATTAGACGCGCGATCCGGGTGGTGAGGACGCGCGTTTTGCCCGAGCCGGCGCCGGCCAGCACCAGCATCGGACCCTCGAAATGGAGCACAGCTTCGCGCTGCGCGGGATTCAGGCCGACGAGCGGCTCGGCCTCAGCAGCCGTCGCGATGTTCGTTGCTTCAGACATTTACGGAAAATACCGTGCTGGTGGATTCGCTTGAATCCCCGACAGTGAGATGATTATCCGAGCACGATGTCGAACGTAGCCCCACGCTCGGACGGAACCAGCATCAATTCGCCGTGATGACTATCGCGAACGATCCGCCTCGCCAGTGACAGCCCGATTCCCCACCCTTTCTCCTTGGTCGAGAACCCGGGGTCGAAAATCTGGTGGCGGATCTCGCGTGGGATTCCGGGCCCGTCGTCCGACACTCGAACGCGCACCCGACCCTCGGGCAGCGCCTCGGCGGATATCTCGACCCTGCCATCGCGACCGGCGAGTGCATCTATGGCGTTCTTGGTGAGAGACTCGAGCGCCCATTCCAGAAGCACCGGATCGCCCTGCACTACCAGATCGCCCTGGTGTGAGGCCGAGACCGTCACGCGCTGAGCCAACGTCGGAACCCGCGCGCGGAAGTAGGCGGCGACTCGATCGACCAAATCCCCGAGGTTGACAGTCTCCTGGTGTGGCGGCCGTCCAATTCGCTCGAATCGATGGGCGACTCGTTTCAGTCGCTCGAGATCGGCCTCCATGTGATCAAGCGCAGCGGTCGTTGCCGGCTCCGGATCTGTTTCGCGCAGCAGCTCGATCCAGCCGCTGATGCTGGAAAGAGGCGTCCCCAGCTGGTGTGCCGATTCCCGCGCCATTCCCGCCCAGATTTGCTCACGATCGGCCCTGCCCCTCGTGCGCAGAGCATACGCCCCCGCGAGGAGCACCATTCCAATCATGATCGATTGCAAGACTGGAATCAGGATCAAGCCGCGCACCAGCGGCGTGTTCCCGAAGTGAACGGTACCGATTCCCGGCTCGACGATCGGAACGTTCTGCCGATCGAGCTCGGTGATGTAGTTCCGCATCTCTCTCGAGCGAAGCGGCGCGGTGAACGGAATATTCGCGGTATCCGTCGGGAGCCCGTTGGGGTCTGCCAGAATCATCGGCACACCCGATTCTCTGATGTGGCGCGAGAGGTCGAGCAGCGCTGCATTCGCAGCGTCGGGATTGGGATCGCTAAGACCGTTGTAGACGCGCGCGTACATCAGGCCGACGCGTGAGGCTTCCTGACGCAGCTCCCTCACGACGGTGCGTGTGTAGATGACATACCACACGAGCAGCGCGAGGACGCCGATCGAAATGAGCGTTACCGGTGCCAGCCGGCGCATGCTCAGCTCAGGCGCTCAGCGCCAAGATATTTTGCGAGCGCAGCGGGGACGCGCACGCTTCCATCCTCCTGCTGATGATGCTCCAGGATAGAGGCGATGACACGGGGAAAGGCAAGACCCGACCCGTTCAAGGTGTGAACGAAGCGCGGTTTGCCGCCCTGGGCGGGTTTGTAGCGAATGTTGGCCCGTCGAGCCTGGAAGTCAGTGAAGTTGCTGCACGACGACACTTCGAGCCATTTGCCCACGCCCGGCGCAAACGTCTCCAGATCGTAGGTATGCGCGCTGGCGAATCCGGTATCTCCCGCGGCGAGTCTCACCACACGATAGGGCAGCTCCAGCAGCTGCAGAATCTTCTCTGCCTGACCAGTGAGCAGCTCGAGCTGGTCGGCTGACGTCTCCGGGGTCACGAAGCGAACGAGCTCGACCTTGTCGAACTCGTGCACGCGGAGCAATCCGCGCGTGTCCTTCCCCGCCGCGCCGGCTTCTCGTCGGAAACATGCCGAATACCCTGTGACAGCCTTCGGTAGATCGGCCTCGGCGAGTGTCTCGTCCCGAAAAAGATTGGTGAGCGGAACTTCGGCGGTTGGAATGAGAAAGAGACCTTCGTCGCGAAGGCTATACATGTCCTCCTCGAACTTCGGCAACTGGGCCGTACCGGTCATGCTCTCACGATTCACGACGACCGGAACCCACGCTTCCTCGTAGCCATGCTCGCCCGTATGAACGTCGAGCATCAGATTCATAAGTGCGCGCACCATTCGGGCACCGGCCGCTCGAAATACGATGAAGCCTGAGCCGCTGATCTTCGCGCCGCGCTCGAGGTCGATGAGGCCGAGGCGTGCACCGATCTCCCAGTGCGGAGTGACGCGTGCGCCTTCGCGCGGCGTACTCCAGGTTCTGACAACTGCGTTTTTGTCTTCTCCGCCAGCCGGAACCTCATCGAGCGTAATGTTTGGAATCTCGAGCAGGATCGAAGAAAGTTCTTTTTCTGTCTCAGCCAGCTCTCGATCGAGACGCGCAATCTCCTCGCCGAGCGCGCGCGACTGCTGCTGAAGATCGTCAGCCGGTTCGCCGGCTCTTTTGCGTTGTCCTACCTGTTGCGTTACCGCGTTGCGGGCCGCCTTTCGTTCCTCGACGGCCTGAATGGTGTCGCGCCTGACCTTATCGAGCGCGACGGCGCGATCGATTGCCGGCGCCAGTGCGTCGAGAGCGCCGCGTCGCTGCATGCCGGCGCGTAGTGCGTCGACACTCTCGCGCACCAACCGCAGGTCGTGCACGAATTAGAAGGTCGGGACGCCGTCAGCGAAGGACCGGAACCCGCAGTTTGGGTCGAGTCCCATCCGCAAATAGACAGTGCGTGAATCCAGTTTCACGCTGTCGACAGCGAGCTTGGCGTAGATGTTCGGGTTGAAGGCGAATTGACAGAGGTCGGCGCTGCCATTGTGAGCGGACTGGACGACCACCGTTTCACCCGCCAGCATGACGAGCGCTGAATCCGACTGGTACCCAGTCTTCGGCGCTTCAAGGACTGTCTCGAACGACGCGCTCATCTTCTGCATCGCCACGGGTCGCGAGCCGGACGCGACGATGAGCTTCACCGGATACATCACGGCGTTGCCGTCGGCGTTGATGTCGAACGCCACATCGAAGTTCGCGAAGCCATCGACGTGAACCGGCTGGTGCGAAAGAAACGCGATGCCGCTGGGATAATTCGGGGGCGTGCCGGAGAGAGCGAACACGGATAACGTGTCGACAGAATTCAACAGCGACGCCTTAAGACCGGCCGGATCGCCGCAGGCACTGACGAGGGCAGCAGTGAAACCTGCTGCAATAATTGCAAGACGCGCTTTCATGCGTGGGATTTGACAGGAAAGAATGTGGCGGGGTTGCTTTCGATAATACCCCGTAACTTGTGACAGTTCAAGCGATTGGCAGCTTGACTTCACTGGTAGCCATTCCTAGCTTCGCACTTTCTTCACCACCGATGCCTAACATTCGGGATTTCACGAGTGCGCTTCGTCAGCGTCCGGGAGTCGATGCGGTTCTGGTACTGGGACGTGACGGACTGCTGATCGAAGGTTTCGCGGCGCCCGGTCTCAACACTGAAGACCTGGCGGCACGCGTACCTGCGCTCGTCGCCGAGGCAGAAACGCTGGGTCGCGCAACCGTGCAGGGGCCGCTGAATACCGCGATACTCGAGCATCAGAAGGGTTACGCGATCGTCGCCGCACTTGCTGACGATACGCTTCTGCTCATCCTGCTGCGGCCCTCGGCTGATCTCGGTGGACTGCTATTTGACGTTCGTCGGTACCGTGGCAACATCGCTTCCCTGATTTAGTGTGACAGACAATACATCCCACATTCTCGTCGCAGACGACGAACCGCATATCGGGCGCATCATCAAGATGAAGCTCGAGCAGGGGCCGTTCCGCGTGAGCGTAGTCTATGATGGAGAGGAAGCCCTGACCTTCATCAACAATGGCGACCCCGTCGACCTGGTGCTGCTCGATCTCATGATGCCGAAGCTGAGCGGTCTCGACGTTTTGCGTCAGGTTCGCGAGCAGGAGCGATTCAAGACTCTGCCATGCATCATTCTCACCGCGGGTGGCGATGCGAAACACGAGCGCGATGCTCTCGCGCTGGGCGCATCTCAGTTTCTGACAAAGCCATTTAGTCCCAAGAAACTGTACGCGCTCGTCGCACGTCTCACCGGCGCGCCGGACGAAGCAGGAATAAGCGGCGAGTGAGCCGCTGGATCGTCATTTTGGCTGGCGGCGTTGGCTCGCGCTTCTGGCCGGTAAGCACACCTGAGCGACCCAAGCAGCTGCTGCCACTGGTCACTGACAAGCCCCTGCTGCAGGACAGCGTCGATCGCCTGGCACCAATGGTTGATCCGAAGCACATGCTCGTGCTCACCAACGCCGATCTCGTCAAGCCAATCCGCAGACTGCTGCCGACGCTACCGCGTGAAAACATCATCGCCGAGCCGAAACCCGCGGGGACCGCCGCTGCCCTGACGTGGGCCGCGCGCACCATCAAACAGCGCGACGGCGAGGACGCGACAATGATCTCGGTGCATGCGGACTGGGCGATTGGCAACGACGACCGGTTTCGCCAGGCACTGGAGCGGGGCGAGAAGCACGCGAAGAAAACGCATAAGCTTGTCACAGTGGGCGTAGTGCCGACGAGAGCAGATCCAGGTTTCGGCTACATTCAGCCCGAGGATCCCGAGAGTCCGGTTTCGCCGGTCGCGCGATTTGTCGAGAAACCCGATCGCCAGACAGCCGAGCGACTGCGTCTCGAGGGTTATCTGTGGAATTCCGGCATTTTCATCTGGACCATCGGTGACTTTCTTGCCCAGGTGAGGCAGCACGCACGCGAGCTGAAGAAGGCAATCGGCCTAAGCGATGATGCGGAAGCTGCGGACTTTTTCGCTGCCGTTCAGCGGCCGATTTCGGTCGACAATGCGGTGCTTGAGCGGAGCAACAATGTCGCGGTGGTCCGCGGTGATTTCGGCTGGGATGATATCGGCACCTGGAGTGCGCTCAGCAGAGTCCGCGACAAGGATGAGTTCGGCAACGTCACCAGCGGAGAGGTACACCTGCTTGACTGCACCGAGAATGTCGTGCACGCTGATGGTGGCAGGGTTGTCATGTACGGGGTCGAGAAGCTTGTGGTTGTGGTACACGACGGGCTGACACTGGTCACGACCCGGGAGAAGGCGACGGATCTCAAGCGACTGGTGGAGTCTCGTCCGGTTGCTGATCGGACTAAGCGATGAGCGTACTGTTTTTCTACGATGACGAGCGCGCGCGTCAGTTCGAGCCATTCGCACTGACGCGTCCCGGCTGCGAGTTGCGCGCTGGAACCTCGCTGATACGTCATCGGTGGGAACGCGCGACTTCGCTGCGCAGCGCCGGTTTCATCAGCGGCGGCCACCTCGCCCATTTCGAGGAAGGCGACGCGCCTCCGGCAGCCGCTCCCAAAGCCGAGATTCCCGCGGGCGCTGTCATCGTCAACACCCGCTTCGTAGTTCCGCTCGACCTGAGAGTGGAGCATTTCGACCTGCTGATGTCTGAGGGCGTGGCCTGCGCAGTTCGCCTGGCGCGTCCCCTTCCCGTTTCGCAGTTCGCCAGCGGGAAGGTGGACATCGGATCGATTCAGACCAGCCTTGGCGGCAAGAAAATTGGCGGCCGCTGGATTAACGACGTCTGGGATTTCGTCGGCACCCTCGCCGATCAGCTGACAGAAGACATTCCGTTGCGCGGGAAGTCTCTGGAGGCAGCAGCGAAGGTGACCGCCACTACGATGGGCGATCACGGAGTCTTTGTTGAAGAAGGCGCCGAGATCGGACCGCATGTCGTACTCGATGCATCGCATGGCCCAATCCTGATTAGAAGGGGTGCAGTGATCGCACCCTTCACTCTTCTCGTCGGACCTATATCGATCGGTCGTGCCTCCCAGGTACTTGGTGATCGCGTTATAGGATCGTCGATCGGAGACCACTGCAAAGTTCGCGGGGAGCTGAGCAGCACCATCGTGCTCGGCCACAGCAACAAGGGACACGCCGGTTTCGTCGGCCACTCCTATCTCGGCCGTTGGGTGAATCTCGGCGCGATAACGACGACGAGTAATATGAAGAACACTTATGGCCCGGTTCAGCTGTGGACTCCGACCGGAGAGCGAAGCACGGGACTGCAGTTTCTTGGCACTCTATTCGGGGATCACGCCAAGACCGGCATAGGTACAATGCTCACCACAGGCACTGTCATGGGTGCCGGGGCGAACGTCTTCGGTGCCAACATTCCGCCGAAGGTCGTGCCTCCCTTCGCGTGGGGGAGTGCCGAGCCCTATGACACCTACGACGTTACTAAATTCCTCACGGTGGCGGAGCGCATGATGGCGCGTCGTCAGGTCGATCTCGGTGAAAAGGCGCGCAAGCAACTGGCCGAAGCGCACAAACGAAGGTGGAGCGTTTGATGAAGCTGTGGGTCCTTGGCAGTGGCAGTGGTGGCAATGCAGTGCTGGTTGAAACGGAGCGCTCGCGCATTCTCGTCGACGCGGGGTTCTCGCCGCGCGTCCTGAAGCAGCGTCTCGCAGTCGCTGGTGTCACACCACAATCAATCGAGGCAGTCGTAGTAACTCACGAGCACACCGATCACGTGAAGGGTGTTGCCGCAGCGGCCCGCAAATGGGGGTGGACCGTCGTGTCAACCGCTGGAACGCGGATGATGTGCCCCGACTGGTCCGAGCTGCGCACCATACTCACGCCGCGCAAGAGCACGGTCGTCGTCGGGGATTTCCATCTCGAGACGGTGCCCGTTGCGCATGACGCGAACGAACCGATCGCCGTAATCGTGACATCGGTCGGTGAAGGATCTCGCGCAGGGATCGTATACGACCTGGGTCATGTGACGGAAACGATCTACCGCTCACTGGACAAACTTGATGTCCTCGTAATCGAGGCGAATCATGACGAGGGGATGCTTCGCGCCGGACCCTACCCGCCGTCAGTACAGGCGCGCATCAGGGGAAAGTTCGGACATCTGAGCAACGGCGCCGCGGCGCAGACGGCGATGCAATGCATTCACTCGGGGCTGAACAACATCGTGCTCGCCCACCTCAGCGAGCAGAACAACACGCCGCGTGTGGCAATGTCTACGGTCGGCGATTCCCTGCGGCGGAGCAGATTCAAGGGTCGGCTAACCGCTACCGCTCAGGACAAAGTCGTCGGACCGATAACTGTGGGCGCAAGCAGCGCTTCGTCCGCGGCGCCCCTTCAGCTGGCGCTGGGACTCTAGTCAGCCGCGCGGTCGCCGGTTGCCGGCGACGATCGCGAACAGCAGCGCCAGCACAACGATGATTCCGAAAAGCCAATAAAAGTTCACGGTCATCGACCCTCCAGATCGCGCTCACCAGGAATCTTCCGCTCGGCCTTTCCCTCGCCCGGATGCGCCTGGGCCTCGTGGAAGCGCTCTCCCTTCAAGCGTATCGCTTCGACGAACCGCTCGTACTCGGTATCCGACAGCTCGTCGGCGATGGCCGGAACGAGTCCCTTCACCAGAGTGATGCGCTCGGCGAGTGTCAGCTCGTTGATGGATGTCACAAGCTTGCGCAGCCGTGGATGATTCATCCACTCGGTTTCTTTGCTGGTGGTCATGATGGCGAACTGCCTCCTGTCGGTATGTCGTCGCTACCTGGTTTTCGTATTGAATCTGGTGCGTTTGAGATCGGCCCACTGTGAAAGTGCCGTCGCGAGTGTTTTCTCCAGGTCCGCGGCGGCTGTCACTGTTTGAGTCGTTGGCTCCATGTCAGCGCTTTCCACTATATCGAGAACCGTAGCTAGCTGCTCGTTCAGCCTCGCCAGACCGCCCGCGGGACCGTTCTCCAGTCCGGCCAATGTCGAGTCGAGGGCGACGAGCGAATCGGCAACTTCTTTCGCCTTGGCTCCCTGACGCTGCGTGCGCAAGGAAGCTCGCTGCGCGCGCACCTCGCTAAGGGCGGAAAAGTCACGATCGATCGCGGTGTTCATGCGAACACCGATGTCATGCTGCAAACGAAGACCGGCCGGCGACATGCGAGCGCGGGGATCCATCCTCACCGTCAGTGGCTGCGAAAATGTCTGGCCATTCACGCGCAGGTTTACCGTGTAGTCGCCGGGCAACACCGCGGGGCCAAGCGGATAGCGAGGAGTATCGTGGATGATCGCCGAAATCGGATAGTCGTGCGCCAGAACCTTTGGCGGCGGATAGTGAAGATCCCACACGAATCGGTGCGTGCCCTTTTTCGCGGCGATTCGCTGCGCTGGACGCACCCAGTAAGTCGGAACGTTTAGGTCCGTCTCGATTGGCTCGATCGAGTCAGTACTCGCAAAGGTTCGCACGACGTTTCGGTTGCCATCCACGATCTCGATCACCACCGGCGTAGTCGCGTCGCGAGCAAGACGATAATTGATGATCGCGCCGTCCGGTGGATTCTTTCCTGCCGGTTCATCGGGTGGCAACGGCGTGTCGGTGTTCTTGTCGCGTCTGAAACGATAGGTGAGCTTCGGCTTGAACAGAAAATCCTGGGTCTCAGGTTTCTCGTTTAGCTGACGCAGCGGTGTCATGTCGTCCAGGATCCAGAACGAACGTCCGTGCGTGCCAAC
Source organism: Gemmatimonadaceae bacterium (assembly GCA_036377095.1). Lineage (GTDB taxonomy): Bacteria > Gemmatimonadota > Gemmatimonadetes > Gemmatimonadales > Gemmatimonadaceae > UBA4720. The sequence continues at coordinate 24,900 of DASUZC010000256.1, forward strand.
GACAATGTCGTCGTCGTGAATGACGAGATCGCGAATCGAAGTCGCGGGCATGTTGAGCCGCAGCGGACGCCAGTGATCGCCGTCATCGAGGGAGAAATAAACCGCGCGCTCAGTGCCGGCGAACAAAAGGCCGCGCTTGAGCGGATCCTCACGGACTGCATTTACTACCTCATTGGCCGGAATTCCCTCAACGATTTCCTTCCAGCTTTTCCCGCCATCGTGGGTACGATAGATGTGCGGATGGAGATCATCGAGTTTGATGCGATTGATCGCTGCGTACGCCGACTGATCGTCGTAATGCGAGGCTTCCATCAATGAAACCTTCGACCACGGCGTCAGCGCAGCCGGAGTAACGTTGGTCCAGGTCTTACCGCCGTTCCGGGTGATGTTGATCGCTCCGTCGTCGGAGCCCGTCCAGATCACGTTCAGATCGCGAAACGACGGTGCGATCGTATAAATCACTCCGCGATTCTTTGCACGCGATAAATCTCCGTTGGTGAACATGCCGTAGCTCGCCGGCACTGCATAGTCGCGACGAGTCAGGTCCGGGCTGATGACATCCCAACTGTGCCCACCGTTGGTCGTCTTGAAAAGCACATTCCCCGCGAAATAGAGAATGTGCGGATCGACAGACGAGAAGATGATCGGCGCCGTGCGCAGGAACCTGTACTTGCCGGAGCGCACAGCCTCGGGGCTGACATTCTGGACCTCCCGCGAGCGCTGGTCGAAGCGGGTGATCTTCCCGCCATAAACGATGTTTGGATCGAGCGGATCAGGCGCGATGTAGCCGTACTCCTCGGCGCCTACCGGATTCCACTCGCGGAAAGTGATGGCGCCATAATCACCACGGCTCGAAGTGCCAACTGAGCCGCTTTCCTGCTGTCCTCCGTAAACCCAATACGGAATCTGATTATCGGTGATGACGTGGTAGAACTGCGCCGTCGGCTGATTGTACCACGAGCTCCAGGTTTGCCCGCCATTGACGGTGACGATTGCGCCCTGGTCCGCAGCGAACAACATGATGTCCGGGTTGTCGGGATTGATCCAGATCCGATGGTAGTCATCCCCGCCCGGTGCACCCTTGACGGCGGTGAAGGTTTTTCCGCCATCGGTTGAACGGTAGGTCGACGTATTGGCCGAGTACAGAACGTCAGCGTTGCGAGGATCTACTTTGAGCTCGGCAAAATCTGATGCGCGACCCCAGACCCGGACTTCATCGTTCGTCCTGCGCCACGTTTCACCCCCATCATCCGAGCGATAGATGCCACCCAGTGTCGGCGCGTCGACCGTCGCGTACATCCGACGCGGATCGCTCGGGGCGATGGTGAACCCAATTCTGCCGAGGCCCTGCGCCGCCGTTGGAAAACCCTGGCCGATCTGACGCCAGGTGGTCCCAGCATCGCTTGATTTGAAGAGACCGCTCAGCGGTCCATTCCAGAAGGAGTTCTCCCACGGACCCTGGCGTCCTGCCCACAGCGCGGCGTAGACGATCTGCGGATTGATCGGATCGAAGCCGACCTGGATCGCGCCGGTGTTCTCATCCTTGTAGAGAACTTTCTCGAACGTTTCGCCGCCGTTCGTCGAGCGGTAAACGCCGCGCTCCGCATTCGGCCCGTAGGGATGGCCGAGCACGGCGACGAAGAGTCGATTCTCGTCGCGCGGGTCGACGATGATGCTTCCTACCTGTTGACCGTCGCGAAGACCGAGATGTCGCCAGGTCTTGCCCGCATCAGTTGATTTGTAGATGCCATCGCCGGTGGATAGATCAGGACGCTGCAATCCTTCGCCTGACCCGACATAGATCACATTGGGATTTGACGGTGCTACAGCGAGATCACCAATGGACCCCGTCGGCTGATCGTCGAAGATCGGCACCCAGACGCGCCCGTAATCCGTGGTCTTCCAGACTCCACCGTCGTTAACGCCCGCATAAAACACGTTCGGTTGGCCACGCACGCCCGTCGCACCGACAGTGCGACCGGCGCGAAAGGGCCCGATCATGCGCCATTCGAGGCTCGCATAAAGCGAGGGATCCAGGGTCTGTGCGCCGGTTAATCCACTACCGGCAACAGAGAGAAGGAGGACGATGGAGGCGCGGTGCGCGAACGATCCCAGAAATGGCTCCAGTTGGAAACCGGAAAAATGCAGGTTCGGGCGGATTGGAGCGAAAAATGTTCCCGGCTGAGCTTAAGAGGGATCGGCTGTGTCGTGGAACGGCATTTGAATAATCATCCGTACATGAAGACCAGCAACCAACGTGAAACCAGGCTCGAAATGACTTTATCCCGTAAGAACTTAGCTTTTCTCGCCGGGCTCGCTTCTTTAACCCTCACTGCTTGCGCGTCAGCACAAATAGGGGTGCCGGAGAATGCGCCCACTGCGGGCCGCGATACCACAGCGGTGGAGGTCGCGCAGGTAGCGCCAGTCTCGCTAATCGCCGATCTCAGCAAGCGCATGATTGCTGTCAAACGCGGCGGCGAGACGATCAAGACCTACAGCGTCGCGGTCGGTCAGGATCGGTATCCAACGCCGCTCGGGACGTTCAACATTCGCAGAATCGTTTGGAATCCGAGCTGGCATCCGCCGCCGAATTCCGAGTGGGCCAAGAACAAAACGCCGAAGGGTCCGGGCGATCCCAAGAATCCGATGAAGGTCGTGAAGATGTTCTTCAAGGAGCCGGACTACTACATCCACGGAACCGACGACGTGGAGAGCCTCGGATCAGCCGCGTCGCACGGATGCCTGCGCATGGACCCGGACGATGTCGCCGATCTCGCCAAGCTGGTGATGACCGAAGGTGGAGAGCCGCGCGAAGAGAGTTGGTTCTGGCGGATCATCCATTTCCGTCGGGAGACCAAAGAGGTCTACCTCGACAATCCAGTATCGCTGACGATTACGGACTGACGAGGATGCGTCGCTGGGCTTGCCAGCCGGCCAACGCGCCGGCGGCGAGCTTCAGCAGTGAGGCCACGATGTAAGCGGCAGGAACTGAACCATGCCCGGCAATCGAGCCTCCAACGGAGAGCGCGACCGCCGTGACCGCGACGACAATCCCGTGCGCAATGAAGTTGTCCGATAGCCGGCGCATCAAAAGGCGCGCGAACAGATAGGTGAATAAGGTCCCACCAACAAGCCCGACGATTTCGCCGACTCTCTCACCAAAGGCAGCGTACGCCTCTGGAGACAACCCACGCGCGACCCCGTATCTGTAGACGCTAACGATGATGACGATCGCAATGATCGTCGCGATCTCTGCCAGCAAACCGTAACCGATAGCGCTTAGCCAGCGATCGCGGTTTGCCGGAGCCGAAGCCGTTGCCACCTACTTCACCGTGAACGGCACCGCGTAGCGCCGGTCATCCCATGAGAAAGTCAAAACTCCTCCACTTCCCTGCGGCTGGACGCCAATTACGAATTGCTCGACCGGCGGCGAGGCTTGCGACTGAGTGAGATTGACCTTCGCAAAATCCTTGTCGGCGTGGTAGTCGGTTCCCCACTGTCCGGTTTCGCTGTTGAAAATCAGCTGCGCTCCATTCGGCGTCGGTACTGTCCACAACGTGTACTTCCCGGCTGGCACCACCGTCGTTCCGAAAACGAGATCCTTGTCGGTTGTGAACACGGTCGCGGCGTTCGCACCTGTCCGCCACACCTGATTCCACGGCACGACATTGCCGAAGATCACTCGACCGCGCTTGAGCGGACGACTGTAGGCGACGGTGACGTTTGCCCCGCCGACGGCGCTCCGCACCGTATCGGGCGGCGACATCTGCCCCATCGCTCCGCCACGGGCGGCTTCGATCGCTGCCCACGACTTGACGAGCGCATCGACATCCAGACTAGGTACGCTCTGCGCTACAGTCTTGATAGTTGTCGGCGTTGCATCGACACCCAGGATACGTCCGCGTGAATCGACGCGAGCCACTTCGATCCATCCCGGGAAGAAGGTGCTGATGAACGCGACAGAGTCCGCACCGCGACGTTTCAGGATTATGGATGGTGACGCATCGGATCCGGGCGCAACGAGTACGTACGCAACACTGTCACGTCCAAGTTTTGACGAGGCGAGCAACTGCTCATAAATGCCATAGGACGTTGGCTCTACGCCAAAAAACGGTGAAACGGCTCCATGATACACGCGGGTCCCGCTTGCCGTGGTGTCGCGCTGGCCGTTGCGCGTGGTTTCGATCACAGCCACGGTGTCCCCGAAGGTGGTGACCATCTTCAGGAATGGAGGTCCGCCCGCCGGTGCCGATGCCCGCACCACGGTTGTTGTGATCGACTTGATCGCGCCGTTGGGCGTGAGATCCGCTACATAGTGAAGCGTCCTGACGCGCGGATAGCGGAGTACGAGGTCGCCCTCGAGCTTGGCAGCGCTGCGCGTGTAGCGCTCGACGGCAACAGTGTCAGTGCCGAGCCTGGTAACGATGTACGACGGCGATTGACCGTAAGCGACGGCGGGAGCGAGAAAAAGAATGACTGCGGAAAGTCTGGCCGACATGAGATCACCTGCGCAAACGAGGAAGTGGCTGTTGGGAGCAATGATACTGCAGCGCGGTCCAGCCTGACGCAACGCTTAGACTATTGCTTCCTCGCCCGCGCCGATCACATCTGCGCTCGAATCGATCGACACTGCCACTGCGTCGAGCGCGTCAACCACATCAACCACCAGATCATCCTGACTCTCGATCCCGATCGAGAGCCTGATCAGGCAGTCGTCAATACCGGCTGCACGTCGCGCGGATTCGTCCATCGATGCGTGCGTCATCGTTGCCGGATGAGCAACGAGACTTTCGACGCCACCAAGCGATTCAGCAAGCGTGAAACAAGTCAGCGTGTTGACGAAAGTCTCGACGCCCGCAATTCCGCCCTCGATCTCGATACTCACCATCGCGCCGAATCCATCCTGCTGCTTGCGCGCTGTCTCGTGTCCCGGGTGCGAGCTCAATCCGGGGTAATAGATACGGCGCACCGCTGGATGGTCGACGACCGCTTCGATCAGCGCATTGGCGTTGGTGGAGTGAACGGCCATGCGAGCATGCAGCGTTCTCAAACCACGAAGCGTCAGGAAGCTGTCGAACGGAGCCCCGGTAACGCCAAGGCAGTTGGCCCACCACGCCAACTCTTCGCCGAGCGACGCATCGGCGGTGACTACCGCTCCACCGACGACATCGCTGTGTCCGTTCAAGTACTTCGTCGTCGAGTGCACGACCAGATCTGCGCCAAACTCGATCGGTCGCTGCAGCACCGGCGAGAGGAAAGTGTTGTCGACTGCGACTGTGGCGCCCGCGGCGTGCCCCGCACTGATCAGACGGTCGAGATCAGTGATGCGCAGCAGCGGATTGCTTGGCGTCTCGATCCAAAGCAGTCGGGGACGCTTGTCGCTCACTAGATCCGCGGCGGTGTCGCACGTCAGATCGGCGAACAGGACTTCGAAGTGTCCCCGAGCACCCAGCGAACGCAGCAGGCGGTGCGTGCCGCCGTAACAATCGTGGGCGGCGACTACCAGATCGCCGGGACGAACCAGTTGCAGCACCAGGTTGACCGCAGACATACCGGTGCTCGTTATGACTCCAGCGGCTCCGCCTTCCAGCTCGGCGAGCGCCTGGGCCAGGTAGTCGCGAGTAGGATTGCCCGTCCGGGTGTAATCGTAGGTCCGCTTCTTCCCGAAGCCATCAAACGCGAAGGTAGATGAAAGGTGGATCGGCGGCACTACGGCGCCGTGATGAAGGTCCGTTGCAATCCCCGCCCGAACCGCGCGCGTTACGGCGCGCTTCGACTCTGACCTCCTCTCTCGAGACTCGCTCATACCAGCGCCCTCCGCTCGATATTGAGCAGCTCTTCGATAAAGGGCGCCAAACGCTGTGCGTCGCCGAGAAACGCGTCGTGACCATAGGCGGAATCGATCTCGATCAGCTGACCC
>DASUZC010000257.1:0-2666 GCA_036377095.1 Gemmatimonadaceae bacterium
GCGGTATCACCGCTGCCTGCCCCCGACTGATCGGCCTCGGCATCCTTTGCCGGATTGTGCTCGGGCGTATGTAGCTCCCCCGCCTTCATCGCCGTCAGGATCTGATCGTATTCCGCCGCTGCAGCAGCATCGAGCTGCTTCACTTCATCGGCGGAGACGACTCCTTCCGCGACGAGACGGTTGCCCCACACCTCGCGGGGCGATGGATGCGATTTGATCTGCTTGTAAAGCATCGGCTGCGTGAATGCCGGCTCGTCGGTCTCGTTGTGTCCGTGACGGCGGTAGCCAACGAGGTCGATCAGGAAATCCTTGCCGAATTTGGCGCGATACGCGATGCCCAGCCGCACTACATGTACGCACGATTCGGCATCATCGGCGTTGACGTGCACGATCGGCACCTCGAAGCCTTTGGCAAGATCGCTGGCGTAGCGCGTCGAACGCGCGTCGATCGGATCGGTTGTGAATCCGACCTGATTGTTGACGATGATGTGCAGCGTTCCACCGGTGCGGAATCCATTGAGGCCGGAAAGGTTGAAGGTCTCAGCGACAACCCCTTCTCCAGGGAAAGCGGCATCCCCGTGCACGCAGATGGGGACAACGGCCGCCTCATCCCGCTTCCCGCTTCCCTCTTCCCCCGTCCCGCGTCCCGCCAAAACCTGGCGCGCCCTCGCAACTCCCTCCAGGACAGGATTCACCACTTCGAGATGGCTTGGGTTCGGGATCAACACCACTTCCATCTGCTTGCCGCTCGCGGTCTGCCGCGTCCCGGTGGCGCCGAGGTGGTATTTGACGTCGCCGGTCTCGCTGACGGCGTTCGTGGTCGCGTGCTTGCCCTCGAACTCCTCGAAGATGGTCGCGTACGGTTTGCCGAGCGTATGTGCGAGGACGTTGATGCGACCGCGATGCGCCATCGCCAGATCGACTTCGCGGGCTCCGTGCTCCGCCGCTGTCTCGATCGCTACGTCCAGCATCGGCACCAGCATGTCGGTTCCTTCGATCGAGAATCGCTTGTAGCCCTGATACGCGCGCCCGAGGAAACGCTCCAATCCGTCGACGCGTGTCAGTCGCTCGAGAACTGCCTTCTTTTCCTCGACTCCAAGGGCGGCATGAAGACGTCCGCTCTCGATTTCCTGACGCAGCCACTCGCGCTCGTCCGCCCTGCCAACGTGCGATATCTCGAATCCGATTTTCGACGAATAGAGCTCGCGCAAACGCCCCACGACCTCGGCGGCGCTCCCGCCCGACGCACCGAGCGCGACTCCCGGAATGTTTTTGAGATCTTCTTCGGTCAGACCGTGAAATTCGGTCGTCAGCTCCGGCGCACCGTCGGGCTCGGTACCGAGCGGATCGAGCGGTACGGCCAGGTGGCCATAGCTGCGGATCGCATCAACAAGCTCGGCCGCAGCCGCGACGCGGCGAAGAAAAGCGGGATCGAGTTCTCCCGCTGCGGAAAGGGCTGTGCCTACAGCCGGCGCTGGTGCGCCGGCAATGCTTTCGGCAAATCGGAAAAACTGACGCCACGACTCGTCTACAGACGATGGGTCGCGCCGATAGGCTTCGTACGCCTCAGAGACATACGCGTCGTTGAAGGCGCCCGTTATCGGGTCGTTACTCATACTCGAAATTTAACTGTGCTCGACGGGCCTCGTTGATGCGGCGGAGGGTACCCGCGGGCCCGTTGCGGACGACGGCAACGAGTACCTGGCTCGAGCTGCGGCAGCATACAGGATCCGTAGCGCTGCCGATTGGTCCAGCGTCGGGAGATAGAGGAATCCGGCAATGCCGTTGACGTCGAGCAGGTGCAGCTCCTCGGCGTGGCGGGTCAGGCTCACGGCGACGACTGGCGTCTCGGACAGCAGGCGATCTTGCTCCCATTGCTCGAGAGGGACAGTCGCCAGTACGTCGTAGTCACAGATGACGACGTCCGGCGACCAGTCCGCCGTTCCTTTCACCACTGATTCCAGGCCGACGGCATTGGTTGTGACAACGCCCATTTCCGCGAAGTATCGCGCGATGTGCTCGCTCAAAATGCAGTGGCGCGCAATGCATAGTGCGCGCAGCGGCGAGGTTGGTGTTGGTATCAGAGGCACCGCCTGCTGCGAGGTGCCCGTGTCATTCTCTAAATGCATTGCCGGTCCATCGTAAGGTGGCGCGTGGGGGAACACAAGCGCAACTGGAAGTAAAAAGGCCCTGCATCAGGACGATGCAGGGCCGGTTTTGTAGCAACAGCTAAGCTATTTCTTCGTCTTGTCGACGTTATTGCCGATGATGCCGCCGAGGATTGCGCCGGCTGCGCCACCGATGATTGCGCCTTTCACCTTGTTCCTGCTGGTGACGGCGCCAATTACTGCACCCGCGCCGGCGCCAATCGCGGCGTCACGCTTGGTGTGCTTGACCACTACTGGCTCACGTGGAGCCGGAGCGCTGTAAACCGGAGCGGACGAATACGTGCCGCCGGACGAGCTGCTGCGACGCGCGGTCGAGGTTCTGCGAACCGTCGTCGTGCGCGGTGTCGAGGTGCTTCGCAACGCCGTTGTCGGCGCAGTCGTGGTCGCTACACCAGCACGCTCTGCAGCGGTGATGCTGTCGAGCGGCGTGTATGGGCGGCTCGCTGCCGCAGTCGTCAGATCCGAATTCAGCGCACTATCCGCCGCAGTCATCTTATT
>DASUZC010000258.1:0-20068 GCA_036377095.1 Gemmatimonadaceae bacterium
CACCGACGCGATCAGTCCCGGATCCGTAGCTGGCGCTGTCCCACGCGGACACCGCTCGGCGGTCCTGGCAAGCTTCCTCGGTTGGACGCTCGACGCGTTCGACTTTTTCCTCGTCGTCTTCGCGTTGACGGCGATCGCCAAAGAATTCGGCAAATCCGACGCCGACATCGCGTTGACGATCACCATTACACTCGCCTTTCGTCCGGTTGGAGCATTCATCTTCGGGCTGATGGCTGATCGATACGGGCGGAAACTCCCACTCATGATCGATCTCGTTTTCTTCTCGATCATCGAAGTGCTGTCCGGACTGGCACCCAACTACGCGACGTTTCTGTTTTTACGCGCGTTGTTCGGCATCGGCATGGGCGGTGAATGGGGAGTTGGCGCATCGCTGGCGATGGAAAAGGCTCCCAGGGCGAGGCGCGGCGTGCTGTCAGGTCTGCTGCAGGAGGGCTACGCCACCGGCTATTTGCTGGCAGCCGTCTGCTACTTCTTCGTCTTTCCGCGTTGGGGCTGGCGGCCGATGTTCTTCATCGGCGGCTTGCCGGCACTGCTCGCGATCTTCGTCCGGATGCGCGTCCACGAATCCGAAGTCTGGGAGAAGACTCGTCACAAGGATTGGAGCAGCTTGGGCCGCGGCATTGCCTCGCACTGGAAGCTGTTCCTATACCTGACACTGCTGATGGCCGGGATGAACTTCGTGTCCCACGGTACGCAGGACATGTATCCGACGTTCCTGCAGCGTGACTGGGGATTCTCTCCACAAAAGCGCGCGGCGCTGACTGCGTTCTCGATGGTTGGAGCCATCATTGGTGGCGTCAGCTTCGGCTATTTGTCAGATCGAGTTGGTCGGCGCCGCTCGATAGTCCTGGCGCTGGTGCTTGCGATCGTCGTCATTCCGCTGTGGGCATTCTCTCCCGCCCTCGTTGGTCTCGTGATCGGGGCGTTCCTGATGCAGTTCATGGTGCAGGGCGCCTGGGGCGTAATCCCGGCCCACATCACTGAGCTCTCGCCGGACAACGTGCGCGGGTTTCTGCCGGGCTTCGCGTATCAGTGCGGCGTGCTGATCGCGAGCTCGGTCGCATACCTGGAAGCAGTGCTGGCGACGCGAATGAGCTACGCGCGGTCGATGGCAATCGTCGCCGTGATCGTTTTCTCGGCGGCGGCGATTATCGCCTGGCTCGGGCGCGAGCGGCACGCGGTCGAATTCGGTCGCGTGGATGAAGACTCGACGCCTGAGCCACGCGTCGCGCGCTCAGGCTGATTCCAGCGCGGCCGCTTGTGCGGCGAGGCCGTCGAGAAGCGCCCGCACGTGCGTCGCATTCGTGCGCGGATTCATCATCGTCACGCGCAGCACCGGTCGACCATCGAGGAGGGTCGCCGTGATCCAACCCGTTCCCTTTTTGTTGTAGCGAGGTCGCAGCTCGCGATTCAGCGCGTCGATGCGCTCGGCGCTTTGCTTATTTCGTTTCCCGCCGTGACCGATGTAGCGGAAGCACAAGATATTCGACTCCGGCTCGTGGAGAGCCTCGAAGTCGTCGCGCTCCTGAATTGCTTCGTAAAGCAAGCGCGCGGTATCGCACAAATGATCGTGCAGCTGGCCAAGACCGATTGAGCCGTATCGCTGAATGACCGCCCACAGCTTGAGCACGTCGGCGCGACGCGAGCACTGAAAGCTGCGAATGCCCTGGTCGACGACGCGCGTCGATTTCCTGTCGTGGAACAGATACGGCGCCTGTTGCGCGAAAGCGCGTTCGAGATCGCCCTCGCTTCGCGTGAGAACTATCCCGGCGGCAAGCGGCAGCAGCATCATCTTGTGCGGATCCCAGGCCAGCGACTGCGTGTAGCGCAAACCGGTCACCGCGCGCGGCGGACGTGCTGAGAGGAGCGCACTCGCCCCGTGGGCGCCGTCAACGTGAAACCAGATCGCCTGCTCTTCGCAGATCGTGCCGATGCTGATGAGGTCGTCGAACGATCCGGTCGCGGTCGTGCCCGCCGTTGCCACGACGGCCATTACGCGCTTCCCTTCCTCTCGCAGGCGCTGCAGCGTGACGCGCAGCAACTCGACGTCGATTTTGTAATTGCTCGACGCGATCGAGATGCCGCGTCGCCGACCCAGCCCAAGCTGGCCGATGGCGCGTGTCACCGCGTAGTGCGCGTGCTCGCCGTAGACGACGACCGGCGGATCCGCACCCACTCCCTCTTCCCACGCGTTCGGTATGGCGGCGTTTCGCGCGGCGAGGAGCGCCGTGAAATTCGCTTCGGTACCGCCCGATGTCATCGTCCCTCCAGCGCCCGCTCCGTAGCCGGCAAGAGCCCCCAGCCACGCGACGATCTGATGCTCGATCATGCTCGCGGTCGGGGACATCTCCCAGACTGCGAGCGACTGGTTCAGCGCGCCGATGACGCTCTCCATCCATACGCCAATCGGCAGCGGTGGCGACGTCTGATGCCCCATGTACATGGGGTGATAGGATTTGTTGGCGTCGGCGATCACCTGCTTTTCCAGCCGCTCGATTATTTCGCTGACTGGGCGCCCTTCGCGCGGAAAATCCTCCGCGAATCGCCCAGCGATCTCGTCGCTACTGAGCGGTGTAGAGACCTGACCAGCGCCGGCGCGCGTGGAGGCGAAATACCGGGCAGTTATCGCCGCGAACTGGTGTCCAGTCTCGAGCGAAGTGTCAGCTTCGAGCTCGGCGAGAATGTCATCGATCATGCGGCAAATCTAGTCGATGACGGCCGGGATTCTTTAGCTATCCAGCAGTCCGTTCTGTCGCACGAAGTCGGCGAGCTCGCCGCGCGAGTTGACACTCAACTTGACGAAGATGTTTGACAAATGGGTGCTGACCGTGCGCGATGATATCTGCAGCGCACTACCGATTTCCTTGTTCGATTTCCTGGTCGCAACCATACGTGCAATCTCGATCTCGCGACCCGTGAGGCCTGCCGCTCCGGGCGTCACAGTCTTTGGCGGTGGCCGCACGCCGCGCTCGCGCATCTCTTCGCGCGTGCCGGTTAATTCATCGGCTGCGCCGAGCTTGGCGAGTACGTCATGCGCTTTTTTGAGCTCTCGCTTCCCTTCCTCCGCCTGACCGACTTCCAGCAGCGCGCCGGCGAGGCGACGTCTGACCCGCGCCGCTTGCGGCGGATATGGGATCGATTCGAGCTGCTCGACGGCCGAGCGCAATTTCGGAATCGCGCCCTGCGGATCGCCGTCCCTGAACCACACCAGCAATCCGTCACAGGCATCGGCATATGCCAGCCCGAGACGATGTCCGAGCCGCTCGGCGTCGACGCGCATTCTCGCCATGTGTCGGGCGGCGCGATCGAAATCCCGTCCGACGAGTGCCGCCTCGCCAACCACGGGCAGCAGCCACTGCAATGACCAGACGATGTACCCCGAGCCGTCGGCGATCTCCAATCCGGCTTCCCCAATGCGCACTGCTTCGGCCGGGTTACCCACGGCGAGGTAATAGGACGCAAGGCCGAAATGTGCCGGGACAATCGAAGGTATGTCGAAAGGTCGAGCATCAGCGCCATCCGATGCTGCTGCCCTCCCGCCACCGGCAAGCTTCCATCCCAGATCGAAGTATTCCTTGGCCTTCTCCGTCGCGCCGCGATACAGGTAAATCAGTCCGGTCCAGACGTAAAGGCGCGGCAACAGCATTCGCTGGTTGAGACTCTTCGCGGCAGCAATCGTACGCTCACCGATCGAGATTGCCGCGTCCCATTCGCCGATCACCATTTTGTACTGCACCGACACTTCGGCAGACCACAGCGGGAGTAGTGGTGACTGCATCGCGTCGGCAAGTCGTTCGCTCTCCGCGATGTGCTCCGCGACGCGCGGCGCATCGCCCGACACTCCTTCCAGCAACGCCATGCCCCAATGCGCCGTCCACTCCAGCATTCGTTGCCCTGCTGCCTGGGCGTGTGCGAGTGCCTGCTTGCCGTGCTCGCCAGCCAACGCCAGCGGGCCCGTCCACGCGTACATCAGCAACAATGCCCGGTGTGCTCGCGATAACAGCGCATCGTTCTGCACGCCTCCGGCCGCCGCCGCGGCCAGAGCAGACTCAACTTCGTTTTGAGCCTGCTTCAGATTGCCGAGATCCTGAAGTGCGATGCCATTGGCGAGTCGTAGGCGAACGATCGTCTCTGGAGACGCGGCGTCTGCCGCCGCCAGGCCCGCTTCGTAGTGCGACAGAGCATCGCTGTACCGCCCACTCCAGTAGCTTGCGAGACCCATCCGATGCTCGATATCGGCAACCGCTCCTCGCTCACCGCGCTCGACAGCCGCGATCCTGGCGCGTCCCCATAGCTCGATCGCGGCATCGTACTCGCCGAGTCGCTGTCTCGCCCGCGCGAGAGTGGTGACGATCTCTTCGCGAGGAGCGTCCCCCTCGATCGTGAACTGCTCGAGAGTCTCGAGCGCGATCGCCAGATAGTTTGCCGCCTCGCGATTCGCGTATTTCTCGAGGGCCGCGCGTCCGGCGGCGTGGCAGTACATGACTGCCTTGCGCGCGAGGAGGGGCGAATGCGCCCGGGCGAAATGCAGCGCGAGCTCGTCCGCGTGCGCGATCGCCTCACGTCGATACAGTCTCTCCAGACTCTCGGCGACGGTTCCATGGAGCACGCGAGCGCGTGCCTGTCCCAAATCGGAGTAAATCACCTGCTGCAACAACGGATGGGTGAAATCGTAGCGAATGGCCTCGACCGTTCCTGTCTCCTCGAGGATGCGATCTCCCAACAGCTCGTCGAGCGCTGCAACCGCGTCTTTCTCCGACAGCCCGGAAACCTTGAGCAGCGTTTCATAGGGCGCTCGAGTTCCAACGACGGCGGCCAGGTTTGCGAGGGTGCGCGCGTTCGACGACAACCTCTCAACGCGCGCTTTGAGGACATCCCGGATGCTCGTTGGCAGCTGCAGCTTGTCGATCTCCCACCCTTGCCAGCGCGAGTCGACGCGAGAGAGCGCGCGGGAGTCGACGAGTGATTTCAGGATCTCTTCGACGAAAAACGGATTGCCGCGGGTCCAGCCGTACAGGAGGGTTGTGAATTGTCCGGTCGTGCTCTTATCCGCGCCGAACATCTGACGTACCAGCTCCTCGACATCAGGATGGGACAGCGGGGTGAGCTTGTGCACCGTGACGGCACCCAGGCGCAAAAGGGACTGCTCGGTGTTTCGCAGAACTACGTTCGCGTCGCGATCGGCATCGTTGTACGTGCCGACCAGGAAAACTCTCTGGCCGTCGCTCTGCCGCGCCACGAAGTGCAACAGCTCCAGGGACGATGCATCTGCCCACTGCAGATTCTCGAGCAGCACGAACAGTGGCTGCTTCGCCGCGAGACGACCGAGGAACTGCGTGAAATTCCAGAGCAGTCTCGCCTTGATCTCGGCGGGATCGGCGCCCGTCGATTGGCGCGGTTGGTCTGACGCAGGTGAGAGGTTGGGGAACATCTGCGAGAACTCCGACGCCCCGCCGCGCGTGAGCACCGATAGATGCGACGGGTCCATACTCCTCAATAGCGGAACAAGCGCATCGGAGAAGACCGCGTACGGCACTCCCGTCTCCACGGGATAAGCGCGACCACTTACGACCATCCACCCCTTCTTCCGCGCACGCTCGGCCACGGCAGCAGCGAGGCGCGTCTTGCCGATCCCACCCTCGCCGACAATGAAGACTGTGCGTCCGCTGCCGTTCGCCGCTTCGTCGAGAGATTTGGAGAGGATCGCCAGATCTGCGCTCCGACCTATAAGCGGCGTTTCCTCGGGCCTTGGCATCGAGCGCAAATGTAAGAACGTCAGTTTTTCGCAGCCAGATGGTTTATCCATCCGGCTTCTGAGAGACTATTTGCCTTTCTTGACGCGTTTCCTGGGGGATTTGTCGGAGAGGTCGAGCATTTTCTTCTCGCCCAGATAATCGATCGACGGAACGTCGATGACATTACGGAGACGCTGGACCGTAGAAGAAATCCTGCTCGCCGCCGCCAGCACCTCGGTAGCCAGCTCCGGCACCTCTTCAGGGCGCGCATCATGAGCGAGCAACTCGGCGTTCATCATCAGCACCGTCAGCACGTTATTCATCTCGTGGGCAACGGCAATCGTCGCTTCGGTGATTCCAGCTCGGCGTTGGGCGTTCGCTCGCTCATCCTCCATCTGACGTTGCAGTGTGATGTCCTGAATTTGGCCGATGAAGTAGATCGGTTTGCCCTCGCTATCGTGGACGGCGGCGACGGCGAGTGATACCCAGATTGGGCGACCATCCTTGCGAACGTAGCGCTTGATACGGTGATAGCTGCTCACTTCGCGCCCTATGAGGCGCCGCAGTTGATCGAGGTCAATTGCAACATCGTCCGGATGGGTGACGTCCGCAAACCCGAGGTTGAGCAGCTCCTCTTCTGAGTAGCCAAGCATCTCGCATAGGGTGCGGTTAACCCGCGTGAACCGACCCTGGTGATTGACGAAGGCCATCCCATGCGGCGACATGCGGAAAGCATTTGCAAAAAGCTCTTCGCTCTCGCGCAAAGCCCGTTCGGTCGCGGCGCGTCGCGAGATATCCCGAATCATGCCGAGCCGGGCTGGCTGTCCGTCGAAAATTATCGGTACGGAAACGATTTCGGCCAGAATTACTTCTCCCGTCCGGGAGCGGAATTTCACCTCGAGGGGCGTCCCTGTGCCGCCGCTTCCGAACACCTCGCTCATACGCTGCATGACGACGGGCAATGAATCGGGATGTACGAACGCCATGATCGGCTGCCCGACCAACTCGGCCGGGTCGCCGCCAAGACGGCGGGCGGCGAATGGGTTCAGATAGAGGAATTTCTCGGTGGTATAGACGATGACGGCGTCTGGCGCCGATTCGACAATCGCCCGGAACTCATTGTTGGAATCGGGGGGACACATGGCTGGCCAATCTATTGCTTGCGTCGCAAACATCCTACGATTTCCGGTCGACCTGGGGAATTCGTGGTCGGTCGTTTTAAATTCGCATCAGGGATCGTCTGGCATCGAACACGGGAGCAACTCTGAAGAAAGCAACTCGCGCATCGGCAAAGCAGAAAGCCGTCGCCGCTGATAACAACAGTCAGTCCCGCGCTCGCGCTCTCGAAGAAGCGAACAAAACCGCGAGCTTTGTCGCACACGAACTGAACAACCTTCTGACGGTTATTCAGATCAACACCGAGTTCCTGCTCGAGTCAGTGGGCGAAAACGCGGAGAACGCCGAGGAGCTTGACGAAATTCAACGCGCATCCAAGCGTGCGTCGATTCTGGCGAGGCAGCTGCTGGCGTCGTCGCGACTCGAACCGTTTGACGGAACACTCGTCGAGACGACGCTACGCAAGCGGTCAGCCGACAAATCGACGCCAGCGGCCGACAAGGGTCCGTCGCTGACGGGCACCATACTACTGGTCGAAGACGAGGCGTCGGTCAGAAGTCTGGCCCGCAAGATCCTGTTGCACCAGGGTTATCGGGTGCTCGAGGCGTCCGACGGCGCGATTGCCCTGCGCGTCGCCGCCGGTCACGTCGGCGAAATCGATCTCGTGCTCACCGATGTCGCAATGCCGGTGCTCGGTGGACGCGGACTTGTTGAGGAGCTCCGGGAGCTGAGTCCGGGCGTACGAGTTCTGTTCATGTCAGGATATCCGAGAGAAGAAGTCTTCCCCGACAAGAAGGACCACACGCCTTACCTGCAGAAACCATTTACGGGCGACACACTCGTTTCCGAGGTGCGCTCAGCGCTCGGAATCGTTCGATAAACGAGTCGGCCGACGCCTCTACGCGGCGGCTAACTGGCTGGTGCAGTGCGGGCAGCGCACTGCCGCTGCGTCGATCGACATCTTGCAGAAGGGGCAGTTTTTCTTGGGCGCTTCGGCCTCCTGCTTGATGAAGACCTTCGAAATTCTCCAGGCGACCAACGCGACAATCAAAAAGTTGATGAACGCTGCCAAAAAGTCGCCTACGCCGAACTTGATCGGCCCGACGTCCCACGTTGCTTTCTGCCATTCGCCGTTTGGTGCAACGGAGAGAACCACCGGCATGATGAAGTCGTCGACGAGCGCCTTCACCAGGGTGTTTAGAGCCGTCCCAACAACGACCGCGATGGCCAGTGCGACGATGTTCTGTTTGAGCAGGAACTCCTTGAACCCCTTGATCATTGTAACGCTCCTCTAGGCATGGTCGGCGGGGTGGTCTCGACCACCCCTGGTTTGGGACAAACAAATAGTGAAAAAGCCGTAACGCGAGAGCCCTCCGGCGCGTCGAGTATGTGTCAGCAGAAATCACAAAAAGCAACCCTTGAGCAACCCGCCCCACACCACGCCTCCGGCGTCTCCAACTTCGCCCCCGACGCCGCCGCAGCCCGCGGTGGCGACGCTTGCGCGCGAGCTTGCTGACTTCCTGGTCGAGATGTCGATCACGCTCAACAAGCACGCGATCTACCCGCAAAACCACCCTCTGCTCGACGTTGCAGTCGACGGTGTCGCGAATCGTCTGGGGACGCTTTTCATCGGGGACCGTGACTCGCTGTCAATCGGGGTGGCGCGTCGGCAGTTGATAATCGAGGGCGTGGCGACCGATCCTCTGAATCCGGTTCTCAAGGAGCTGGCGCAGCGACTGCACCAGCACCACGTCGGGGCGCTCAAGCTGACGCGCGGCATTGGCCGCGACGAGCTCGCGGCTGCGCTCGCAGCCCTCGCGGTTGACCCCTTGCGTGCGGAAAAGCCCATCGGTCACGACACGGAGCGTCTGGGTGAGATCTGGGACCACATACGCTTCTTCCCACTCACCTACGATCGTCTGCAGCTGATCGAAGATGACCCGCTCGAGCCGGCGAGCACTGATAAAATGCTCTCCGGTCGCGCGACGCAGCTCTGGATCGGTCTCGCCCGCGCCGCTCTCGTGTCGGATACTTCCGCTCCCGACAAGAAGAAGACCGACTCCGATGACGACGCCGCTCTCGAACCGGCCGCCGTGGCGCGCGCCATCGACGAACACCAGCGGGAAGAGGCCTACGATCAGGTAATCGTCGGCTACCTGTTGCAGATCGGCGAGGAGCTCAAGACAGCCGAAGGACCGGAAGCGGTCGGCCTCCAGCGTCGAGTGTCGCGGCTCGTCGGCACCTTGAAACAATCGACACTGGAACGCCTTCTGGAAATGGGCGGTGACAAGGTGCAGCGTCGCAAGTTTCTGCTGGACGCCGCACAGGGCATCACCGTTGACGCGGTGCTCGACCTGGTGAAGGCCGTGTCCGCCGCTGAAGGCCAGACCGTCTCGCATTCGATGCTGCGGCTGCTGTCGAAGCTGGCGCATCACCCAGCGGGGGTGCATCTGCGCGGAAAAACCGACCCCAGCATCCGCGATATCATGCGCCGCCTCGTGGACGACTGGTCACTCGATGACCCCAATCCGGAAGCATATCGTCTCGCGCTCGAGAACATGTCCAGCCTGCGTAACGTCAGGGACAAGACGGCAAACGGTGCACACCCTACCGAGGTCGAGCCAGAGCGCATCATTCAGATCGCCGTAGAAATCGGCGCGCTCGGGCCACAAGTGCACATGGCGATGGAGAATCTGGCGGGCGCCGGTCGCATTGAAACGCTGCTCGATCTGATCGAGCGCGCCCCGTCTCCGGGTGCAGCCGCGCCAGTGTGGGATTTTCTCGTGGAGCAGCGCGTTTTCGAATCTCTGCTTGAGCACGAACGGATCGACATCCCCCTTGTCACGCGCTTCGTAAATCGGCTTGGCGCGTCTGCCGTGCCGATGCTGCTGGCTACAGCGCTCCGCATCGACGAAGCCAAAGCTCGCGCACAAGTTTTCGACCTGGTGCAGCCCCTGGGCGATTCCGTCAGCACGGAGACGGTAAGAAGGCTGCCCGAGGCCTCGCCGGTGGTACAGAGGGAGCTGCTCGCCCTGCTCGGCAAGCTCTCTTCGACACCCGCCGATTTTTCCCCGCTTCCCTATCTGGAAAGCGACGAACCGCTCGTCCGTCGCGAGGCGGTAAGACTGCTGCTCAAGAATCCGGCAGACCGTGACGAGACCATCGTCGCCGCACTATCCGACCCCGACGATCGCGTTGTCTTCGCGGGGCTCTCCGTTGCTCAGGAGAAATGCCCGCCAATCGGGATAAACCTGATCAAGCAGCGGGTAGATCGCGGTGAGCTGGACTCGCAGCTGCGTACGATGGGAATCCGTATCATCGCCCAGAAGAAAACGCCGGAAGTGCTGGACTGGCTTCTGACACACGTCATGACGGAGACGAACTGGGCGCGTCGCCCAAAGTTGTGCCCGACATCGCCGGAGATGCTGGCCGCTCTGAGCATGGTGGCAACGCATTGGCGCAACGATCCCGGTGCTGAGAGGGCTATCAAGCTCGCGGAACAAAGCCGGGACCCTGAGGTGCGTTCGAAGGTCGCACGCATGCGCGCAAAACCGACTACGCCGGACGCCCGAAATGAGTGATCCGGTTCGTTTCCTGGTCTCTTTTGGTCAGGCTGTCTCGACCATGGCCCTCTACAACGACGGTCATCCGGCGAGAGAGCGTGCGGTCGACCGTTCATATCAGTGTCTGCAGGATCTGCAGCGTAACGACCCGTTGCCGCGATTCTCTTTCCTGGGCGAGGAGACGATTTACCAGGACACGGTGCTGCGCGAGCTCGGCATCTGGGAGTGGGCGTCGCGACTGGCGCAGGCGGGTGTGCAGCGCATCGAGTTCGACAAGAACGTCGGCCGCGAGCAGTACGAGGAGTTCCTGGAAGAGATGATGGCCCGCATAACTCTCTCGGTAATCGACACCTCCGAGGCGCGGCCAACGCGTGCGACCGGTATCAAGATCGGCGCTCTCGGCATACGCGGCGACAAAAAGGAGCAGCAGGATCTCGCCGCGCCGGTGCCGGTGGCGACGATCTCGTACTCCCTCGGGGAAGAAGCGGAATCGATCCAGTCGATGCACCGCGACGTGGCGGAGCGTGGCAAGCTGCCGCTGGCCGAAGCAGAGGCAGTCGTACGCTCGCTGTCGATGGCGATGCACGGCGACCAGCAGATGATATTGCCGTTGCTGCAGCTCCGGGAGTTCGACGAATACACCACCACGCATTCACTGAACGTCTCGGTGCTGGTGATGGCGCTCGCCGAGTCGCTGCAGCTCGCGCAGCAGGATGTGCGGGCGTTCGGCATCGCCGGTCTGCTTCACGATCTGGGGAAGGTCAACATTCCGATCGACATCCTGAACAAGCCCGGTAAGCTGACCGATCAGGAGCGTCAGGTGATGCAACACCATCCCGTCGCGGGAGCGAAGCTGATCATCGAGAGCGGCCGCAAGCTCGATCTGGCGGCGGCGGTCGCGCACGAGCATCACATCATGATCAACGGCCAGGGCTATCCGACGCGGCACTACCATCGCCCCTGTCACAAGGCCAGCAATCTCGTGCACGTGTGCGATGTCTACGATGCACTGCGCACGAAGCGGCCGTATCGTGACGCGTGGGAGGCGGAGCGCGTGCTCACCTACATCGAGGAGCGCGCCGGCACCGAGTTCGAGCCGGAGATCGCCACCGCGTTCGTGAAAATGATGCGCAAGCTGGAATCGGGAATCCAGCTGTCGCCGCTCGCGCCGAACGGTCAACCACAGGCGGAAAAAGCGCCCGTACCCGCGCCGCCACCCGCTCCTCAGGGTAAGCCCCCCGAAGGACAGCCGTAAAAGAAGCCCACTTACTGTTTGCTTACAAAAAATGCGTCGGTACCGACGCATTTTTCGTTGCTGCCCCTCTCGACTGCTCGTCTTCAGAGCAGCAACTGCGCTATGCAGTCAACACATGGAGGAGCAGAACTGATGTCGGGAAACAGGAAGGGTTTTACCCTCATTGAGCTTCTGATCGTGGTCGTCATCATCGGCATTCTCGCCGCGATCGCGATTCCGAAGTTCGCCAATACGAAGGACAAGGCATACGTGGCCGCGATGAAGTCTGACCTGCGCAACCTCGCCACCTACGAAGAGCAGTACGCCGCTGACAACCAGGGTGCGTATTTCGGCGGCACCGCCGATTACACCACTCCTCTGCAGGGCTTCACGCCTTCGCAGAACGTAACGATCGTCGTTACCGGTGTTGCCGGTCCGCCGCCGGATTGGAGCGCGGCGGCGACGCACTCGCAGTCTGCAAAGAGCTGCAGTATGGCGGCCGGTGTGATCACCTGCACCTAATCAGGTGATAGCGGTTGGAATAAAAAGGGCGTCTCGCGACGTCCTTTTTATTTTGCGCGTCCGGAGTGCCGCTTCAGCGGAGGCGGCTTGTCAAAGAGCATCGTCGACGGAACGGCGCCGAGCCCGGAAGCCTCGAGCCATTTCTCGAGGCCGTTGGCGAGGCCGCGTCGCTCGTTCGGTCGCAAGGTGGCGAACCCCTCTATAAGGTCCTGCTGGATCGCGCGCGGTGAGCGGCGCAGCACGCTGATGCCGTGTCGCGTCAGACGCAGCACTGAGCGTCGACCGTCCGCGGGATCGACAGTTCGAGCAACCAGTCCCTTGGTGAGCAGTTGACCAACTACCTGAGACACTGTGCTGTGGGTGGTCATCGTCACTTGCGCAAGATCCTTGATCGATTGCGACGGCGACTGCGCCAGCTCACTCATGACGAAGAGCTGGGCGGCGCTGATCTTTAGATCGCGCTCGACTGTTTCGGCGGCAGCGCGGAGACCGCGCACCATGCGACGTAGCGCGTTGATCGCGCGGGCAACTTCTGCCTGGTCAGATTTGCCAGATTTTGCCTTGGCCATCAATGACCCGGGTGGGTCTCGAACCCACGACCTACGGATTAAAAGTCCGTTGCTCTACCAACTGAGCTACCGGGTCTGAAAAACTGATGCAAGATAAAACACCCGCTATTCCAAGGTGCGCGAGGGAATCCTTCCGCCCGCGAAGCCTCGGAAAACATCACAAATGTGCGTTAAGGGCCTCCACGGCGGGCCCAGCGCTAAACGCGGCACTTAGGGTGCAGCTCAACTGTACCAAATCGTCAGTATAGTAACCCGAAGCGCGGGCGCGATTATGCCATTCACCTTCTCTAAGGTAAACGCAGTCATTCGCGCTGTCAGAATGTCTCGGCAGCGCGATGCGAAAGCTGCGCGCCTCGCCGCCCTCGAAGAAAGCAACTCGCTGCTGCAAAGCCAGACCCGCCAACTAGAACACCAAAAGAACGAAGCCAGAGAACTGGCGCACGAGCTCGCTCTGACCAACGAGGAGCTACGCGCGGCGATCAGCGAGGCGAAAAAAGCGTGGGCAGCAGCTGACAGCGCCAATCGCTCAAAGGCGGAGTTTCTTGCCGTAATGAGCCACGAGTTGCGCACGCCCCTCAACTCCATCGGCGGTTACGTCGACCTGCTGGAGATGGAGCTGCACGGTCCTCTAACCGAAGAACAGCGGTCTGATTTGAACCGCATCCGCCGCGGCCAGCAGCATTTGCTTGGCATCATCAACGACATCCTCAATTTCACCCGCCTCGATGCCACGGAAGTCGCCTTCGACATACTCGAGGTACCCCTACGTGCATTGGTAGGGGATCTGGACGGCGTTGTGGACTCACTCGCTCGCGCCAAGTCTCTCACCTACGAGTGCGAAGCGCCGCCACCGGGCATCTTCGTGCTCACCGATCCCGACAAGCTTCGTCAGATCCTGATCAACCTGCTCTCGAACGCGGTGAAGTTCACGCCCGAGGGCGGAAGCATTCGCGTTTTCACCACCATCGCCGGCAACAGAGTCTCGATCCACGTCCAGGACACGGGGCCAGGCATCCCCCACGACAAGCAGCAAGCCATCTTCGAGCCATTCGTGCAGCTCGATCGTGCTCTCACGCGAACGACCGAAGGAACGGGATTGGGCCTGGCCATCAGTCGCGGATTGGCGCGCGGGATGGGCGCCGACATCGCCGTCAGCAGCGAGCAGGGCCGAGGCTCCACGTTCACCCTCACCGTGCCGATCATCGCGCGAAGACCGACTCCCGGCTCGAGCTCGAGAATCGTCGTCGGCCGCTAAGAGGGTTGCCCGAGAGACTGGTCTGAAGTTCGCACTGCAATGCAATTCCAGTTACCCGGGTTTGCATGCCTGCCACAACCGTTAGACCCAAAAGTTCGACGCGACCTCTCCGCTGCCGGCGGAAGTTTCTCCGCTTTTTTCCCAAAGGATTCCAGGACGCGAAGTACATCGATTGGGAACGCGGCTACAAGTGGGAAGCGCACGAGCGGTGGCGAGAGCTGCTTGGCAGAGAAGTCCATCGGGAACTGAATGCAGACGCGAAGTATGCCGAGGTCGCGCGACGAGCCGTGAGCATTGAATCGCGCACGAATCTGCTTTTTTCCTTCGAGAAGATGGCGCTCCGCGACGCAGTCAAAAGCACTGCCGGCGCCAAGGTGTTTGCCGAAGGCTTGTTCGACTTTCTCTACGGCAGGACCTCGGACCGCGACAAATTCGAGCACTGGTGTGAAGTCGTCGCCGGGTTGCCGCGGCGTCAGACCAGGGTTCTGACCTGGCCGCTGGTAACAGTTTTCGGGTTCCTGGCGCTGCCGGATACCCACTTCTTCCTCAAGCCGATGGTGACGCGGGCCGCTGCGCGGGAATACGGATACGACTTCCCTTATCAGTCGCGTCCGAACTGGCAGACCTACTCGCACCTCCTCTCGTTCGCGACACGGGTCGCGCGAGATCTCGGTGATCTACGACCGCGCGATATGATAGACATCCAGTCGTTTTTGTGGGTCCAGGGGTCGGATGAATACGAGGAATAGGCAGCGTAGAATCGGGCCTCGGCGCGCACCTCAGTGATCACGCGATCCAGCAGAGAAAACAGGTGTCCGACCGAGGGAGATGATCGTCCAATAGTACCCCTCGTTTCGTTTCCAATAGCTCTCGGGTCTTGCCCCACAAAAAAGTATTAACGAGCCCTGTCCGGCTCGCCGCGCTCAATAACTCGGGATTGCTCGACACAGGCACGGAGGATCGTCTCGATACCTTCACCCGTCTGGCCGCGCAGCTTTTGGGCGTCCCCACCGTCCTGATCTCGCTCGTCGAGGGGACAAGGGAGTACTTCAAGAGCGTGGCTACAACGAGCGACGCTTTCGCCGTTGGCTGGCACCCGCTCGATCTCACCTACTGTCAGGACGTGGTGGGCACGGGTCGGCCATTGGTTACGGCGGACGCCTGGAACGAGGGAGAGCTTAAACAGCGTGGGACCAAGGTCCGCGCCTACGCCGGGATGCCTCTCGCCACCGACGAAGGCCACGTAATCGGCACTTTCTGCGCGCTGGATGAGCGGCCTCGTGATTGGACAAAGCGTGACGTCGAGGTCCTCGGGGCGCTGGCAGCCGCGGTAAAGTCGGAAATCCAGCGGCGTTTTGCTGAGCGCGTCGCGTGCGACGCCAAGCTTCGATTGCACGCTGAGCGCACTCTCGCGCACGCAGTGCAGCAGCAGATGCCAGTGGGTGTCGCGGTAGCCGAGGTTCCCTCGGGTCGCCTGGTTTCAGTGAACGCGCAGATGACGGAGATCTTTCGCAGCCCGTTCAGCCCGGCGCCAGACCTGAAGTCGTACTGCGAATGGGTCGGGTTTCACGACAACGGGACTCGTTACTTGCCGATGGAGTGGCCACTGGCTCGAACCGTGATCACCGGAGAATCAGTTCGCGGCGAGGAGATCCGCATCGCTCGCGGCGACGGTACCGTGGGCTATGTTCGCATGAGCTCAGCACCGGTAGCCGACAGCGACGGTAAAACTGTCGCCGCGGTCGCGATTGTCGTCGACGTCACCGAGCAGCGCACCGCAGAGCGCGCCGTTCGCGCCACCGACGAGCGATTCAAGTTCGTCGCCAAGGCAACCAACGATGTCATCTGGGACTGGGACATCAAGACCAACGCCCTCGTCTGGAATGATTCCGTCGAGACGGTATTCGGGCACAAGCAGAATAAGATCTTCCCCGAGATCCAGTGGTGGTACGACCACATCCATCCGGAGGATCGCGATCGCGTCGTCGGCGGCATACACGCCGTGCTGGAAAATGGCGGCACATCGTGGAGCGACACCTATCGATACCGCCGCGCGGACGGCAAATACGCCAACGTGATGGATCGCGGTTATATCGCTCGCGATCCCTCCGGAGCTGCGCTGAGAATGATCGGCGCGATGAGCGACGTCACCGAACTGTCGCGCTCGGAAGCCGCGATCCGCTTCCAGGCGCAGCTGCTCAATGCTGTGCAGCAGGCTGTCGTTGCCACAGACTCCGATGGAGTCGTGATTTTCTGGAATTCGTACGCCGAAAAACTTTACGGTTGGACGGCGGCGGAAGCGGTTGGAAAGCAAATCGAAGAGCTGACACCATCGCCATTCCTGCGGGACCACGCGGCAGAAATCGCCGAGAAGGGGGCTGCCGGCGACAGCTGGACGGGTGAGTTTCTTGTTCAGGGTAAAGCGGGCAAAGCCTTCCCTGCCCTGCTCACCACGTCGCCGGTGCGCGCTGAGAGCGGAAGGGTGCTGGGCTTCGTCAGAGTATCAATCGATCTCACCGAGCGCAGGAACCTCGAGGAGCAATTCCGGCAATCGCAGAAGATGGACGCGGTCGGGCGCCTGGCCGGCGGAATCGCGCACGACTTCAACAATCTGCTGACGGTGATCCGGCTCAACACCGAGATCATCATGGAAGGGTTCGACCCGACCGATCCGCGCAGCGAGGACGTCAAGCAGATTCGCTCGGCCGCAGAGCGCGCGTCTTCGCTGACGCGACAGCTACTGGCGTTCAGTCGCAAGCAGATCCTCCAGCCACGCGTGCTCGATCTGAACAGCGTCGTCAACAGCGTGGAACCGATGCTCCGTCGTCTGATCGGGGAGGACATTACGATCGCATCGAGCTGCGCCGCGCGCGGATATATCGTCGCGGATCCGGGTCAGCTCGAGCAGATACTGGTGAACCTCGTTGTCAACGCGCGCGACGCGATGCCGGAGGGTGGCACGATCAGCATTGAAACCGGAAATGTGGAGCTCGACGAGACGTACACCAGCGAGCACGCCCCGGTGATCCCCGGGCGCTACGTGATGCTGGCAGTGGGTGACAACGGCATTGGCATGAACCGCGACATCAGAGAGCACGCGTTCGATCCGTTCTTCACTACCAAGGAAGCCGGCAAGGGCACCGGGCTCGGGCTCGCGACTGTCTACGGAATCGTGAAGCAGTCGGGCGGCTACGTGTGGATCTACAGCGAGCCAGGCCTCGGGACGACACTGAAGCTGTACTTCCCCGAAGTGAGTTCCGCGACGGCGTTCAAGACCGAAGAGTACAAGGTGGCGCCAAAGGAAGGTGCGCGCGGGTCAGAGACGATTCTGCTGGTGGAAGATGAAGAAGCAGTCCGCGGCCTGGCCGCACGCATTCTACAGAAGCAGGGCTACCGCGTCATCTCCGCGCAGCATGGCAGGGAGGCAATGGACATCGCCACCAAGGAAGAGGGTCGCATTGATCTCGTCCTCACCGACATCGTGATGCCGGGGATGAATGGACGCGGACTTGTCGAGCGACTGGCTGGAATTCGCCCGCGCATCAAGTCGCTCTACATGTCCGGCTACACCGACGACGACATCGTCCGCCGCGGGTTCGTCGAGCCGTCAAAGAGCTTCCTGCAGAAGCCGTTCACGTCCGAAGCACTGCTTCGCACCGTAAGGAAAGTTCTAGACGAAGGCTAGTCAGGTACTGACATCACGGGCCGGGTAGCAGGTACCGGGTATCAGACACCTGATGTATATACAGAGATGCATTTTGGCTGGTGCTACGTGATCGCCCTTGGCGAGTGCATCATCATGGGCTCGCCAAATTTCATTTTGGCCCAGGACACGACGGCAACGCGCCTCGAGCCCGTCGTTGTGGAAGTCAGCCGCGGCGCGCGGCGGCCACTGCTCGACCTGCCGCTCTCCGTCACCGTTCAGAGGCCGGACTCGCTTCGACCCGGTCAGCGGCACCTCGCACTCGACGAAACGTTGCTGCTCATTCCCGGTCTGACGGTCTCGAACCGCAACAATCCATCACAGGACCCGCGAATATCGATCCGCGGTTTTGGCGCCCGCTCCGCGTTCGGTGTGCGTGGCATTCGCATACTCCGCGATGGTATCCCGCTCACGCTTCCCGACGGACAAACCCCGGTTGATTACCTGGATCTTGAATCGGTCGGTCGAGTCGAGGTGATGCGCGGCAGCACGTCGTCGCTGTATGGAAATGCGGGCGGCGGGGTGATCGATTTGCGAACCAGTTCCCCGCCGCCAGTTCCCCTGGCAGCAACTGTCCGTATGTGGAATGGCGCGTTTGGCTCCCGAAGACTCGTCGGCAAGGCTGATGGAGAGGCGGACGGTTTCGGTTACCAGGCGAATGTCGCGCGGACGGAGAGCAACGGCTATCGGGACTACTCGCGGCAGCGCGCGACCAACGGCTTCGCGCGTCTCTCGTATGACGACGAGAACGCCTCCTATGGTGTCGAGTGGCTTGGCGTCAATACACCCACTGCGGAAAACCCGGGTGCTCTAACCCGCGCGCAATTTGAAGCTGACCCGCGGATGGCAGATCCGCTCTCGATTCGCAAGAAGGCGAGAAAGGCGGTCACGCAGTCGCAGCTCGGGCTCACTGCGCGGCGATTCGGCTCGTTCGCAGAACTCGAAGCAACTGCCTATGCGGGCACCCGCCATCTCGACAATCCATTGACGTTCGGCATCGTCGATGTCGGGCGTACAATTGCCGGAGGCAACCTGCGTGCAACCGTTCCGATTTCCATTTTTGCGACGGAGCACCGGTTTACGCTCGGAACGGAATTGCAGTTACAGAATGATCTCCGATTGAACTTCACCAACTGTAACGATGTGCCGCCGCTCGCCGCGCCGACGCCGACGTGTCCCGACATCACGCAGGAGCGAGGGAGCGTCACGCTCGATCAGCGAGAGAGAGTTTCTTCGATCGGCTCGTACCTGCGCGATGAGATTCAGCTCGGTGAGCTGTTCGCCATCACAGCTGGCGCTCGCGCGGATGCAGTGCGCTTTCGCGTTGAAGACAAGCTGATCAACGCGACCAATCCCGACGATTCGGGCGAGCGTCTGCTTCACGCAATCAGTCCGATGGTCGGGCTATTGGCCCATCTATCCGATTCACACAGCGCGTACTTCAACGTCTCCACTGCTTTCGAGACACCGACCGCCACCGAACTGGGCAACCAGCCGAGCGGTGCCGCGGGTATCAACCGAGACCTCAAACCGCAGCGATCATTGACGTATGAGGTAGGCATCAAGGGTGTCAGCCAAATTGGGCTCCAGTACAGTACGTCTTTCTTCGCCACGACCGTCCACGATGAGCTGATTCCGTTCGACATCCCGGCGAGCAACGGCCGCCGTTACTTCCGAAACGCCGGTCGCACCTCGAGACGCGGAGTCGAGCTTGGGCTGAATTACGAGCTCCGCGCGCTTCAATTCGGAGGCGCATACACGTACGCCAACTATCGCTTCGTCGATTTCACCGTTGGTACCGCCGACTATGCCGGCAACAGGATTCCGGGAATCCCCACGCAGACGCTTCAGGCATCGGCCACACTGCGTAGCAGAGTCGCGAGCCTGGTGACTGAAGCGAACTTCGCCGACAAGATGTTCGTTAATGACGCCAACTCGGAGCGCGCGCCCGGTTTCGGAATCGTTAACGTGCGTCTCGTCTCGGCTGCGCTGTGGCGCGGATCGGGTGCAGAGCTCACAGTGGGCGCGCAGAACGTCTTCGACCGCAAGTACATATCGTCGGTCAGCGTCAATGCTTCGGGAGGCAAGTTCTACGAGCCGGGGTCGGAGCGCGCGTACTTCGTCGGAATTACGCTCGTCGCCGCGGCGCGACGGTAACCGGTCGGGTCAACGCAGCGTGTAGAGGTAAGCGGCGATGTCGCGCGCGTCTCGCGGAGTGACGCCCATGTACGGCATCGCTGTCAGTGGATCTACACCAGGCGGATTCTCTAGCCACCTGATCATATTGTCGGGCTCATTCGGCAAAACGCCCGCTATGTAGACGCGCTGCGCAATTTTTCCGAGTGGCGGT
>DASUZC010000259.1:0-19983 GCA_036377095.1 Gemmatimonadaceae bacterium
AGCGCGCTCACTATGCCGAGCTCGGTGAACGTCGGCGAGCGCCCGAGCATTGTCTTTAGCCGCTCGAACTCGTCCGGCGTCAACCCGTGCTCGGCGACAAGCGCCGGAGTGATTACGGGATCGCCGGGGCGGGGAGCTACGTCTGACACGTCAGGCCGCCACTCTGGCAAGAATTGACTCGAGCAGTCGCACGCCGTCGGTTGAACCGAGTAGTGGACTGGAGGCTCGCTCCGGATGCGGCATCAAGCCAAGCACGTTGCCGGCGTCGTTGATGATGCCGGCGATGTTGCGCTCGGATCCGTTGGGGTTGGCTTCAGGCGTGATGTTGCCGCCGGCATCGGAGTAGCGGAACACAACGCGGTCGTCACCCTCCAGCTGGTCGAGTGTCTCTTTGGTCGCTACGTAACGACCGTCACCGTGAGCAACGGGGATGCGCAGAACTTCACCGCGCTCGTACAGGTTGCTGAACATCGTCTCGGTATTTTCGACACGGATGCGGACTGCATCCGAGACGAATTGCAGATGTGCGTTTCGCATCAGCGCGCCGGGAAGTAACCCCGCCTCGCAGGCAATCTGAAATCCATTGCAGATTCCGAGCACCGGACCGCCGCTCTTCGCGTGCGCTGCAACTTCCTGCATGATCGGACTGAAGCGCGCGATGGCGCCGACGCGGAGATAATCGCCGTAGCTGAACCCGCCCGGCAGGATGATCACGTCCGATCCCTGAAGGTCGTGATCCTTGTGCCACAGGTAGACTGCTTCCTCACCCAGCACGTCGGTGATGGCGTGGTACGCGTCGTAATCGCAGTTGGATCCCGGGAAGGTGACGATTCCGAACTTCACTCGAATTCCAGGTAAAGGTTGAAGGGCGTGCGAAGCTTCATGCGTGCACCGCCGATTCGATTTCAAAGTCTTCCGTCACTGGATTTGCGAGGAGCTTGCGACACATATCCGTCACGTTCTCTTCCGCGGCGATCGCGTCGTACGCGTCGGTCTCGAGGATGATGTATCGGCCGACGTGAACGTCTTTCACGTTCTTGAATCCCAGGGTGTGCAGCGCGCCCTTCACCGCGTTACCCTGAGGGTCGAGCAGCCCTTTGCGCGGCGTGATGTGAACGGCGATGCGGAATTTTGCCATCAAGGCCCTCCACTCGGACCGGTTGGTGGTTGAAAGCCGCCACCACCTCGCGTGGAATCTCCCGGACCGCCGCGCCGGCGACGACGTCTGCGATGGCGCTGACGCGGCACCTCGCCAATCGGCTCGACGACTCCGGCAGCGGTGAGAAGTAGCGGCTCTTCGTCATCGATTACCGGCGAGTCTCCCTTGGGTCGGCGATCGATGAGCCCGAACAGCACTGTCTTCGCCAATCCGTACAGCACGTAGCAGATCAGTGCGGGAAAATAGAATTCCTTCCGCAGGAAGAGCACGCCTACAAAAGTCACGATCACGGCCAGCGTGCCGAGTATCTCGCTGATCTTCCTGAATCCGACCGTCGGTACCGCGGGATACGAGACGTTGCTGATCATCAGGAAAGCGAGCACCAGCATGATTCCGCGCAGACCCGTGGTCCAATTCAGATCGCCGAGCACTGTTTGGTTGTAGAGCGGCGTCTGGCTGAACCAGTAGTAGGTGGCCAGCGTCATTCCAGCGGCCGGGCTCGGCAGGCCGTGGAAATACTTCTTTGCCCGCCCGGCTTGCTCGACGTTGAACCGGGCGAGCCTGATCACTGCGCAAGCGGTGAAGATGAAAGAGAAAATCCAGTCCCAGCCGTTTCGGTTGAGCACCGCGAAGTACATGATCATCGCCGGCGCGAGTCCGAACGTGATCGCATCGACCAGCGAATCGAGCTCGGAGCCGAAGCGTGAGCCGGTTCCCGTTGCGCGCGCGACGCGCCCGTCCAACGCATCGCATAGTCCCCCGAACACCACGTAGAGTCCTGCTGTGTCGAACTCGCTGCGTGATGCGGCGACGATTGCGAAGATCCCGAAGAACAGACTGGCGAGCGTGAAGCCGTTGGGCAGGATGATCACCGCGCGACGCGGCCGGTCGCGTTCCGCCTCCGTCTGGTATCGACGAATCTGATCGGTCGACAGGGGAGGCGTCACTGCGGCATCTCCGCGAGAATCGTCACTCCGGCGAGGGTCGCGTCACCGAGCTTCGCGTGCAGCGTCGATCCCACCGGCAGAAAAACATCGACACGCGAGCCGAAGCGGATGATGCCCATGCGATCGCCCTGTTTCACGGTGTCGCCGAGCTTACTGTACGTCACGATCCGCCGCGCGATCAGGCCGGCGATCTGGCGAACCAGTATGCGACGCTTGCCGCTCTCCAGGCCGACGGACATCTGCTCGTTCTCGAGACTCGACTTTTCGGCTGCGGCGTTGAGGAACTTGCCCTTGTTGTAGTGGACGTAACGGACAGCCCCGTCGACCGGATACCTGTTGACGTGAACGTTGAAAACGTTCATGAAGATCGAGAGCCGGATCGCGCGCCCCTTGATGAAGTCGGGCTCGTCGACCTCGGTGATCATGATCAGCTTGCCGTCGGCGGGGGAGACCACGAGCGAGGCACCACGCTGACCAGTCCGTTCGGGGTCGCGGAAGAAATAGGCGACCCAGAGAGCGAGTAGCAGTAGAACGAACGCCAGCAGCCAGAGTCCCCACGAGCGTCTATTGATCGCGAGCCCGAACCCGCCAGCCGCGACGACTGCGGCTATCGCGATGAACAGCAGACCTTCGCGCGCGAAGTTCAATGTGAGCCGTTAGAGTCGAGTGAGTGTCCGGTCAGGCGGCGGTATATGTCCAGGTAGCGCTCGCTCGTGGCTTCGATCACTTCTTTCGGAAGCCTCGGCGGCGGGTAGTTGCCATCCCAGCGTCCGGCGCGCCTCTCGGAATCGAGGTAGTCGCGCAATGGTTGCTTGTCGAAGCTGGGCTGTCCGTGTCCCGGCTCATAACGATCTGCCGGCCAGAAGCGCGAACTGTCGGGTGTGAGCACTTCATCCACCAATATAACCTGCTCCAACCCCTCCGACCCAGTACCGGAGATGCGTCCAAACTCGAACTTCGTGTCGGCGATAATGATGCCTCGACGCGCGGCGATCTCGCGCCCGGCCGTGTAAATCTCGCGCGACAACCGCTCCAGATCACGCCCGGCCGCGTCGCCGACGAGCGATCGCATGCGTGCGATCGTAATGTTCTCGTCGTGACCCTCTTCGGCCTTCGTAGCCGGGCTGAAGATCGGAGGATCCAGCCTCTCGGATTCGCGCAGGCCCTTCGCCAGCGGCTCGCCGGCGAGCGTGCCGGTCTCCCGGTACTCCTTCCAGGCCGAGCCGGACAGGTAGCCGCGCACGACACACTCGATTGGGAAAACCGTGGTTCGCCGGCAGAGCATCGCGCGCCCGGCGAGCTCCGACTCGTGCTCACGCAGCTGCGGGACGCTCCGCACGATCTCCGATGCTTCCGCCGAAATCATGTGGTGGGCAACGCGATCCTCGAGTTGTCTCAGCCACCACGCAGTGATTTGAGTGAGTACGGCGCCCTTGCGGGGAATGGTCTCCTGCATCACCACGTCGAACGCGCTGACGCGATCGGTGGCGACGAGCAGAACGCGCTGATCGTCGACCTCGTAGACATCGCGCACTTTGCCGCGACGCAGCGTTTTCAGTGGCAGGGCACTGGTCTGCATCAGCATCAGACTCGAATCTCCTCGGCGATCTCGGGGCGACTCACTTCGCTGCTGAACAAGGGCGTGATGACGTCGCGCAGAAATTCATCCACCTGTTCGGGCGCGCGCCCGACGAACCGGCCTGGCTCGATGGCACCCCGCAAGTCCTCGAGCTTTACGCCAAACGATTTGTCGCGAGCGAGACGCTCGAGCAGATCATTTGCTTCGGCTCCGTCCTTGAGCGCGCGCGCAGCGGCGAGGCTGTGCTTGCGAATGGTTTCGTGTGCGACCTGACGGTCGCCGCCAGCCCGCACCGCGCGCACGATCAGCTGCTCGGTAGCCATGAACGGCAGCTCGGCGCGGACGCGGCGCTCGATGACAGCGGGATGAACCTCGAGCCCGCTCGCGATGTTCGCCATCAACAGGAGTATCGCGTCGGTGGCGAGAAACATCTCCGGAATCACCAGGCGGCGGTTTGCGCTGTCGTCCAGCGTGCGCTCGAAGTACTGGACGGCATGAGTCTGGTTTGCATTCGGCTCGAGCGAGTTCACGAAGCGGGCGAGCGATGCGATTCGCTCGGCGCGCATCGGATTTCGCTTGTAAGCCATCGCTGACGATCCGACTTGCTCGCTTTCGAACGGCTCTTCGATTTCCCCAAACGCCTGCAGCATGCGAATGTCGCTGCTGAACTTGCCTGCGCTTGCCGCAACACCGGCGACAACGCCGAGCACGAACGCGTCGAGCTTGCGCGTGTATGTCTGTCCGGTGACGGGAAGCGGAGCGGGGAACGACATCTTCTCTGTCACGATGCGGTCGAGCCGGCGAACCTTCTCGTGGTCGCCATCGAAGATCTCGAGGAAGCTGGCTTGCGTCCCTGTTGTTCCCTTGACGCCGCGGAACGGCAATGTGCGCAGGCGGTAATCGATGTCCGCGACATCCAGAACCAGGTCCTGCATCCACAGCGTTGCCCGCTTGCCGACCGTCGTCAGCTGCGCGGGCTGCAGGTGCGTGTAGCCGAGAGTCGGCTGGTCCCGCCACTTTTCCGCAAATTCGGCGAGCGCGCGCAGCACGTCGAGAATTCGACTGCGCAGAAGCGACAGCCCACGCCGCATCAGAATGAGATCTGCGTTGTCGGTGACGTACGCGCTGGTGGCGCCGAGGTGGATGAATGGTTTGGCGGCCGGCGCCACATCCCCGAAGGCGTGGACGTGCGCCATCACATCGTGACGAATCTTCTTCTCGTAGCGAGCGACCGACTCGAAGTCGATGTTGTCGAGATTGCCACGCATCTCCCTGATCGCTTCGTCGGGGATATCGACGCCGAGCTCACGCTCCGCTTCGGCGAGGGCGAGCCAGAGTCTCCGCCACAAACCGTATCGGGTAGCCGGCGACCACAGCTCCAGCATCGCCTGCGATGCGTATCGCTCGGCAAGCGGTGAGCTGTACCGGTTATTCGCCACTACTGGAGGCTGAACTCGGTGAAGTCAACCTGCCCGCCGCGCTCGAAGTACAACCGCAAATATCCGCGTCCATACGTCGTCAGAATCCGATTCACGTCTTCTGCCCGCGCGATCGGTGTGCGATTGATCTGCACGATGACGTCGCCGGGCTGCAGCCCGATTTGCTGCTGGACCCGAT
Source organism: Gemmatimonadaceae bacterium (assembly GCA_036377095.1). Classification (GTDB taxonomy): domain Bacteria; phylum Gemmatimonadota; class Gemmatimonadetes; order Gemmatimonadales; family Gemmatimonadaceae; genus UBA4720. The sequence goes on from DASUZC010000259.1 coordinate 5,303, forward strand.
CGCTCACGCGATTCACGAGCGCTCCTTGACGACTCTGGATCTGGTACTGCGCGCGGATCGGTGGCGTCAGTGTAATCAGCTCGATCTCGCGCAGCACCGTGACACGCGGCGCATTGACATCGGGCAGATCGACAACGTTGACGCTTACCGGGATCTCTCGCGCGCCGCGTTTCACGACGATGGTGTCGTTCTCGCCTACACGAAGCTCGAGCAGCTCGGCGTACCAATCGTACGGATTGCGCAGCGCACGGTTCCGTGAGCGAACGATCACATCTCCCGCGCGGACGCCGGATTTGTCCGCCGGTGACCCCGGGACGACGGATGCCACGACGACGCCCGCGGTCGGCGTACGCCCGGCTTGCGGTCGGGACAGGAGTGGCTGAATGCCGACCCATGGACGACGAACCACTCCGTGCGCGAGCAGATCCTCGGCGACACGGCGCGCGCGATTGATGGGAATCGCGAAGCCGATTCCCACCGACCCACCAGTGGGCGAGAAGATCGAGCTGTTGACGCCGATCACTTCGCCGACTGCGTTCACGAGAGGACCACCGGAGTTGCCGGGATTGATCGACGCGTCGGTCTGGATCATGTCGACGTAGACACCGGATCCTTCGCTCTGCGCCGCCAGATTCCTGCCGATCCCGCTGACCACGCCCACCGTGACACTCGGCTCCGTATTGGCGAGGATGAAGCCATAGGGATTCCCGATGGCGATCGCCCACTCGCCGATCAGGAGGTTCGCGGAATTTCCCAGCGGCGCGATGGGAAGATTCCGCGCGTCGATCTTGAGGACGGCGAGATCGTTGGTCTCATCGCTGCCAACGAGGCGGGCCGGATAAGTCGTCCCGTCGCGCATGGCGACGGAGATGCGCGTCGCTCCGGCGACGACGTGCGCATTGGTAACGATCGCTCCGTCGGATCTGATGATGAAGCCCGAGCCGAGTCCCGCCGCCTGGCGTGTGCCGGACCGACCGCCGAAGAACTGCTCGAAGACATCGGCGGGCACTCTTTCGACGACTTCGGTCTGGACGGTGACAACTGCCGGCGCCACCCGGCCGACCGATTCTGTGATTGCCGTGCGACGAGAGCCGCTGACCGCCGCGGTCGTCGCCTCCATCGGCGAGGAAGGTGTTGAGGACTGTGCTCCCGACGATCCACTCGGCGTGCCCTGGCAGGCAATGATCGCGATGCCACTCAGAATACGGGCTAAGCGAATCCTCATGTCGATGTGCGTGCCTTCGGCCTGCGCGACAAGTCGCTGAGAAAGCGATCGACGCCGCGATCGCTCAAGGGGTGGACGACAAGATTGCGCAGCGTCTGGGGAGTGACGCAGATGATGTCTGCGCCGGCGAGCGCACACTCGGAAAACTGCACCGGCGACAGCGGAGAGGCGGCCATCACATCGCACTCCAGTTCGCCGGCCTCCAGTGCGCCTTTTATTTCGGCCACAGCCCGCGTCGCGGGCTGGCCGTAGGTCTCGAGATCGCTCAGTGTCACCCTGATCGCGGAAGCTCCAGTTTTGGCGGCAATGAGCGCCTGAGCAGCGCTGTACACGAAAGTCGCGCACACGATGACGCCTTCCGCTGTCAATCGCGCCATCGGGATCAGCGAATCTTCCACGAGCGGTATCTGGACGACTACATGGTCCGACACTTTCGCCAGCTCGCGCGCCTCGCTGTATATGTCCCCCGACGCCACCGCGCCGACGGGCACACACACCGGGAATGCGAACTCCCGCGAGATTGCCTCGAGCCTCTCGCGAGTGTTGGCATCGGCGGCATCGGCGCTGGTGGCGGTGTGCGAGAATGCGACCCCGTCAGCCAGTCCCGCGGCAGCAGCGCTTCTGATCTCATCGAGGTTGACGCTCTCGAGGTAGATGTTCATTCGGCTCTCAGGTATAGGTCTGTCGGATATTCGACGCGCTCGAGGAAAAGCGCGTGCGGCGGGGCAGGCTGTGAAACTTCGCTATTGTCAGCGCTCTCCAAAAGCTCTGTCATCACTTCGACTTCACGGCGACCCTCGCCGATCTCGAGCATCGTCCCGACGAGAAAGCGCACCATGTGGTGGAGGAACCGGTCAGCGGTGATCTCGAACACGAGGCCGCCGTCGCGGCTCCGCCACACAGCCCGGCTGACCGTGCAGTGATGCGTGTCTCGATCGGGAGCCGTGCCTTTCACGGCAAAAGCGCGGAAGCAGCCACGGCCCAGAATGGCGCTCGCAGCCTCCTCAAGACGTTTGAGGTCGAGCGGTTTACGCCAGACAAGCTCATGAGTGCGGCGAAACGGTGACGATGCGAGATCGTCTGTGCCTACGAAGTAGCTGTAGCTACGCGAGATAGCGCTGTACCGGGGATGGAAGTCATCGCGCATCTCAAACGCTGCCGCCACCCACACGTCGTCCGGAAGAATGGCATTCATCGATCGCCGAAGCGCCTGGTCGCTCCACTTTTCGGGTACGCGAAGCCCCGCGGCTTGCCCGCGCGCGTGCACCCCTGCGTCTGTGCGTCCGGCGCCGATCACCGGGATCCGGGCGCCGCACAGCCGCGCAACCGCAGATTCGAGAACGCCTTGAACCGTCCGCTCACCAGGCTGCCTCTGCCAGCCGGAGAAGGCCGCGCCATCGTAGTGCAACACGAGTTGCACGGTACGCGACAGCATCACATGAACTTATACTTCAGCCACCGCTGATTCCAGACGATGGCACCTCGCACACTCGCTAACCTCTCGACCGTTCTTTCAGCCGCCGGCAACGTCGCTGAAGCGCTCAACGCGCTCGCCCAGGACGTCACCGAGCACGACAAGAACGGGCACATCGCGCTCTTCACCTTCGATGCGAAGCGAGAGGTGCTGTCGGAGCGCATGATACCAGCGCAGGAGGGAATGAGAACAGCGCAGATCGAGATCGCACTCGACCACCTCCCCACCGCCGTCAGACGCACTCTCAGCGCGGGGAAACAGTTCGCCGACCTCGCCACCGAGTCGGGCGACTATCAGAAGCTGCTCGGCGCGGGGAACAACCCGGAAGCAGGAGTCCTACTGTTACGCGGTCTGCTCGTCGATGGCGAGCTTGCCGCAATCCTCGCGCTCTCCGAGCCGAAGACGCGGTTCGGCCACCGGCTTTCCGAAAAGGTGGGTCCCGCAGTTGATCTCTTTGCCCTCGCCTTCGCCCGACTCGCCGAGCGACGCGCCCGCGAGGAAGCGGTACGCACACTGGAGGAGCTGACGCGCGTGCTGAACGATGAGCACTCGCGGACCGTGACTGCGCTGCAGCAGAAGCTGGCTGAAGCCCAGGCCGCCGTTAATGGCAAAGGCACGGGTGATTCGATTCGAGTTACTCAGCTGAAACGGGCGATCGAAATCGCCGCCGTCGAAGCGAGAGCTACCGCGCAACGACTATCTGCTGTCGAAGAACAGGTGCGTGTCGCGGTGACCAAACTGGAGAAAGCACACGTACAGCTGCACGCACAGGGTGAGGCGCTGCAGACGCAGAGCAACATCATCTACCGCGTCGAGCAGGCGCTGCGTGAAGCGATGGCCGGTCAGGACTCGCAAAAGGTGATCGAGGAGGTTCTTCAGATCGTCACCTCGAGAGAACAAGCCTCGCCCTTTTAGAGCGTTGTCGGCATGAGCGCACCTGCTGCTAATGCGCTCCAGGGCGCCATTCACAAGCTGGCCTTTCATGAACCGCTGACCGGCGAAGACGCGGAAGCGGCGTTCAACATCGTGATGAAGGGGGAGGCGACGGCGGTGCAGATCGCCTCGCTCCTATCCTCATTGCGGGCGATGGGCGAGAGTCCAGATGTGGTCGCGGGAGTGGTCAGGGCGCTGCGCTCAGTAATGGTGTCGCTCTCAGCGGATGACCCGGACTCGCTGGTCGACACCTGTGGGACCGGTGGTGGGGCAGTGGCCACGTTCAACATCTCGACGGCCGCAGCGATTGTGGCTGCCGGCGCGGGCGTTCGAATCGCCAAGCACGGCAATCGATCATTTACAACGCGCTGCGGCAGCGCCGACGTCCTGGAAGCGCTCGGAGTTCCGATCGACGTTCCGGTTGCGGTGATGGAGTCGGCACTTCGCGAAGCGGGGATCGCCTTCATGTTCGCGCCGCTCATGCACCCGGCGATGCGGCACGTCGGGCCGGTGCGTCGGGAGCTGGCGATTCCGACCGTCATGAACATTGTCGGACCCCTCGCGAACCCGGCGCGCGCGGGCAGGCAGGTGGTTGGAGTCGGCGATCTTGACCGGACTCCGGTTATCGCGGGTGCGCTGTCCGCGCTCGGGACCAGGCACGCCTTGGTCGTTCACGGTGAGCCGGGCCTCGACGAGGTATCACCCCTCGGGCCAACCCACGTCATCGAAGTAAAAAACGGCGCGACCAGCCGCTGGACGATTCATCCCGAAGAGCACGGGTTCAAAAAAGTCGACGCCCGTGATCTGGTGGGCAGTGAACCGGCGGAGAATGCTCGGCTCATAGAAAAGATTCTGGATGGCAGCGGGCCCAAGGGAGCGCGGGCTGCGATCGTGCTCAACGCAGCGGCGGCTGTCTACGTGAGCGGGCGGGTCGAAACGTTCGAGCAGGGTGTCGCCGCGGCCAATCACGCGCTCGAATCCGGCAGCGCCCGGAAAGTTCTAGAGGACCTTAAGCGTGCCTATGCAAGGCACGCCAAGCCAACGGCTTAGAAGCTTTACTTCTAGAACCTTCTCAGGACCCCGACGACGATGCCCTGGATGGTGACATCGTTCTCGTGAACGTAGATCGGGTTCATCGTTTCGTTCGCCGGCTGGAGGCGAATACGACCGTCGCGCTCACGGTAAAACTTCTTCACCGTCGCCGATGTCCCGTCGATGAGCGCGATCACCATCTCGCCGTTGTCGGCTGAGTTCTTCTCGTTGACGATGACGAAGTCGCCGTCGCGAATCTGCTCGTCGATCATCGAATTTCCACGGACCCGCAACACGTAATGATTGCCGGCCCGGCGAACCAGATCCTGGGGGACACCGATCGTCTCTGGTGTCTGAATCGCCTCGATTGGCATTCCGGCGGCCACGGTACCGAGCAGCGGTAGCGCAGCAGCGCGCGGGAAGATATCCGAGGGAACGAGCTCGATTCCGCGACTCTCGTTGTAGGCGCGCTTGATGTAGCCTTTGCGCTCCAGATTGGTGAGGTGCTCATGCACCGTCGCGAGGGAGTTATAGTTAAACTGCGACGCGATCTCCTCGAAGCTCGGCGCGTAGCCGTGTTCTTCGGAGTACTTCTCGAGAAAGGTGAGAATTTCCCGCTGGCGTTTAGTAAGCGACATTATCTCGTTTCCGCGGCTTGGTTTTGAAAGCGGATCCACCTGCTGATCCACCGAACATTTGCCGAATTCGTACGTTAGCCGAAGATCGACCGAAGCGCAAGCCTTTTATCCCTGGACTCCTCCGACTGGTGTACTGGGCTCGTTGACGGACGAGGCACTGCGGCGCGTCGCAACCATGAAACCGCGATCCGCGGAGTTGCATCGCTTGGCGGACGCGGCGCCCCCTCAACCATCGTTTGGCACGGCGCTCCGCCAACCAAATGTCACGGTGATCGCGGAGATCAAGCGATCATCGCCATCGAAGGGCGCGATCAATCCCGACCTGAGTTTGAGGGACCAGGTGGGTGCATACGAAAAGGGTGGAGCAGCCGCGATTTCAATCCTCACCGAGCGCACTCGATTCGGCGGTTCCGAAGACGATCTGGTGCAGGCGCGGGCGGCCACAACACTCCCGCTACTCAAAAAAGACTTTCATGTCGATCCACTGCAGATCGTCGAGGCGAAGGCACTCGGTGCGTCGGCCGCGCTCGTCATCGTGAGAGCGGTACCACCCGTTCGCCTCCGCGAACTGCTCGATGTTGCGCGCGAGATCCAGCTCGAGTTGCTGGTTGAAGTGCGCGACGAAAAAGAGCTGGAGCTAGCGCTTGCATATGGCGCGACGATAATCGGGGTCAACAATCGCAATCTCGAGACACTGGCGATCGATCCAACCACCGCGCCTCGCTTGCTTCCGCTCATTCCGCGCAATCTCGTTGCGGTCGCCGAGAGCGGGATCAAGGCGGCCCAGGATGTCGAACGCGTCGCGGCGGCGGGCGCTGACGCGGTGCTGGTCGGGTCAGAGCTTTCCGCGGCCGCGAATCCGGAAGTTGCCGTTCGTTCTCTTGCAGCTGTAAAGCGGGACGAGGGTGCTCGCCAAGGTTAAGTTCTGCGGCATGACGCGCCCCGAGGATGCTGCTGTCGCCGCGGAAATAGGCGCCGCTTACGTCGGCGTGATCTTCGCCGGCGGACCCAGAAAAGTCTCGATCGAGCAGGCCCGCGAAATCCTCGCTGCCGCTGGATCAGGGGTCAGACACGTGGGAGTCTTCGACACCAACGATCCTGACCGCGTCGCCGATCTGGCCGAAGAATCGGGGGTGCAGATCGTTCAGCTTCACGCCGATCCACTGCCGTCTGACATCGAAGCCATCCGCCAGGCATTCGGGGGTGAAATCTGGGCAGCGATTCGTCTACCCGGCTCCAGGATCCCGCACGCAGCAGATGTGCTGTTCGAGACGGCCGACGGCGTCGTATTGGATGCGCACTCGGAAACGCGGCTCGGTGGGACCGGAATTCAGCTCCCGTGGAATGAGCTGGCGGTGGACCTTGCCCGCGATCGCGGCGGCGCAGCGGTCGTACTCGCGGGCGGCCTGAACCCAAAGAATGTCGGTCACGCGATTCGAACTCTCGCGCCCGATGTCGTCGACGTCGCGTCGGGAGTGGAGAGTGCCCCTGGAATCAAGGATCCCTGGTTGATGCGAGAGTTCTACGAGGCGGCCCTCGGCCACACGGTCCACTAGCGTGCCGGCAGAAACCATCCATCGGTTCGGTGCGTTCGGCGGGCGCTACGTTCCCGAAACACTCATCCCGGCGCTGGACGAGCTCGATGCCGCATTCGACGACGCCTCTCGCGACCCGGATTTTCAGCGCGAGCTGGATCGGCTGCTCAAGGAATATGTTGGCCGCCCATCACCTCTCAGCACAGCACCCCGGTTCTCCGCCGAGGTTGGTTGCGCCGTGTATCTCAAACGCGAAGACCTGAATCACACCGGCGCCCACAAGATCAATAATGCCCTCGGTCAGGCCCTGCTCGCGCAACGGATGGGCAAGCGCCGTATCATCGCCGAGACTGGAGCGGGACAACATGGCGTAGCCACGGCCACTGTGTGCGCGCGATTCGGTCTCGACTGCACGGTTTACATGGGCGAGGAGGACATGCGGCGACAGGCGCTCAACGTCTACCGCATGCGCCTGATGGGTGCCAAAGTGGTTCCGGTCCTCTCAGGAACCCGCACCCTTAAAGACGCGACCAGCGAAGCGATCCGCGACTGGGTCACCAACGTCACCGACAGCTACTACATCATCGGCTCGGTTGTCGGTCCTGCGCCGTACCCACGCATGGTGCGCGACTTTCAGTCGGTGATCGGCCGAGAGGCCAAAGCGCAGATGCAGGAGATGGCCGGGCGGCAGCCAACGGCAGTCGTCGCCTGCGTTGGAGGAGGCTCGAACGCGATGGGGATTTTCTATCCCTTTATCGCCGATCGCTCCGTCGAGCTTATCGGTGTAGAAGCGGCCGGGAAGGGACTCGAGACAGGCGAGCACGCCGCGTCGTTGCAGAAGGGAGTACCCGGGGTCCTGCACGGCTCTCTCAGCTACCTCCTGCAGGACGAGAGCGGCCAGGTCCACCCCGCGCATTCGATCTCCGCAGGCCTCGATTACCCCGGCGTCGGTCCCGAGCACGCGTACCTGAAGGAAACCGGTCGCGCGACCTACGTATCAGTCACCGACGACGAGGCGGTCGAAGGCCTGGGAGTCCTCAGCCGTCTGGAGGGGATTATTCCCGCCCTGGAGACGTCACATGCCGTCGCCTGGGTCGTCAATGAGAAGGGGCGGTGGAGAGATGGCGACGCAGTCCTGATCTGCATTAGCGGACGGGGCGACAAGGACCTCGCGCAAATAACAGAGATGGGGCTTTTACCCGCATGACGACATCGGCGACTGCCAAGACCGACGAGCACGCGCTCGGCGACCTGCCGTTCCCGATCGCCTGCGTTACCGACTTACTGAAGGCGTTCGTCAAGGCTGTTCGCGCGACGCAGATGTACCTGCCGAACAACCCGATGCATGCGCGTTCCATCGACGCGGTGCGCGAAGCGTTCAATGCCCTGTGGAAGCACACTGACGAGCTGGTCCTGCAGGTGGTCGAAACGCGTCTCGAGTGGGAAGGGCGCGTGGTCCTCGACGAAGGTGAGCGGACGAGCGACAACGTCGCCTGGCTCCTCTACAAGGACGGCATTCGCGAGCTGACCATGCTCAAGGGTTTCGAGCTCGAGGAGCTGTCCATCTTTTTCAACCTGCTTCAGCGCGTCCGCAAGGCTACAGACGATGACGATGATCTGCTGACGCTGATGTGGGAGCGGGAGTTCGCCACTCTCCAATACCGCTACGTCGATCTCACGCAGGAAACCGGGCCCGGCGTCGAGTCGATGGAGCGCCAGCAGCAAAAGGAAAAGATTCTGTCCCCCGCGCAGGCAGAAGCGGGACTCGAATCCACGAAGTCGTCGATCGCCAGCATGGAGGACTTCGATGCGACGCTCTACTTCCTCGACGATCAGGAAGTCGAATACCTGCAGCAGGAAATCAAGCGCGAGTTCTCCACTGACCTTCGACCCGCCGTCGTCGCGTCGCTGCTCGACACATTCGAGAACCAGAAGGATCCTACAGTACGCGAAGAGATTTGCGGATTGCTCGATTATTTCCTGCTCATTCTGCTCTCGACCGCGCAGTATCGAAACGCCGCATACTTGTTGCGGGAAGCCGCGGTAACCGCGGGCCGGGCGGTCGACATCCTCGATCCGCAGAAACAGCGTCTGCTTCAGCTCAACGAACTGATGAGCGACCCCAAGCCCCTGGGGCAACTTCTGCAGGCGCTCGAAGACTCGCCCCTTCGCGCCCCCCAGCACGAGCTCGACGAATTGTTCGGGATCCTCCAGCCGCGAGCACTCGAGACCATTCTTGGCTGGATCGGTAAGAGCACCAACCCGCAGCTGAAGATGCTGCTCGAAGGCGCGGCCAGCCGGCTCGCGGGCAGTAACAGTGCCGAGCTCATTCGCCTGATTGGCTCCGATGACGAGGCGGTGGTTCTCGAGGCGATTCGCCGCGCTGCTGCCCTCAAGTCGCCGGCAGCCGTTCCGGCGCTTGGCAAAATGCTCACGGTTGGTGAAGCCGACATGCGCCTGGCAGCGGTGACCGCGCTTGCGGATATCGGGTCGTCGGGCGCGCTGCAGATGCTCGAGCGTGCGCTCACCGACGAGGATCGCGAAGTGCGCATCGTGGCCGTCCGTACGATTGGTGCCAAAAACGCGCGAGCAGCGCTGCCAAAAATCGAAGCCGCCATCAAAGGGCGCGAGCTCCGCGAGAGCAATCTCGGCGAGAAGATGGCTTTCTTCGAGGCCTTTGGACTCCTCTGTGGCGAGGCGGGCGTGGCGCTTCTCGACGGGTTGCTCAACGCCAAGGGATTCATGGGCAAGAAAGACGACTCGGAGATCCGGGCGTGTGCGGCGATGGCGCTCGGGAAAATCAACTCACCGAAAGCAAGCGCAGCCCTCAACAAAGCTGCCGGTGAGAAAGACGTGATGGTGAGAAACGCGGTCAGCAAAGCGATTCGTGGCGGAGCGGTGGCGTGACGGCTACACCCACCAAAGTGCGCGGAACCGACGAGAAGCAGGCGGGGGCCAACCTCCGCCGCGGCGGCAGAAACTTCATGATCGCGTTCTATGCGGCACTGCGCGCGATCAAGCTTTATCCGCTCGAGCACAGCGCGGTGCAAAAAGCTCTCGCCGAGTTGGCACAGGTCGCCGAGGAGCTTCGTGCAGAGGAGGGCGAGCTGGAATTCCGCATCTCCGGCGAATTCATCTTCCTCAACGAAACCCGCCTCCGGCTCGATCTCAGCAACTACGCGACGTTCGGACACATCCTCACGCTGATGAAGCTCGCCGGCATCGGCACGATTCAGGTCGGGGTCAAGGGCGCGCCGCGCGAGTGGAGTCTCCTGCTGTCGTTGCTGGGCGCTGAGACAAAGAACTCGCCTGCGGACCGCTTCAAGGAGATAATCTCGCGTCTCAAGGAAGCGAAAATCGAGACGTTTCAGCTCGAGGCGCCGACCGAGACCGCCAGCGACAAGGAATTCAACGAAGAGGCGAAAGCAGCCGCCAATCGCACGTACTCCCAGTCAGTCGCGGTGACAAAGGACGTCATCAATTCCGTGCGCATCGGCAGGACGCCGAACATTCGCAAGATCAAGCGTGTGGTGCAGGGAATCGTCGATCAGGTCCTCAACGAAGAGACATCGTTGATCGGTCTCACCGCGATTCGCGACTACGACGAGTACACCTTCACGCACTCGGTGAACGTCTGCATCTTCTCGGTCGCGCTTGGTCGCCGCCTCGGCATGACCAAGCTGCAGCTCTACGAGCTGGGACTCGCCGCCTTGATGCACGACATCGGCAAATCACGCGTGCCGCTCGATCTGCTGCAGAAAACAGGTGAGCTGACTGAGGAAGAGTGGAAGTGGATGGCTGCGCATCCATGGCTCGGCGTGCTGACGCTGTTCCAGTTCCGCAGACAACAGGAAGAGCTCTCTTACCGCGCGATGACGGTCTGCCAGGAGCATCACATGAAGGTCGACCTGACCGGCTATCCAAAGTGCATCAGGCCGCGCCAGGTGAGCTTGTTGAGCAAGATCGTATCGATCGCCGACGGTTATGACGCGGCGACGACGCGACGCGTATATCGCACCGAAGTACTGGCGCCATCGTCAGTGCTGGAAGAGATGCGCGACAATCCGCGGCGCGGGCTGGACCAGGTGTTGGTGAAAGCGTTCATCAACCTGCTCGGGATCTATCCGGTGGGAACCCTTGTGGTGCTCGATACATTCGAGTTGGCGGTTGTGACGGCCGCGAGCCCGAATCCGGAGGCGCTCTCCCGTCCTACGATCAAAATCATCAGCGACGCACAGGGGAATACCATCAGTCCACCGCTCGTTGTGGACCTGGCCGTTCCGGAGACGGGAGGACAATATGCCCGGACGATCATCAAAACGGCGGACCCCGAGCGTTATGGCATCACACCAGGCGACTACCTCATCTAGCTCCATCGCGCGTCGTTTCGACGCGCTCCGAAAAGAATCTCGCCGCGCTCTGGTTTGCTACGTAACAGCAGGCCATCCCGACGTCGCCCGCTCACTTGACACCCTGCACGCGTTGGAGGAAGGCGGCGCCGACATCATCGAGCTGGGAGTCCCGTTCTCCGATCCGATCGCCGATGGTCCGATCATACAGGAAAGCTCGTACGCGGCGTTGCAGCAGGGAATGAACTACGATGGCGTGCTGGAACTGATCGAGCGGGCGGGCCTCGAAGTTCCGGTAGTCATCTTCACCTACCTGAATCCGGTTCTCGCTGCCGGCGCGGATGCGTTGACGCGAGCGGCGGATGCCGGCGCGAATGGCATTCTCGTCACTGATATCCCGGTCGGCGCGGACCCTGAGCGTGAAGACTGGTTCTCCAACAGTCCGCTCGATTTCGTTCGACTCGTGGCGCCAACGACTCCACGAGATCGAATGGCGGACATCGCCCGGCACGGAAGTGGATTCGTTTATCTTATCAGCCGGCTCGGGGTTACCGGTGTTCGGGAAACTACCGACGCGACTCTTCCGGCAACCGTTCAAAGACTGCGCTCCGCGACCAATCTTCCGATCTGCGTAGGATTCGGAATCTCGACACCGGCGCAGGCGCGCACCGTCGGTGAGCTCGCAGATGGAGTGGTCGTCGGCAGCGCACTCGTGCGCGCGGCGGGGAACAGTCCGCAGGAAGTGCTCAAACTCACTCGCAGCTTGCGCGAGGGTCTGGATGGCCGTTAGCGAAACCGACATTGTCACGCTGAAGGGAATGCGTTTTCACGCGCGGATTGGCGTGCTGCCGCACGAAGCGGAGATCGCGCAGTCGATCGAAGTCGACGCATCGCTTTGGGTCCGCCGCAGTGGCGCGCGACCGACGGCGAAAGACATCGTCGACTATCGCCGGGTCTATGATATGGTCGCCGAGGTTGTGACCACCGGACACACGGCGTTCCTCGAGGAGGTCGGCGAGCGCATTGCGAGCAAGGCGCTCGAGCTGCCGCTCGTGCAACGCGTGCGTATTGCGATCAGAAAGCCAAACGTCGCACTGCCCGGCCCGCTCGCCTACGCTGAGGTCGCACTAGAGCGCGAGCGGGCGTGAAGGATGTTGCTTATGTAGCCTTGGGCGCCAACCTCGGCCAGCGCGAGGTATTTTTGGCGCGGGCACGTCGCGCAATCGCCGAGCTGCCGGACACGCGCGTGCTCGGCGAGACCACAGCCGAAGAGACGGCCCCCATTGGACCAGTGCAGCAGGGACCTTTCCTGAATCAAATGATCGCGATCGAGACGGAGCTGTCGCCGCACGAGCTGCTGCGCGAGCTGCTAAGAATCGAAAAAGAAGCCGGGCGTATCCGGACAACGCGGTGGGGTCCGCGTACCCTGGACCTGGATATCGTGCTGTTCGAACGGCAAACCCTGAGCGACGCCGAGCTCACCGTGCCGCATAAGGAGCTTTCCAATCGTCCCTTCTGGCTGCGAGAGCTCAGCGAACTGAGGAGCGCACGCGTTGGATAAAGCCAAAGAACGCCCAGTTACGGTTCGCGATTTTACCGAGCACAAACGGAAGGGCGAGAAGATCGTGGTGATGACCGCGTACGACGCGTTGTTCGGACGTCTGGTCGATGAGTCGGGCGTCGACGCCATCCTCGTCGGAGACTCGGTCGGAACGGCGATCATGGGATACTCGTCGACGCTGCCCGTCACGCTCGATCACATGATCTATCACGCGGCGGCGGTGAAGCGAGGCGTGAAGCGTGCTCTCGTAATCATCGACATGCCGTTTCTCTCCTATCAGGCAAGCATCGAGAGCGCGGTTTTGAACTGCGGGCGTGCAGTTCAGGAGACAGGCGTCGCTGCGGTCAAGGTTGAAGGTGGCAGCCCGGAAATGCTGGACACAGTGCATGCGTTGGTGCGAACGGGAATCCCCGTGATGGCGCACATTGGCTTCACTCCGCAGTCTGTGAACACGATTGGCGGCGCCAGAGTGCAGGGGCGCGAAGCGGAAGGCGCCGAGCGGTTGATGCTTGAGGCAAAAGGTCTCGAGCAGGCGGGGGCGTTTGCAATCGTGCTGGAGCTGGTGCCGGCTGCGGTATCAGCCGGTATCACCAATTCAGTAGGCATCCCAACGATTGGCATTGGCGCCGGCGCCAGCTGTGACGGTCAGGTGCTGGTGCTCCCCGATGTGCTCGGACTGAACGATGAGTTCAACCCGAAATTCCTCAAGCGGTACGCGGAAATGGCGAAGGATGTTCGTGAGGCGATTGGCGCGTTCGCCAAGGATGTCAGAGCCGGCGCTTACCCGGACGCCGAGCACAGCTTCTAGATGCAGCAGGTCGAGACGATTGCGGAGATGAGGAGTCTGGTCGCCAACCTCCGAACGCAAGGCAAGAGCATCTCACTCGTGCCGACGATGGGTGCGCTGCATGAAGGCCACCTGAAGCTTGTCGATGAGGCCCGGCGTGTGGGCGACACCGTGGTAATGAGCATCTTCGTGAATCCACTTCAATTCGGACCAACCGAGGACTTTGCGCGCTATCCGCGAACTCTCGAACACGATTCGCAGCTCGCCGAACAGCGGGGCGTCGATTTTCTTTTCACGCCGACCAAGGAAGACATGTACCCGTCGTACGCTCCGGTGGTGCAGGTTCATTCCGGCAGCGTCGGCAAGGAATGGGAGGGAGCGCAGCGGCCACACCACTTCGAGGGAGTCCTGACCGTCGTCGCCAAGCTATTTCACATCGTGATGCCGGACGTCGCTGTTTTTGGGCAGAAGGATTTGCAGCAGGTTGCTGCAGTCAAGGCAATGGTGCGCGACCTCAACTTTCCGGTGGGGATCCTCGTTGCTCCCATTGTCAGAGATCCCGATGGGATGGCTATGTCGAGCCGGAACCGCTACCTGTCGCCGAAGGACCGCGAGCTCGGGCTCAAGCTCTCGCAGGCATTGTTCGCGGCGCGCGATGCTTTCCAGCGCGGCGAACGCCGTGCAAGCGCGCTCGAAGCAATTGGCTGGCGGATGCTGGAACGCGTGGTGGGTCTCACGCCGCGGTATCTGGCGGTCGTCAACGCCGACACTTTCCAGCGCGTGAACACGGTTCGTCACGGAGATGCGGCGGTAGGTGCTGTCCGGGTTGGCGAAACCAGACTGATCGACAACATCATCTTCTGATGATTGAACTGCAGGCTTCGGGATTGCCCACCTGGGCGCAAGTGAGTGAGCGACGGCTCGCGCACATTCAGCGCGTCACTTCATTGCTGCGCGCATGGGGTGCCGCGATGCGCGTACCCGCCGAGGAAGCGAATGCTTGGATCGATGCCGGGACCTGGCACGATGCATTGCGCGATGCTCCGCTCCCAGAGTTGCGGGAAATAACCGGAGACCGCAGCTCGCCCGATGGCTTGTTGCACGGGCCGGCGGTCGCAATCAAGCTCGAGGCAGAAGGGGAGAGGAG
>DASUZC010000260.1:0-24520 GCA_036377095.1 Gemmatimonadaceae bacterium
ATGAACCCGAAGTCGACCGCGCGCTCGAGGAAGTCTATTGCGAGTTCGCGCTCATTCACCAGTGCAAAGCAATCGGCCGTCCACCAGGCGAAGATCTCATCCCACTTTGCCGCCGCGCGCAGCTCGGGCGTCATGATGTGCAGTAGCTCGTCGCGCTGACCGCGAAGCGCGCAGGCCAAGCCCGGCGCCAACCTCGCCCATGCCATCGGAGATGAATCACGCGTCACAGCGTCGAGTATTGTCACGCCCTCGTCCCGACGGCCGTTCGCCGCCAGCATCATCGCGTGCATCATCCCGGTCGTCGGGTTCGCTCGATCGACGTCGACCGCGCGTTGAGTCCACCTCAGTGCCTCGGGATAATTACCGTCGAACATCGCGACCATCCCATACATGATGAGGTTGACGGACGTCAACGGATCAACGTGCTGTAGCCGATCCATGAGCGCGCGCGCGAGCGCCGGCCGCCCGGAAACACCGTAGTAGTAGCCGAGCCAAAGGAGGGCTTCTGAATCGTTGGGATCGAGTAACAACGCCTGCTTGTAGTCCCGGGCTGCTCCGCTCGGGTCGGCACGGGTGTGTCGAATCGCCCCACGGAGACCGTATCCCTTCGACGACTCCGGGTTCAGCGCGAACACCTTTGCTGCGCAATCTTCCGCCTTCGACAGGTACTCGTCGTACTCCAACACCGGGACCATCCCGACGTTGACCTTCTGCCAATAGATCAGTCCCTCGGCGACGAACAGCAGCTCGTTGTCGCCCACGATGTCCTGCGCGCGCCGGACGAGTTGGAGCGCGTGATCGAGCGACTGCGCGCTGACGTTCCATATCTCCTGCCGCGCGAGAAGGTAGTACTCGTACGCGCGCTCATCTGCGATCGGGCGCTGCGCAAGGCGCCGACTCTCGTTAGGTGTGAGCCGGAGCCGCAACGCGTCGACGATTTGACGAGACAAACGCTCCTGAATCTCGAAGACGTCTTCGAGCGAGCCGTTGAACTTGTCAGCCCAGATTTGCGCGTCGACCCTGGCATCCACGAGCTGCGCCGTCATGCGGAGGCTCGAGCCGGCGCGCCTGATGGTTCCGGTCAAGACGTAGCGCGCGCCGAGCTCGCGGGCGATGGTGCGCAGATCCTTGTCGCTTCCTTTAAAGAGCATCGCCGATTGTCGCGAGATGACGCGCAGCGTCTTAATCATCGATAGGTCGGCGATGACCTCGTCGGTCAAGCCATCAGCGAAATGGTCGCTACCGTTTTCAGCGCCAACGCTGGCGAATGGCAGCACCGCGATCGTCGGCATTTCCGTTGTCGCCGTCGACTCGGCACCGCGCGGTTGCGCGGACGCAAGATTGTCGAGCACTTCGATGATGTCATTCGCGCTCGAGGGCCGGGCGTCGGGATCCTTCGCGAGACAACGCTCGATGAGCGCGCAAAGCGTCTCCGGGACATCCGCACGCTTTGTCGAGATCCGCGGAGCCGTGTCGACGATGTGGGAGCGAATGAGCGACGCCGCCGAACGACCGGCAAAGGGTGGCTCCCCTGCGATCATTTCATACGCGACGCAGCCAAGGGCGTAGAGATCGACGCGCTGATCGACGTCTGGATCGCCGGCGGCCTGTTCGGGAGCCATGTATTGTGGTGTTCCGACCGCCATGCCCACGTCGGTCATCTGCGCCGAGCCAGCCGACACGCGCGAAGCCAGCAGCGCCTTGGCGATTCCAAAATCCGAGACGGCAGCCGTGTTGCCGGCGAGCAGGATGTTGTCGGGTTTGATGTCGCGGTGGACGACACCTTTCGCGTGAGCGAACTCCAACGCGCGCGCGATGTCTCTGATAATGCTGACCGCGATGGCGATCGGCATCGCGCCGGTGCGCATGAGACGCACCCGCAGCGAGTCCCCTTCCACGAACGGCATCGTGTAATAGGGCAACCCTTCCGTCTCACCGGCCGTGAACACCGGCACGATATGCGGGTGCTGCAGTCGAGCGGTGAGCAGTATCTCGCGCTTGAAGCGCTCGACATTGACACCGGCGGCGAGATCTGGCGAGAACACCTTGACCACGACGCGACGCCCGAGCGCGCGTTCCTCCGCGAGAAACACGCGACTCATCCCACCGCCGCCAAGTTCTCGTTCGAGGAGATAGGCGTCGCTCAGGGTGGTGCGGAGCTGATCCTGAAGATCGGTCTGCAAGTCCTCAACGTACTCTGGATTCGAAGTCGATAGTAGGAGCGGATCCAGCTGCGCGGCTTTCGCCTAACGACGTGTCTTGGCCTTGCCTTTTCCCTTCGCGTCATTGAACGCCACCGCGGCGAGCAGAAGCTTCTTCAGCCCACTCGCGTTCACTTTGTCGCCCTTGAAGATCTTGATCGCGCGCCACTTCGTGCCGCCGAGCTCCGCGTTGAAGACGCCGTCCACGTCCTTCAGGTGCGCGCCGTTGAGAAACGTCACCTTCACAAAGCCCTTGAACGAGTTGCAGATGCAGAGGATGCCGTTGTGACTCCACGTCGGCGCGCCCCTCCACTTCAATTCTTCCGTCACGTCGGGCACAGTCTCGCGAACAATGCGACGGATTTCCGCCATCGTTTGGCCCCGCCAGTCGGGGTATTTGGCGATTCTCCTGTCGATGAGCTCAGAAGCGTTCATGCCGCGTCCCTCATAAGAGGCGCGCGAACGGCTCGGTGAGCGGCATTCTCCGGCGTCGCCTGGATTCGACGCCAGAAGATGTATGAGAGCACCCAGAGTACGCCGGTGAGCGCCGACGGAACGAACGCTAACGGGCGATCGGCGATTGAGAGGTGGGCGATTTGCGCCGAGACGAGGTTAATGGCGAAGCCGGCATACGCCCACTCCTTGAGCCGCGCCGGGAACATAGGAATGAGCAGTACAGCCACACCTGCGACCTTGGCCCACGAGAGCTCCGCCCGGAACCAGGCGCTGGGGAAGCCGAGGCGGGTGAACGCGTCTGCCGCCTGTGGCGTGAGCTCGTAGTAGGCGGTGAAGATCATCTCTATGCAGAAGATCGCGGTGACGATCCAGAACGCGATGACGAGTCCTTTGGAGCGCGGCGTAGTCATGTCTCCTCGCGGAACTGCTTTGAGTACTCGGCGGTCAATTGCTTCCAGCCATCGACCTTCATTGCATCGGGGCCCGCGATGCGACCGATGGGCTGACCGGCGAGCAGCTGGTCCATCACGTCGAGGCAGACGTGCCAGCCCGCAGCGCCCATCGCGATGTAGCGACGGTCGATGTTCGCCCAAAGCGTGAGCCGAGTGCCGCGTCCAACTGGCTCCAACTCCCAGCGGATGTCGCCTCCGCCCCAGTCGTATTCGAGGGCCCTAGGTGCGTCCGCTCGCTTCACCTTGGTTTCGGAGACGTACGGCGCTCCGAACGTCGAGAGCGTCGCGGTGCCGACGGAACCCAGGTTCCGGTCTGAATCGAACGGAGCCCATTCGCGCAGCTGCTCGGGATCTGTAAGCGCCTCCCAAACTTTTGCCGGCGGATGGTGCAGCTCGCGGACGAGAACAAGCGTCCACTGATCTCCTTCTTTTTTGTGAACCTTGGCCGCCGTCTCGGCGCTGGGCGAGTATTTCTCAACGTTGTTCATTGCTTCCTTCCTTTGTTGGATGTCCGTTTGTTCGATGTGCCTTTCCTGGATGTCTGCTCCATCCGATCGAGATGGCGTTCGAGCCGATCGACGTGGGGCGTCCAGAATTGCCGGAATGTCGCCAGCCATGCGTCGACTTCCTTGAACGGCTCGGGCCGGAGCTGATAGACGCGTCTCTGCGCTTCGATGCGCGCCTCGACGAAGCCGGCCTCGCGCAGGACGCGCAGGTGCTTGGACACGGAGGTCTGCGGCATGCGCAGGCGGCGCTCGATCTCGCCGACGGAGCGCTCCGACGAGGCGAGCAGGCTGAGGATGGAGCGGCGGTTCGGCTCGGCGATGATAGCGAATGACGATTCCATGGCCCCATATATACGTCAAGGAGTATATGCCTGTCAAGGCATATTACATGTGAGCACGGTTCGCCGCTGGAAAGCGGTATTTGCAGAAGGGGGCTGACTAGGGTACTTTACGGTACAAAGTACACTGTAATAGCGACTACAACTAAGGCTTCCGGTGAACACTGATGTCGAATGAAAGCCGATTCACCCGACTGCGCGGCGCGCTTAGGAATGCAATGGTCTGGGGTGTGGCGTGGGGAGCGTTTGGAACTGCCGTCGCCACAGCAATGCGGATCATCGACAAAATACCGATCGGCTACGCGATGCTGGATGGACTCGGAATGGGTATCAGGATCGGCGTCGTCGGAGCGATCGCCGGAACGGCTTTCTTCGCGTTCATAAGTGTTGCCTATCGCGGCAGGCGGCTCTTGGAAATCAGCTGGCTTCGTTTCGGCATCGGTGGGGCGG
Source organism: Gemmatimonadaceae bacterium (assembly GCA_036377095.1). GTDB lineage: Bacteria > Gemmatimonadota > Gemmatimonadetes > Gemmatimonadales > Gemmatimonadaceae > UBA4720. Next base: position 4,404 of record DASUZC010000260.1, read on the forward strand.
TGCTCGCCGGCCTGTTCGTGCCTTCCTTCCTCCAGACGATGAACCTGCTCACCGGCGGCGACCTGGTGCCCTGGAATCTGGTGTTCGACGACGCAGTTTACTCGGCACTCTTCGGCGGAATCACAGCGGCTGGTACGATGATCCTTGCCCAGCGGGACGAAGCCAAACATCCCGTCACAGTGGAGGACCTGCTCGAGCGCATGGAGCGCCAATCACTTCACGCTGGGGAAGCAACAGGATACGAGAAAGCGAAAAGGTCGCGAGCTTCCGAGCGTTAGCGCACCTTCCCGCGTGCGGCGACCTTCCAGCTTCCTTCCACCCGGCCGCTGCGACCATACCAGACTTCGTCGTGCAGGTTGACCGTCGGGCAGACATGGCTCGGCACCAGCCACACCTTTTCTCCGACGTGCGCGGGCTCGCGAATCTCAACGTAGCCGTGCTCCTCGTTCAGTTTGCGGGGCGTCCACTGGCGACCGATGAAATGCCCGTACGTTCCCGACCCAACCGTCTGATCGCTCGACAGCGTTTTTGACCCGGCGTCGATCACGCACTGGCCAGGCACCGATGTGCTGACGACAGTGGTGAGCACGCGCAGCGCGCAGTCTGCCTCTTCACAGACCTTCGCCTCCATACTGCTCGCGTCATAGAAGACGTACGTCCCCGGTCGGATCTCGGTCGTCTGCGGAATCAGCGGCGTTTTCGAGGCGCCTGGAGTTGAGCCACCGGAGACAATCTTCGCGTGAAAACCAGCCGCCGAGAGGGCATCGAGCACCGCGTCGATCCTGGCGCACGCCCCACGGAAGCCGGTCTCGTCCAGCCATGACGGCCAATAAAAAATTCCCTGGAAACTGGAGCACGCCCTCGCGACCTCGACCGCTTGCCCGGGAGTCTGCACACCAGTGCGGCCCACGCCCACATCGATCTCCACCACCGTCTCGATTCCCGTGAGATCACGCGCGACGGCGACTGAATCCACAGCAACCTTCACTCGCCGCGTTTTCGCCAAATCTCTCAGTCGGGGCAATTTCGCTTTCACCAGTGGATAGGCGACCAGCACATCATCTCCGGGCAACACCTCTGCCTCGCCGACTTTGGCGACCGTGATTCCAATTGCGCCGGCATCGAGCTGCATCCGCGCAATCTCCGGGATCTTGTGTGTCTTCACGTGGGGCCGCAGGTCTACACCCCACGTACGACACTGCTCCTGCATGCCGGCGATGTTGCGCTCGAGCGCGTCGAGGTCGACATACAAAGCGGGTGTGTCGAGGTCGAGCGCTTCCATTATCGAGGCTTCCTCGCGACGCATTCGATCTCCACGGCGATACCACCGGGAAGCGCGCCCGCCTGAATCGTCGTACGGGCTGGAAACGGCGCCGAGAAGAATGTCTGGTAGACGTCGTTCATAGCAGCGAAATCGTTGATGTCGCGCAGATAAACATTGCACTTCACGACGTCGTCGAGCGACGAGCCCGCCGCGTGGAGGATCGCGCGAATGTTCTCGAACGTCCGCTTGGTCTCCGACCGAACATCTCCCAGCTCCAGCTTCCCGGTCTGCGGATTGCTGCATCCCTGGCCGGCGAGGAAAATGAAATCTCCCTCGATGATTGCCTGCGAATAGGGACCGAGCGGCTTCGGAGCTTTCTCCGTCACGATGGCGTGTCTCACGTGCTCCTCTTCAATCGTTTCCAAAGTTGATGAACGGGGAATCCCGCTAGGGCAATGGCTAATCCATAGATCGGCGAAAAATTGCCAACCTGAATTTCTCCCCAGACGATTGCCGATACACCAATGATGGTGCCAACCACGAACAATAGCGGCACCCACGGATAGCCCGGTGTTTGGTATGCGCGAGGGGCATTTGCCATCTTCCGTCGCAGGACGAAGACCGCCGCGACTGCGAAAATCAGAGCGCCCCACTCGACGACTACGAAGTAAGTCGTCAGCGTATCGAAATCGTGGAGGACGAGGACCATGATGATCGCGACCACTCCCTGTATCACCAGCGCGGCCCACGGCGTTGACCAGCGCGGGTGGATTTTTCCGAGAATGGAGAAAGTAAGTCCGTCGCGGGCCATCGCGTAGGCGACGCGCGGCTTCGCGAGCAGGTTGCCGTTGAGCGCGCCGAAAACGCTGGTCATGATCGCGAGCAGAATGGCGACGCCAGCGGCGGGTCCCGCAATCTCGGTCATGACGGTCCGGGCGATGGCTTCCTTCTGCTGCGCCATGACGCTCACCGGCATCATGTACAGGTACGCCAGGTTCGCACCGATATAGAGCGTAACGATGACCAGCATCCCCGTGATGATGATCCGCTTCATCAGCCGCTCTGGTGCAACGACCTCGCCCGCGATCATGCTGACGGCGATCCATCCATCGTAAGTCCAGAAGACGGATGCGACGGCGCGCGCGAGCCCGCCACGCTCGACGCCACCACTCTCTGTAAGATGCGAAAGACTCCCGTTCCCGAACAGAAATGCGCCGAGTATGATCGCAGCGAGCGCCGCCACCTTTACCAGTGTGGTCACTTCGCTCACGCCGGCGCCTACGCGTGCGCCGAGCACGTTAGCCCCTGTGAGGATGACGATCGCGCCAATCGCGATCACCTGTACCGCAACAGCCTCAACCGGCTTGCCGAGAAGGTTGAGCAGGAATTCCCCGAACACGGCGGCGAGGGCGGCAATTGCCGTCGGTGTCGTGACCAGGATGTACAGCCAGCCAAACACGAAAGCAGCGGCGTCACCATATGCCTCGCGCAGGAACACATATACGCCACCAGCCCGCGGCAGCAACGAGCTCAGCTCCGCGATGGCGAGCGCTCCACAGATGCTGATCAGACCAAACGCTGTCCATAATCCCAGGATGACGAGGGGATTTGGAACGAGGCCGGCGATCGTTGGCGGCTTGCGGAAGATCCCGCCGCCGATGGTGATGCCGACGATGAGCGCCGTTCCACCGGCGAACCCGATGACCCGGCGGAGATCGTGCGCCTGCGAATAAGCTGGCGTGGTCAAGGAACTCTTGGTAAAAGGAATAAAGTAAGTCACCACACTCTTGCGCGCGGCCAGCGAGAGTTGCATAAGGACAATCGGTGCCGTGGCAATCTGTCGACTACGAGGAGGCTTTATGAAGGCAAGACATCTCCTGACCTGTCTGATCACGCTCGTTTTGCCGGCGGTACTTCTCGGGCAGGGATCTGCGCAAACGAAAGCCAACGCCTCGGCGAAAAATGCGGGAAGCCGACTCCTCGTCATGCCCGCCGAGGACATGAAATGGACCGACCTCGACCCAACAGGCGCGCCAGGCGTCAAGGTCGCGAATCTGTGGGGCGATCACGCGAAGGGTGCATTCGGCGCGCTCTTCAAGTTGCCGGCCGGATTCGCAGTTCCACTTCACACGCACACGCACGACATGAAGGTCGTGATTCTGTCCGGGACATACGTCCAGTCGCCCGAGGGGAGGCCAGAATTTCGACTGGGACCGGGTTCGTACTTCATGCAGCCGGGCGGCAACTACCGTCACATCACTAGCTGCGACCCGAGCGCGGAGTGTGTGTTCTTTGTCGAAAGCAAGGGACCGTTCGATCTGAAGATGGTCCAGGCCGCAGCGACTGCGAAGAAGTAGATCGCCTCGACGCGAGGAGATAAGGCGCCCGCGATGGCATCTCGCTTTCTTTTCTTCGACGAAACGCTAAGTTGATTTCTATGACTGAAACGACTGAACGCGCCATACTCGCGGGTGGTTGCTTCTGGGGGATGCAGGATCTGATTCGCCGGTTTCCGGGCGTCATTTCGACGCGCGTCGGCTACTCCGGCGGTGATGTTCCGAACGCGACCTATCGCAATCACGGCACGCACGCGGAAGCGATCGAAATCATCTTCGATCCGCGCAAGACGAGTTTTCGGCAGCTGCTGGAGTTTTTCTTTCAGATTCATGATCCCACGACGCGAAACCGTCAGGGGAACGACATCGGCACCAGTTACCGTTCGGCGATCTTTTTCACGAACGAGGAACAGAAGCGCACTGCCCTAGACACGATTGCCGACGTCGATGCATCCGGTCTCTGGCCGGGCAAAGTCGTCACTGAAGTGGTTCCCGCCGGTGCGTTTTGGGAGGCCGAGCCGGAGCACCAGGATTATCTGGAGCACTATCCCAACGGGTACACGTGCCACTTCGCGCGGCCGGGATGGGTGCTGCCGAAAAGAAAAGGGGCCGAAAACCAGTCCGCGTTATCGGAGGCGGGCCGCCCCTAGCAGGAGCTATTGAGCGCCGCTGTCTGGACGCTGGTTCGACCTGGGAAGCGTAACCCTGAAGGTCGATCCTTTGTCCATTTCGCTGGTTACGGTAAGCTCGCCGCCCATCGCGCGCGCGAGATCGCGACTTATAGCGAGGCCAAGTCCGGTTCCTTCGTGCGCCTGTGTGAGCGTACGCCCAACCTGAACGAAAGGCTCGAAGATTTTTTCGAGCTGATCTTCAGGTATTCCGACCCCAGTGTCGGCGATCGAGAGTTCGACACGCTCCTCGTTGTCCCAATCGCAGCTGAGCGTGACGCTCCCTGCTTTGGTGAACTTCACAGCGTTGGACAACAGGTTGAGAAGTATTTGCTCGAGCTTGGATTTGTCGGCCCATGCTACTACTTCCGGCGGGCAATCATCGATAATCAGCCGCAGACCTTTGCCCGCGGCCTGCGGCTCGATCATGTGTCCAACCGAATCCATCACTTCCGCAAGAGGAACGTTCGAGTAGTCGTAGGTGACCTGACCAGCCTCAATCCGCGAAAAGTTGAGGAGGTCATTGATGATCCCCAGCAAATGCTGCTGACTCCGCTTGATGCGTTCGAGATCTTCGAGCTGTGCCTCGGTCGTGGGGCCGCGGACGCCGAGCGACAATAGCTCCGCATAACCGGCAATCGCATTGAGCGGTGTGCGCAGCTCGTGCGACATCGCAGCCAGGAACTCACTCTTTGCGCGATTTGCTTCGTCTGCACGCGCTCTTGCTGCCTGCTCCGCCTGAAAAAGCGTGGCTCGCTCGAGAGCCTGCGCTGCCTGCTGTGCAAAGGCTTCCATGAACTGGAGCGAAGAGTCGTCGAGGTCCCTGTTGGCATGAATGGACAGCGCCCCGACTGTGCGGCCTCGCGCGATGAGCGGCCAGACCGTGGATGCGGAATAAGGGGCGAGCATCTCCGCGAGCCCTGGATAGAGTTTGTCGCGCTCGGCTTTCGAGCGCATGATTATCGGCCGCGAAGTTCTGACTGCAACGCTCATGGGTAGCTGATCGCTGATTTCGATGACGCGTGGCGAGCCGGGCATGTCCGGAAAACCGCGATCGCCGATTACGCGAATTCGCTTGCCTGATTCATCGACGAGTCCCAGCGTCACGGCCTCAGCAGCGAGCACAGGAAGCGCGGTGTCGAAGACGACGGCAGCAATCTCGGCAATCGTGTTTGCTCCGGACAGCGCGGCAGTCAGCTGCTGAAGTCGTTCGGTTCGATCGCGATTGACCTCGGCCAGTCGGCGAGCGACTTCCTCAGCCGCGGCCTTACGTGCTGCATCGAGTGCCTGCTCCTCGGCGGCGCGACGGTCGGTCAGATCGCGCGTGACCTTGGCGAATCCGGCGAGTGAACCGTCCGGTCTTCGAAGCGCCGTGATCACGACATTGGCCCAGATGCGGGAGCCATCCTTCCGTAGTCGCCAACCCTCTTCCTCGTAGACGCCTTTCGAGGTTGCGATGTCGAGCTCGTGCTGCGGGTGGCCTCTGGCAATGGCATCGGGCGGATAAAAAATCGAGAAGTGTTTCCCGATTATCTCTTCAGCTGTATAACCCTTGATACGTCGCGCGCCCTCGTTCCAGGTCGTGATGTGACCGGTGGGGTCGAGCATGAAGATCGCGTAGTCCTTGACGCCCTCGACAATCAGGCGGAAGCGCTCTTCGCTCTCGCGCAGGGCTTCTTCCGCGATTCGCCGTTCCGTGAGATCTCGCGTGACTTTCGCGTAGCCGACGAGGCGACCGGACTGATCGTGGAGCGCGGTTATTACCACGTTCGCCCAGAAGCGCGTCCCATCCTTGCGGATGCGCCACCCCTCATCTTCGAACCGCCCGACGCGTGCGGCCTCGCGCAGCTCGAAATCCGGGAAGTGTTCCCGGATTTTTTCCTGCGGGTAAAAAATCGAGAAGTGTTTCCCGATTACTTCGTCGGCGGTGTATCCCTTGAAACGCTGCGCACCCGCGTTCCAGCTGAGGATGTATCCGTCGGCGTCGAGCGCGAAGATGGCGTATTCATCGACGCTCTCGACGAGTAGCCGATGCAGCTCGCCGGCCTCGTGCGCGATGCCACCAGGTGACTGCTGGAGAGACGCGGCTCCGCGGTCGAATCCGCGTCCGCCCGTTCCCCCGAAGGAGTCAACTGGAAGCCCTTTCCAGAGTTCTTCTGCCATTAGTCTGCGCGACCCATGCGATTGTCTATCCTTCGCATCGGTACCGTGCTGCTCGCCTAGCGCTTAGGCGACGTTCTTGTGGACGACATCGAGCGGGAACGCGTTGGTGTGGTGATCGCAAACGCGCCGGAATGCAGCAACGCCCGCCTCGTGCACAAAATTGTCGATCGAATACGCGCAGAGGAGGGAGTACTTGTATTTGAGCGCGAGCTCGTTCCAAAGCTTCTCCAGAAGAATCGCACCCTCGATGTTTCCGTCTTTCCAGAGAAGGTCGACCATCTCGCCGAATGCGCGCACGATCAGATATTGGCGCTTGTCGAGCAGTCGTTCGAAAACGCTACCGACGGTGGCGGTGAAAAGCTCACGGTTCGGCAGCGAGCCTTCCATGAAGGAATCGAGCGTTTCGCGGGCGTCGAGCCATACTGCCAGGCTGCCGGCGAACTCCTCCTCGGGATCTAGACCTCCCGCACGCAAGCCGGCGAGAAACTCCCGGCGATGTGCGGGGGTGGCAATGACGATAATCGGCTGGCCGACGCGAATTCCGGCGGAGAGGAATTCGACCACGGACCGGGTCAGCGCGTCTTCAGCGTGGTACACAACTACATCGTGTCCGGACAGCCCGGCTGGCGTCGGACCAATGTGGCGGGTGTGCTTTGACACGGCGTTGCAGACTTCTAACTGAGCTTCATTCACTATAAAAAAACTCCGCCGCAGATCGAACCTTGGGAGCGGCGATCTGTTGATTGCATCGGGATCGGGAAACTACCGCCAATCGGAGTCGGGCGGCACTGGTCAAATCTGATTGCAAATAACGGTCCGACCTCTATAGTCTCAGCGTTGATCCTTAGGGCGTCTAAGCGTTAATCCTGAGGGCGTTTAAGCGTTAATCCTGAGGGAACCGTCTGCGACCGCACAGACTGGCGGAATAGGCGGGGCGGCGCGAGACTATGACGGCCCACCCCTTCCATTTCACTTCGAAAGCAGGAGGGTCTCGTGAGAATCGATCGAGCACTCGTCGCGCTTGCAGCCGCGACGGCGCTTGCGTGCGCAACGAAGCCGACACCGGTCACCGTCTCGGGTGTGGCCAGCGATCGCGCATCACTCGCCGGCAAATGGACGGGCGAGTATTCGAGTCAGGTCACCGGAAGGAGTGGCAGTATCGTTTTCAATCTTTCGCCGGCGGGCGACGCCGCGACGGGTGATGTAGTGATGGTGCCTCGTGGGCTGGGACGTCCGCTGACGCCCTACACCGCGGGGAATGTTCCCGCTGCCGGTACCCAGGGTCCTGCTCCCTCGCAGGTGCTTACGATAAAACTGGTGCGAGTCAGTGGTGACACGATTAGTGGCGTGCTCGATGCGTATCATGATCCCGAATGCAACTGTCCTGTAGTCACGACTTTCACCGGCACACTGCAAGGCGACACCATCGACGGAACGTTTTCCACTCGTGGATCGCAAACCGCTGGGCAGCAAACTGGAACCTGGCGAGTAACTCGCTCGCGCTAGCGCGTCTGACGCTGGCGAGTCTCACCTTCGGCGCCGCCGCGTGCACCGCGCGTGACGGCGCCGGCGCGCCCATCGCGATCACCCACGCATCGGTGATCGACGTTCGCTCGGGAACGGTCGACAAGGACTTCACGGTGATGATCAGCGGCAATCGCATCACTTACGCCGGCCCCTCGTCGTCGACGCCGGCGGTCAAGGGCGCACGCGTGATCGACGGAACGGGGAAGTTTCTGATTCCGGGTCTGTGGGACATGCATATCCATGGCTTCACGTACCTGTTCTCTGATTTTGCCGGTCCGCTGATGATTGCCAACGGAGTCACGGGTGCGCGTGACATGGGCTATTACGTCGATACCACATTGCGATGGAAGCGGGATATCGAGTCGGGGAAAGAGATTGGACCTCGATTGATCGCCGGGGTGCGTGTGGACGGCCCAATCAACGAAGCCCGCTTCGTCGCGCACGTCCGGACAGCTGAAGATGGGGTCCGGGCCGTGGATACCCTGGCACGCAACAAAGACGGGACGTCGCGCGCGGATTTCATCAAGACTTATTCGTGGATTCCGCGCGCCGCGTATTTCGGGCTGGCGCGAGAGGCGAAAAAGATCGGCGAGACGTTTGCCGGTCACGTGCCATACTCGGTGAGCGTAATCGAGGCGTCTGACTCGGGACAGCGAAGTGTCGAGCACGAAGACGATTTCATGCGTGCCTGCACGTCGAAGGACAGCGCACTGCGGTTGATGGCGGCCGATACGGCAAACTTTGCCATACTGAACCAGCTTCAGTCCATGAGAGAACAGGCACCGCTCATTCGCAGCTCATACGATCCACTTCGCTGTCGCGCGGTGATAACGACGCTGGCGCGAAACCACACCTGGCTTACACCGACGCTGGTGGTGTATCAGCCGTACGCCCACGGTTTCGATAGCGTGACAACGCATCCGGAATTGTCGAAGTACGTCCCTGGCCTGGTGCGCGGTGGATGGGTAAACCGTGCGGCGGCAGTGCCGAGATCAGATTCGGTGATGGTGCGGAGCTACTTCAGCTTCGATCGCACGCGCCAACTGAAGGACGGGGGAGTCGAGTTACTGGCAGGGACCGATGCCCCCCAGGCTTTCATTTATCCGGGGTTCAGTTTGCACGATGAGCTTTCTTTGCTCGTTCGTGCCGGTCTAACGCCGCTCGAAGCCTTGCGCACCGCGACTTACAACCCGGCGGACTACCTCGGCATGAAGGGTTCGCTCGGAACAATCGAGAAAGGGAAGCTGGCCGATCTTGTCCTGCTTGATGCGAATCCTCTGGAAGACATCAGGAATACGCGTCGGATTTCGACGGTGATCGCCAACGGTCGCGTGTTCGATCGACCAGCGCTGGCCCAGCTACTTCAGCACGTAGAGTCCGCGCTCAAGAAGTAGCTTCGGCGGCTGCATCTTCTGCCGGTGTCGGTGCGTCGCGACGCAGGTACTCGTAAAGCGCCGCACACATCGAAGCGATGAAAAGGCCGACTGTCCATCCGCCCAGGACATCGGTCGTCCAATGGACGTCGAGATACAGTCTCGTGAGTCCGACAAGCAGCGGCACGCTGCCCCCGACGACGATTGCTACCGGCCAGGAAATGATTTTTTCACGCGCCATCACGTAGCAGAGCGTTACCACTACGGCCGCCGCGGTTGTTGCATGACCGCTGGGAAATGAGAACGTGCGCTCGTTGAGGAGCAGTCCGCCGGGCGGGCGCGCACGACCGTACCAATGCTTGACCGTCCCCGAGACGAGCCCGCCAACCGCTGGCGCTGCGACGATCACACCGGCTTTGCCATGTCCGTGTCGGTGGTAGAACCAAACACCCGCGACCAGGGCAATCACCACCATCACCAATGGGGATCCCGCCCAGGTGACTATGTAGGCGATGCGATAAACGATGGGTGTACGATGTGCGATGAACCAGGCGCGGACGGCGTTGTCGAAGACGGTGGTCGATTGCTCAGCGACATCTTCGCCGACATCGGCAAAGACACCGATAGCCAACGCGGAGACGAGGGCGATGAGTGTCCAGAAGGTGAAAAGCTTGCGCAGCCACTGGCGTCGATGGTGAAGTCGCGGTGGCGCGACGGCTGGTGTCGTCACTCTGAATGCAACTCAGGCAGCGGCTTCGACAGCACGTTGGCGCAAGCGCCGCTGATGGCGCAGCCAGGCGCGCACAGTGCGGCGACGTCGCGACTGAACCAAAACAAAACCAAGGCTCCAGCTCCAGAGAATCCACGACAAGCGATCGATTGGGCTCATCGTGCGCAGTGTGAGTAGAGCAACGGACACACCAGACAACGCCACGCCAACCTTGCTCGTCGGCTCCGGCGCGAGACGTCGAACGATTACTTTCGTCGCCAGTCGACCGCGGCTGATCAGCGTGCGGCGGATAGCAACGTCGAGCCGGGCCGGCGACATCAGTCGCCAACCGGGAATCCGCATCACCGTCCACGCCGGCGCGGTTCGCCCCCAACCGTGGTTATCGGATGCGCTGACGAGGGCGAAGTGAAGCCTTCCGGTTAGCGCCGCGATGGCTTCGCGGTCGCGCGACGACTGGGCAATTCCGCGCGGCGAGCCGTCGGAAATCTCGATCCCTGCTATACGCACGGGTCCCGTTGTCTCGTCCAGCGGAATGCTCAGGACGTCTCCGGGCATAGACAGCAGAATCATCGGCGGGGCAGGTCCGCCGTCAGCCGCGATAGCAGCGTCCTTCCAGTCCGGCGACGTGATCCGCATTCGCCGCGGATCGACACCAATCAGGATTGGATGCTCATCTCCGTCTCTCAGCTCAACACCCGGGAGCAGGACGGTAGCGTCTACTGAATGAACGGGATTGTGCTCCGCGCCAAGCAGAGCGCCCGTGAAGGTGCGATGGTCAGTGACATAGACTGCGTTGAAGCCGGCGCTCGAGTGCCACTCGCGGTTTCGCTCGGCATCGAATCCGGCGCGTCCGTCGTGTGACGCGGAGGTGTGGCTGTGAAAATCCACAGCGACAAGGTCGGGGTCGTCGAGAACGAGCGATGCCATCGGTCGATCGGCGACAAGTGCGATACCGACAACCGCGACAGCTCCGCCAAGAAATCGGCAGCTCGCGCGGATCAAACTGGGAAGCGTGAAGCGAGTCCCCCGTGCGTTGCCACGCGCGCGCACACATGCGGCGAAGCAGAGTCCGCAAAGACCCAGCATTCCCCAGTCTTGCGCTGGAGAAAGCATCGTCACCATGTCGAGGACGTCCGATACCGGCGCGAAGAGATGATAGGAAAGCGGCGCCTGCAGCCGCGCGCCGGTCAGCGAAGCGGGGTTGGCCGGATCGAGCAGCGGCGGCAACGAAAAAACCGCCGTGATCGAGATTGCGAGAGTGATCAACAGCGGCCAGCGGTACGTTCGGATCATGCCTGTCGGGAGGAGGAAGCCATCGTCGCCGGCTTGGGAAACCTTACGATCACTTGCGTTCCTTTGCCCGGGTCGGATTGCAGAGAGATGCTTGCATCGTGCTCGCGGACAATCCAACTGGCAATTGAAAGACCCAACCCCGCGCCGTCAGTGCGGCTGCGCGCATTTTCGCCACGAAAGAATCGCTGAAACACTCTCGACAGCTCATCCTGTGTGATGCCAATGCCCGTGTCCTGTACCTCAAACGTTGGGTTGCCCTCACGCATTGACACGCTGACGCGCACCTCCCCTCCGGAATCCGTGAATTTCACGGCGTTGTCGAGCACGATCATGATCAATTGGCGAATCAATGTTGGATCGCCCATCACCGGTGTTTCCTCGAACTCATCGACCTTCAGCTCGACGCCTTTCTGCCGGGCAACGACGCCCGCCGCCCCGGCGGCGTCCAGAGCGACGTCATCGAGGAAAATCTTCTCCTTCTCGATTTGGCGCTCACCGGAGTCGGCGCGTGCGAGAACGAGCAGGCTGTCGACAATCCCACCCAATCTCTTCGCTTCGGCCTCCACGCCACGCAGTGCCGACACGTAGTCGTCAGCTTCTCGCGATTGCTGCAGCGCAATTTCAGCGCGCGTGCGCAGGATGCTGATCGGCGTGCGTAGCTCGTGCGCAGCATCGGCCATGAAGCGGCGCATGTACTCGATCGATCGTTCGATTGGCGCTGTCGAAGTACGGACGAGAACGAAGCCGCCGGCAGCGACGAGCACGAGCGCCAGCAGAGAAACACCAACGAACGCCTCGATCAGGTCCGTGTATTTATTTTCCAGCTCCTCCTGATCGGCGAGCGCGACGGCAACCATCTGCCGGCCGGACGCGAGCTTGAATCGCACGGCGTGGGCGCGGAGGGTCTTGTCTTCGGGCAGCTCTTCCTGGACCGTGGCGTGGCCGCGCACCGCTGCTTCCTTCGCCGCTTCCCGCACCCACGCGTCCGTTTTCTCCGGTTTGACGGGATTGCCGTTGATGTCGAACAGGTAGAGAATGCGGTCGGGAATATTGAGCTCGTCCACCGCATCAATCATGTGTCCCCGCGGCGCCGCCTCCTCCATCTCTCTGATGCGTGCCGCGCGGACGAGCTCCGACGTTGCGCTCTGCAGTGAGTCGTCCAACTGCTGAGAGAGCTGCCGGGTGATGACGAAGAACAATCCGACCCCCAGCAGCAGAATGATCGTTCCGAATGTCGCTACATACCAGATTGTGAGTCGGAGTCGCAGGCGAACGAGTCGCTGCAGTCCGCCGCGCGACGAAGTCGCGTCAATCGCCAAAGCGATATCCGGAGCCGCGCACCGTCTGGATCAACTTGACGGGAAACTCGTCGTCGATCTTTCTGCGCAGGCGCCTCACCAGCACCTCGAGCACGTTGGTGAATGGATCGTGATTCTCGTCCCAGACGTGGGCAGTGATCGCGGCTCGGTCGACCACTTGTCCGGGATGCAGCACGAAGAACTCGAGCAGGGAGAATTCTTTCGCCGTCAGCTCGATCGGCTTCCCTGAACGCCGCACGCGTTGCGCATCAAGATCGACTTCCAGATCCGAGATGCGAAGTGTCTCGGGCAGCGGCGCTCCGCGGCGACGACCGAGCGCCCGCACACGGGCCAGTAGCTCGCGAAACGCGAACGGCTTGGTCAGATAATCATCCGCTCCGACGTCCAGGCCGGCGACGCGATCGTCGACGGTGTCGCGCGCAGTGAGCATGAGAATCGGCGTGGCTACCTCGCGTGTTCTCAGCTCGCGACAGAGGTCGAAGCCGCTTCCGCCCGGCAGCATTACGTCGAGAATGATCACGTCAAAGGTGCCGAGCAACGCCTTCATTTTGCCGTCGGCATAATTCGCGACGGTGACGACTTGCACTCCGTGCTCGGCAAAACCGGTCTTGACGATTGCTGCCAGACCGGGGTCGTCTTCTACGAGTAAAACGCGCATGCGCGCCAATCTACACTGTGTGCGCGCAAGTCAACACTCTGTAATGGAACTGACAGCTTCCCGACGTATGATTCACGCTGACCACCGCGGGCCAACTCCCGCGAAGCATGCGGGCTGCAGTTTAATCAGAGAGGAGGATTCATGTACAAAGTGATAGCCTTGGCGCTCGCCATTGCTGCTACCACCACCGTTGCCGGTGCGCAGAGCACGAGCGCATCCAAAGCCGCCGTCAAGCAGACGGCTTCACTGTCTACGACGAAGCGTCATCGCCGCGCCGTCAAGAAGGAGACGCAGGCCGACCTGCAGAAGGAGGCGAAGGTCTCCGAGGCCGATGCCCGCGCGACCGCGCTGCAGCAGGTTCCGAACGGTGCCGTAAAATCCGTCGAGCTCGAGCGCGAGAAGGGCAAGCTGATTTATTCGTACGACATCACCGTGCCGGGCAAGAGCGGCGTCGAGGAAGTGAACATCAACGCGGTCGACGGATCATTCGTTGGCAAGATGCACGAGTCAGCCAAGACGGAAAAGAAGGAAGCAAAGCAGGAAGCGAAGGAAAAGAAGACCACCAAGTAAGTCAGTGGGACTTTCGAGTCCCACGTTTGTCGGACAATTTCGAGCGGGTGGTGCGAGACGCTGGAATGCGCCTTGCCCCACCCGTGTCGTCTTCTACAGTCTGGCAATTCGAGAATGCGCTCTCAGAGCGGAGTGGTGGCGGTGCTCCTGCTACGCGCCGTTGGACTGGCAGGGCAGCAACCGATCACGCGTCAACAGGCAATCGATGCCGCAATCGGTCGCGGTGCGCGTGCAGCCGTCGCTCGCGCGGATACCCTGGTTGGCGCCGCGCAGCTGATTACCGCCCGGCAATGGGAGAATCCAAGCCTTGCGCTGACATACTCGAAATCGGTTCCGAACTACCACGAAATAGTTGACCTGCCTCTCGATATCACCGGCGCTCGCTCGGCCAGGATCCGCGCCGCCCAGGCAACGCGTCTTGCGAGTCAGTATCGATTCCGGTTCGAGCGCGCCGCGGCAGCTCTCGATGCCGATACTACGTACACGCGCTCGGTCGCCGCACTCGAGCATCTGCGGCTCGCGCGACGCAATGCCCGCGATGCCGACAGTCTCCGCCGGATGGCAATCGTGCGGCGAGACGCAGGCGATGCCAGTGAGCTCGACGTACTCCTCGCAAGCTTGAACTCTGGACAGGCGGCGAACCTCGCCGCGAGCGACTCACTCACTTTCGTATCGACAATCTTCGATCTTCAGGCTGTAATGGGTATCTATGCCAATGTCGTCACGGTTACGCCGACGGACTCGTTGAGCCTCCCGCCGACGACGGACGCAACCTTCAGCAATACTCTGCCGCTGCCGGTTGCGGCAGCGACTCAGGATCTGACGGCGGCGGAGCTCTCCGTGCGCGCGCAGCGTCGCAGCATTCTTGCGCCATTCAGTCTCCAGGCGGGCGTCGAGCACGGTGATCCATCCGAACCGGGACTTCTTCCGACGTTCGGCGTATCCATCCCGATCCCGCTTCTCAATCGCAACCGTGGCGGCATCGCCGAGGCTGAAGCGGTGCGTGAGCGGGCGCGCGCCGAGCTGGCGCTTGCGCGGCTCGAGACACAAACGGCGATCGGACGCGCTGTACGCCTGCGCAGTCTGTCTCTCGAACGAGTCAGACGAGATCAGCTGCTCGTCGAGAGCGCGAACCGAATCGTCGCCATGTCGCTGACTGCTTATCGCGAGGGAGCGCAGGGACTGCCGGCCGTGCTCGAAGCCCAGAGGAACGCGCGCGATATTCTGTCGCAGTACATCGACGATGTCGCCGACGCCTGGATTGCCACGGCGACACTGCGGCTGTACAACCTTACCGTTCAGACTCAATGAGACGGGCTTCCGTGATTGCGCTGGCCGCACTCCTCGCCGGCTGTCACAGCTCCGACAGCGAAGCAGATGCGACCGCGGTCGTTCAGGTGAAAACCGCGGTGGCAATGATGCAGCCCTTTGCAGACGTCGTCAGCGCGATTGGAACAGTAAGCGCGAGGGCAGGGCACCTGGCTTCGCTGAGTGCCCCCGCACCGGCGCGCATCGCGAGCGTCACTGTTTCGATTGGGGAGCGCGTAGGTGCAGGCACCCCTCTCGTCACGTTTGAGCAGACGCCGTTCATTGTCGCGGCACAGAGCGCTGAGGCCGGACTCGTCGCCGCCGAGCGGAATTATGAGCGGGCACGCCGGCTCGCCGAGGCCGGCATCGTGCCGAGGAAAGACGCGGATCAGGCTGCGACCGAGCTGGCTCAGGCGAGAGCGGCAGCGACCACTGCGCGGCGCACGGCGCAGTTGTCGGTAATCCGCTCTCCGATCGCCGGTGTGGTGACAAAGCTCAACGCGCCAATCGGCGCTTCGGCCGACGTCGGCCAGCCGATTGTCGAAGTTGCCGATCTCAGCGCGCTGGACATCATCTTCAATGTTTCGCCGGGAGACGCCGCGCGCATTGCCCCCGGGGCGTCGGTGACGTTGAGCGCGGGCGAAACGGCGAAAGGCGAGCCGCTCGGCGTCGGTCGCATCAACGATGTCGGCGGGGCAGTCGATTCGGCCACACGCAGCGTGTCGGTCCGTGCCCAGGCGCCCGTCGGAGCGCGTCCACTGCGTATTGGCGAGACCATCTTCGGCCAGATCGCGACCGGTGTGCACCCGCGTGCGATCGTCGTGCCGGTGACCGCGCTCGTTCCCGACGGCGATCAGTTCAAGGTATTTGTCGTTGTCGCCGGCAATGTCGCGAGGGAACGGAAGGTGACTGTCGGTCGTCGCAATGAATCGAGTGCCGAAATCACGAGCGGACTCGCTGCCGGGGAGCGCGTCGTGACGGAGGGCGCCTACGGCCTGGAGGACAGCGTCAAGGTCGAGCCGGCCAAATAGTGAAGTCGCTTTTCGATTTTCTCGCCGCGCAGCGCCGATTCGTTTACCTGGTGGTGGCGATGATCAGTGCCGGCGGGATCTACGCCGCGCTGCAGCTGCCATCGGCAATCTATCCCGAGCTTGCTTTTCCTCGCGTACTCATCGTGGCTCAGGGATCGTCGCTCGGTGCGCGACAGATGCTCTTTACCGTCACGCGGCCGATCGAGGAAGCGGTGAGCATCGTGCCGGGAGTGACGCGTGTGCGCTCGCGAACGATCCGTGGTTCCAACGAAATCGCCGTCACCTTCACCGACAAGACGGACATGATCTACGCGCTGCAGCAAGTGCAGGCGCGCGTGAACCAGATCAGAACGGATCTGCCTGCCGGTCTCGACATCGAGGTCGAGAGGATGACGCCGTCACTGTTTCCCATCCTGTCGTACAACCTGGAAGGCGGAGATCCGGCGACTCTGTACGACATCGCCCGCTATCAGTTGGCGCCGCTTATCTCGCGTGTGCCCGGCGTCGGGCGCGTAGATGTGCAGGGTAGCGATGTGCGGGAAGTCGAAGTAATTGCCGAACCGGCGCGCCTCGCGTCGCAGAGTCTTACTTACGACGACCTCGCCAACGCGATTCGCAACGCGACGGGCGTCACCGCTGTTGGCCGGCTGCCGCAGGACTATCGGCAGTACCTCATCGTCGTACAACAGGAAGCCCACAGCCCGGACGACATTGCCGCGGTCGTCGTCGCTCATGGGCTCCGTGTTCGGGACGTCGCCACGGTTACTCTCGGTACCGAAGATCACGTCCGTATCATCGCCGGCGACGGCAAACCGGCGGCGCTGCTCAACATCACTCGTCAGCCCGGTGGCAGCACGCTCGAGCTCGCCGATAGCGTCGCCAGTCTCGCGCGGGCAGTCAAACCAACACTGCCGCCAGGCGTTACGCTGAAGCCGGTTTACGACCAGGCGGCGCTGGTGCGTGACGCGATAAAGTCGGTGCGCGACGCGATGATCATCGGAGCGATACTGGCTGTGATCGTTCTGCTGCTCTTCCTCCATCACGCACGAATTACGGCAATCAGCGCATCGTCGATTCCGCTCACGCTCGCCATGAGTGTGTTCGCCATGTATCTGATCGGTCAGACGTTCAACCTGATGACATTTGGCGCGATGGCGATTGCGATCGGTCTCGTCATCGACGATTCGGTGGTGATCACCGAGAACATCGTTCGCCACCTGAAGCTCAATCGGAACCGGCACGAAGCGATTCGCGAAGCCGTCAACGAGCTGATCTGGCCGGTTACTACATCTACCCTCACCACCGTAGTGGTGTTTTTGCCGCTGCGCCTGTTGAAGGGTGTGGTTGGCCAGTTCTTCGCTGCGCTCTCGATCACCCTGACGATTGCCGTGCTTGTCTCGTTGGTGTTGGCGTTGACGATCATCCCGTTGATGGCGGACCAATTTCTTACCGAAAGCGACACCGATGTGGATGAGCCTGAGGCCCCGGTCGCGGCGACTGGCGTGGGTGGATTTCTGTATCGAATCAAGCGTGCGCTCGACGCGCTCGCAGTTCGTTATCAGGAATCGCTGCAGCGCGTGTTGCACCATCCTCGACGGATGCTCGTGGCCGGCGCGCTGCTGATTGTCGCCGGTGTGGTCGCGCATCGTTTTGTCGGAACCGGTTTTCTTCCGGAAATGGACGAAGGTGCGTTCGTCCTCGACTACGTTACGCCCGGAGGGACTGCGCTCGCGGAGACCGACCGGGAGATACACATCGTCGAGCGGATACTGGCGGAAACACCGGAGGTCGAAGCGACGTCGCGACGGACGGGGGCCGAGCTGGGACTCTTTGCCACTGAGCAGAACACGGGAGACATCGTCGCCCGGCTCAGACCGCCGGGCCAGCGTTCTCGTTCGATCTTCGAGGTGATCGACGACGTTCGCGTGAAAGTGGAAACAGCGCTGCCGCGGCTGCGCATCGAGTTCGTGCAGATTCTCTCCGACGTCATCAACGATCTCGCGGGGGCGGCGCGACCGGTGGAGATAAAACTGTTCGGACCAGATCTCAATCGCCTCGAGTCTTATGCGGAGAGCATCGAGCCCCAGATCGCAAAAATCAACGGCATCGAGGACCTGTACAACGGAGTCAGCGAGCCGAGCCCGGAGCTTGACATGCACATCAACGAGGCGGAGGCGAACCGCGCCGGGCTGACCGCGCAGGATGTCGCCAACGGGACGATGGGGGCGCTGCTGGGGTCGCCGGCCGGCGAAGTCCGCCTCGAGGACCGCTCGATCGGCGTCCGGGTTCGCGCACCGGACTCGGTTCGCTTCAACCGCACTCAACTTTCCGCGCTGCCTATCGTCTCGTCGCAAACGGGCGCGCCAGTCCCACTCGGCACGCTCGCCACCTTCGAGGCTCTCGATACGCGCGCCCAGCTGCTGCGAGAGAATCAGCAGCAGATGATTGCGATGACGGCGGATGTCAGCGGGCGGTCGCTCGGTTCAGTGGTGAACGATGTTAAGAGTGTTCTCGCCGCGAAGCGGCCGCCGGCCGGGATTCGCATGGAGCTGGGCGGTCAGTATGCCAGTCAGCAGGAAGCCTTTCGTGGACTACTGCTGGTGCTGGCGTTGGCAATCGCAAGTGTCGTGGCGGTGATGGTATTGCAGTTTCAGTCTTTTGTCGAAGCGCTGGTAGTTCTGCTCGCGGCTCCGTTGTCATTCGTTGGCGCGATGGTCCTGCTGCTGATCACGGGCACTCCGCTGAACGTGTCGTCGTTCATGGGTCTGATCCTGCTGGTGGGACTGATCGTCAAGAACGGGATCATCCTGCTCGACTTCACGCGACACCAAATGCTGCAGGCGGGGCTGCCGTTGGATGCGGCGATCGTGGAAGCGGCGCGCGTGCGATTGCGGCCAATCCTGATGACCACACTGTGCACTTTGTTTGGCTTGCTGCCGCTGGCGCTCGGACTGGGCGCGGGCAGCGAGCTGCAAAAACCGCTGGCGCTGGCAGTAATAGGCGGACTGACGCTCTCGACGCCGATTACGCTGTTCCTGGTACCGACGCTGCTGGTCGCGATTCGCGGGCGCAACTACCGGTTGGCAACCAGACCGGCGTGACTGCACGCCGGTCCAGTGATTGTGTGACAGCAGTCCCGTAGTTTTACGGCATGGCAAACGAACCGATTGCGCATCCGCCTGAGACTCTCGAAGGTTGGTATGCGCTGCACCAAATCTTCCGCTTCACCAAAAACGCGCCCACTGCGCGCCAGCTGACCCAGCTCGCGCGTGGAGCTCTGAGTGCTGTCCAGGGTGCGAGTAAAAGCAAGCGACGCCAGGAAAACCAGATTGGCTGGAGCTGTTTCACTCGACTCATCGGATCGACGTCGCATCTGATGGCGATTCATTTTCGGGAATCGCTCGACGCGATCGGGGATGCCGAGGAGAAGATGCGGGCCTCGCAAATCTCCGAGGACGCGGAGCTCGTTTATTCGTTTTTGAGTGTCACCGAAGCCGGGCTTTATCACATAACCGCGGATCTCGCGCGGGCGGCGGCGGCGCGTGGCGGCCAGGTTGGCGACGCAGAGTATAGCCGAACGCTCGCCGGTCGCGCCGCCGCGGAGCGAGACAGTGATCACGTCAGACGCAGGCTTTATCCCGAACTCCCGGCGGAGATGCCGTATGTCTGCTTTTATCCGATGTCGAAACGCCGCGACGCCGATCAGAACTGGTACACGTTGACGCTGGATGAGCGCAGCCAACTGATGCACGGCCACGGCTTGACCGGGCGTCGTTACGCCGGGCGTGTTCAGCAGATCATAACCGGCGCGATCGGACTCGATGCATGGGAGTGGGGGGTCACGCTGTTCGCGAAAGATCCACTCGATTTCAAGAAG
>DASUZC010000261.1:0-6708 GCA_036377095.1 Gemmatimonadaceae bacterium
GTCGTTCATAGCTCTTTGCCAACACGGATCAGGTTGCCGTTTGGATCACTGATCGCGAACTCGCGCATGCCCCATGGCTTGTCCTCGAGCTTAGTGATGGCCCCTGTGCGGGATCGGTCGGCAAAAGCCGGCTTGCACTCCGCATAAAGAGCGTCGACGTCTTTGACTCTCCAATAGCACTGCGCGTAGTTGTTGGCAGGGTCGACCTCGTTGAACGCAAAGAAGTGCATCGTGATGTCGCCTTTCCACACGATCGCGTAGCCGCCGAATTCCTGCGGCCACCAACCAGTCACCCGAAACCCAAGGCGCTCGTAGAATTCCCGTGTTTCATAAAGATCGCGCGCGGGAAGGATCGGAATCGCGATGCCAGGCTCACCAGGTTCACGTGTCATGGAGCGGCCCCTTCTCTACGCTGGGCTATTAATTGTGACGTGGCGCCACGAAGCAACTGGGTTCGCAAGAAGCCGATGGCATCCCGACTCACGAGCGTAGACATCGCATTCAATGCGCTCAGCGCGCCAACGGGATCACCGTTCTTCAGATGCGCCACTACGGTGGCGTCTCTCAGGTAATCCGGTGAAAACCACTTTTCCCCACTGCGTATTCTTTCGATCAGTTCGTCGCCAACGCGCTGAACGACTGGGAAGTTCCAGGCATCGGCAGCCTTCAGAAACTCCACCGACTGGCGAACACCAGCGGGCGGGCTGGTGCGACTCAGAAAACCGTCGACCTGTCGATATAGCGAGGTGTCGATCGAGCCGGGCGAACCGTCATGCACGTCACGATCGACATCGAACAGCTGCGCAACCCAGCGCTGCCAGTCGGACGGAGCCTCGCCGGTAAGAATCGCCGAATTGAATGAGCGGCGCCGCCGCGCAATCACGACGTAAGTCGAATCTGCGGGGGTCGAGTCATGCGGAAAGAGCCGGATCCGCGCACTCCACGCGCGCATGTACAAAGCCGGAACGTTGGCAAGTACCTCCGTATCAGTCGCCAGCGGCAACCTGCGCCCGCTCAACGCGGCAGCAATGTCAAACGAAGTTGTATTGAA
Organism: Gemmatimonadaceae bacterium; assembly: GCA_036377095.1. Lineage (GTDB taxonomy): Bacteria > Gemmatimonadota > Gemmatimonadetes > Gemmatimonadales > Gemmatimonadaceae > UBA4720. Next base: position 1,052 of record DASUZC010000261.1, read on the forward strand.
ATGCTCGAAACCCGCCGCATCAGTCAACATGTATCGCGACTTCTCGGCGCTCAAATCGAGCACAGGCGCGAAGTCAGAATTCGGGCGCACTTTGGCGACAAGCGGCGACAACACTTTCGAGTCAGCAAGATGGAGCGCCGCCAATGAAGCTGCTGTCAGCCCCGCCACATTCCTCAGATCCTCCGCCACCATCGGCCATTCAGTCACCCGCCAATCGGGAGTGCGCACCGATGCTGCGTTCGTCGCAATCACCACGATATCCGTGTCGTCGGTGAGATAGATGTCGTAAGCCGGAAAATTCTGCTGCACGGCGGCCAGCATCGTCAGTACCAGCCAATCATTCATCTCGTACAGATGCATCCATTGCGCGAACACACCGCCGGGAGCGAGATATTGTTTTATCCGCGCGTAGAACTCGGTGGTGAACAGCCCTGCCACTCCACTCACCCACGGGTTACTCGGCTCGGAGACGATGAGATCGAACCGCTGTCCGGCTCCCGCGAAATATGATCTGGCATCGTCGATCACGAAGTGCGACCGGTCGTCGCTGAACACCCGATGGTTGACGGCGCGGAACCAGGTAGAGGCGCGGATCATCTCCGGCTCGATCTCGATAGTGGCGAGCCGTCGAAGTGTCGGACTCCCAAGCAAGAGATGAGATGTCATCCCCGATCCCTGGCCGATGACTGCTGCACTCTTCGCCTGCGGCGCGTGCGCGATTGCGATGAGGGGGAGCAGTACCTGCGTCGACACATCGTCGACCAGTGATCTTCGTTTTTTGCGCAAGGGATCAGGTGCCAGCCAATCCACCGCTACAGATGCGTCGGGCTTGCCGTTGGTGGAGAGGATCAGAACATCACTGGCTCGTTTTACGTTGACGGTGGATGTGCGGCCATCCTTGTAGAACAACATCCTGAACTCATCGGCAGTAGGCAGTCCGCCGAAACGATAGACACCACTTGCGAGCAGCGATCGGTCGAAGCGCACGCTCGACGCGCCAAGAAAGACGACAACGGAGGCGATTGCGAGAGTGGCAAGTATTCGCGTTCGTGACGCCTCCGTCCGCGGGATCGCGACATAAAGCAGCACCAACCCGATCGCGGCATCGAGCACACCGCCGGCGACTACGAGAAACTTCACGCCGATCAGCGGGAGCAGCACCAGTCCGGCGAGCTGAACGCCGACGATCGATCCGGCGGTGTTCGCCGCATAGACCTCACCGATCGCGGCCTCGTTGGCCCCGCCTCGGTAAAGGATGCGCGTGATCAGCGGTAGCGTCATGCCGGCGCAGAACGTCGCCGGCAACATGACCGCAAGACATATCCCGTAGCGCGCGATCGTGAAGCCTGCATATCCAGCCGATGTTTTGTGGAATACGTCGAGAAGCTTGGAGATCCAGGTGAACGACTGCATGTAGAGCGGCAGCGTGGCGACGGCGAGCGCACCCATCGCGCATTGCACCAGGCCGAGCGCGCGCAGCGGATCATTCCACTGATCGGCGTGCCTGCTCACCCAGAGAGCACCGAGTGCCAGGCCGAGTATGAACGCCGAGAGCATAAGCTCGAAGGAATGCGTGGCGCTGCCGAGTACGAGGGATAGCATGCGAATCCAGGCGATCTCGTAGGCGAACGAAGCGACTGCGGTTCCGAACGCAGCGCCGAGTAGCAGCCATTGCATTTGACGCAGCGATGCCGGCCCCGGCGGCGTAATCTCGAGTCGTTCGAAGTCCGCCCGAGCCGACGGCGCGGGGCCGACTTTCGATTGACGGACAATTACCAACGTGATGGCTGCGGCGAGGAAGTTGAGCTCCGCGGCAACCATGAGCGTACCCGGAAAATCGAACCGATTGACGAGATAGAAACCGGCCAGCAGCACCCCAACGGCGGCGCCAAAGGAGTTGGACGCGTAGAGCCACGACAGCACCGCACCGGGTCGCAACGTCCATCGTCTGAGGATGCCGGCGCTGATCAGCGGAAACGTCGCGCCAAGCAGAATCGATTGCGGAAGAATCAGAAGTGCGGCGAGCAGCCACTTGATGGTGGATTGCGCGCCGGGCGACGACACGAGCGCCGGAAACAGCGAGTCATACGCTGCCGCCGATACGGCGCGGAATGTTGGATGAAACAGCAGTCCGAGGACGCCAACCGCGATCTCGACGAGCGCGTACCATAGAAGAGGACGGCGCAACCGCTTGCTGTAGCGGCCGACGACGAACGAGCCGACGGCCATTCCCCCGAGGAAGATCGTGAGGACGAGGATCTGTGCATAGGCGCTGTGGCCGACGAGGAGCGCGAGGTAGCGCGTCCAGATCGACTCGTACATGAGGCCCGCCGCGCCGGAGAGGAAGAACAACGCGTAGAGCGCGAACAACATCGGCGAGCCTTCTTTTTGCGCAGGAAGGAGAGCTTGTTCGGTTATGGCCAGAGCTCCCGAGTGTGCATCAGGTTGGGGAGGCAATATATGCGGAAATACGTGGGCGTTTTACCGTTACTGATATCCGCCGCCCTGGCGGCCTGTAATTCGGGAACAGTGGTTTGTGCTGCGTCCATCACGCCACCGATTCTCGTCGAAGTTCGCGATCGAACAACGGGCGCCCCTGCGGCGCAGGGCGCTGGCGGTTGGATCAAGAAAGGGACCTTCACCTCGCCGCTATTTCCTGCGCAACCCTCGGAACCGCTGGTGTTGGCGAGTGAGGGTGGGCCGGGATTTTATGAGGTCGTGGTGCAGAAGACAGGCTACTCGACGTGGACCAAAAACGGCGTTTGGGTCCAGGGCGGCAAGTGCGGCGTCGATAAGTCGGTCGTTCTAAAAGCAGATCTTCAACCGTCGGCCTGAAGGTGCTGTCTAAGAGTCATACACCCACGGACCGGATCAAAATGAATGGTTTCTACTCGAGAATCGCGCTAATTGGCGTTACGAGCACTTTGTTGACTGGCACCGCTCTATCGCAGCAAACTGCTCCGATCAGCGATCTGCGCACCCAAGCTATCGTCGCCAGCTTCAACAAAAGCAAGCACGTGATCAAGGAAAAGCGCGGCGTACGAATGGAGAAATACCTGGAAGTGCGCAGCGTGCCGGTGACAAAACAAGACCCCGCTGACTACTCAGGTATGTACGATGCTTCAGAAGGACTTCGTCTGCAGCTACGAGTGGATGCGAACGGTCGTGCTGAAGGAACTGGCTCGGAGCCAGTGAATGACGCGGGTACCGTGCAGAGAACTTTCAATTTGAGAAACGCCCGCATCACGGGTGCGCGGATCAAGGCGACCAAGGTTTACGCCGACGGATCTTCGGAGCCCTTTGAAGGCGTCTTCCTCAACAGGACCAGGTTCGAGAGCCCGACCGACAAAGGTGAGACCGTGTTCGGGCTCGGTGTTGTCGGTCATTTCCGCATTGGTGGCAACGATCTCGATCGCGTCTTCTACGAGCTGAGGTAAGGGGCTCAGCGAGTCTGATCGTCAGCCAATCCGGGTGATCACGGCGCGATGACGAACGAGTTGTCGCTCGTCCACCAGCCAGCGAACCCGCCGCGACCCGTGTAGTCCCCGGGAATGAGCTGGTTGGTGAAGGGATAGTCGCCAATCACCAGATCGAAGACCTGCCGCTTCGTTTCATTCGGCGCAAAAATCGTTTGCGACTGATCGATCGCGCGCCGGTCGTCTGCCAGGGCGCTGTTGGCGCTGCTGACATCGAACGAGAAAGTCTGCTGGGCGTCGACGCCTGGCGGTGGCAATACGGTGATCCAGTGGGCTGACTTGTTGCGGGCGAACACGGTGAGCGAGAATCGCCCCTCGTCGATGTCGCGCGCGGGCGTGTGTGGCTGGACATCGAGCGTGATCTCGATCCCATCCGCGCCCACCGCAATCGGCGATTCGGGTGGCGTCGGGTATGGTCCGGCGTCAGCGACGCAGGCGTCCTCACAATCCACTGTCCCGGCGCAATTACCGAGGAATTGACCGCGCGGGTGCCCTCCACGCTGCAAGAGCGCGTGCAGCATCTCGTGTCTCACCGTTCCGCCGTGCATCACCACCGACGCAGTGAGCACGACGCGGTTGCTGCCCGGCACCCAGTAGCCGGCAATCACGTCGCCGGTATGCGTGTCGTAGACGACTTCTGTCGTTTGATACCATGTGACTGCCGCCAGCGACCCCGTGCGGGCCGAGCATGCCTCGGTCATCTTCCACCACGTCGAGTAAACCGGCGGCGGCGAAAATACCTCTGCATCGGCGGGCAGCTTTGGCTCGACGACATCGCTGCACGCCACGATCAGGGGTGCCGCGAGGAAGACTAAGAATGGAAGAAATAGTTTCGGGGAGAACTGCATTCGCGGGAAAGTGAGGTCGTGCGCGGCCACGCGCAACCTGGTACTGCCTCCACCGGTCAGCAGGCGACGGATGGCCACCACCGTCGTCATTTTACCGGCTCTCCACTCCGATCACCAACACTCGGCGCGCCGCCGGGTAACGGTAAATCGCTCCGGAACCGGCCGGGTCCGGAAATGCCGTAACGTCATAGCGGCTATCAAATGCATTTAACAGATCGATCGTCACACGAGCCGGCCCGAACGGAATTCCCAGACGCGAGTCGAACCGCGTGTAGCCCTTGAGCGCGACAAGATTATCGTCGTCGATAAAAGTTCCGCCGAGTGAAGATGCGACGACACCGGCAGTCACGCCGCGCCAAACGGTGGCGTTGAACCCCGCCGATGCGATTCGCCGCGGAATCGCCTTCAGCTCATTCCCCGCGAATTGCCCGTTGATTGCAATCACCTGCTGTCGCGCGTAGTTGCCGAACACCAACCATCGCCCACCTGCCTCGGCGGACATCCCCAGCTCGGCGCCACGATGCCGGCTGCGGCCAATGTTCACATAGCGGAATGTGTTGATGTCAAAATCCAATTCATCTCGCATTTTTTCTTCGTACAGCGCCGCCGACCAGTCGATTCGAGATCCTTGTGCGATAGTCCATGATTGATAGAGCCCACCTTCCACCGACGTCCCGCGCTGCGGCACGAGATCGGGGTTGGACACGGTCGCCGAGAACGGCGGCACCGGGATCGGTATGCGACGATCATCGAAAAGCTGATCCAGTGTCGGCGCTTTGAACGCTCGCCCTGCCGCGATAAAGAGGTTGGTGGACGTCCGCTCCGACGCCGGCAACGCAAAGTTCAGCGCGACTCGCGGACTCACCGCCTGATGCGTTTCGCTCTCGCTATTGCCGCCGGATCCACTACTGGGCGTGAATTTGTCGGCGATGCGGTCGATGCGTGCGCCGAGCGAGAATCGCAGCGGCGTAATCGGGCGGAGCTGCCAATTGACGAATCCGGCGAGCGATTTCCTGCTCGCGGTAGACGGCGGAGCAGACGGCGACGGACGGCCGTCCGAGCTCGCGTATGCGTTGAGATCACCGGAGACGACGTCGGCGTAGCGCGATGTGAGCTTGCCTGCAGATGCATCGACACCGGCGACTAGCCGCCCCAACTCCCCCGCGCCATCGCTTCCGATTTCGATCTGACCAGAGGTCAGGAGACGCGGCGCCCGCGTTCGACGAAGCTTGGTGTCGGCAAAATCAGTCGAAAGAGGAAGTGTTTTCACAACGCGCGAAGTCGCGTACTCGCCAACTATGTATCCCGACAACTTGGCGGACCGCATGAGGCG
>DASUZC010000262.1:0-95228 GCA_036377095.1 Gemmatimonadaceae bacterium
CGAAGGGGGCCGACACTTACATACGTTCCGCTACACATGAAGACATACTCCGCGGCCGCGCGGGATATACAGCATCAGTGGTACATCGTTGACGCCGACGGAGTCGTTCTCGGTCGCCTGGCAACCGCGGTCGCCAATATCATCCGTGGCAAGCACAAGCCGATGTTCACGCCCCACATGGACACCGGCGACAACGTCATCGTCATCAACGCGGCGAAGGTTCGCGTCACGGGTAGAAAAGCGGAACAGAAGCGGTACTTCAGACACACGGGCTATATGGGCCACGAGCGCTTCATGCCGTTCGAGGCCATGCTCGCGAAGCATCCTGAGCGCGTGATCGAGAAAGCCGTCTACGGCATGCTGCCCAAGACTGCCCTCGGCCGTCAGAAACTTCGTGGCAAGCTCCGCGTCTTTGCCGGCGCAGATCACACTCATGCCGCGCAGCAGCCGAAAGTGCTCGAACTCAACAACAAGAGTGAGAAGTAATGGCAGCCTCTGACAACACGCACACGATCGGACGGCGCAAAGAAGCCGTCTGCCGTCTGTATATCAAACCCGGCTCGGGGAAATGGTCCGTCAACGGACGCACGCTTGGAGATTATTTCCCGCGTCCCGCTCACGTTTCTGCGATTCAGCAGCCGTTCACCATCACGGATACGCTGGGTCGCTACGATGTGAAGGCGAAGGTCGAAGGCGGTGGACTGACGGGGCAGGCCGGCGCTCTGCGCCTGGCAGTTGCTCGCGCCCTGGTCAAGCTCGACGAATCGCATCGCCGGAAGCTGCGCGACTTGCAGCTGCTGACGCGCGACGCGAGAGCCGTTGAGCGCAAGAAGCCCGGTCGTCCGAAGGCAAGAAAGAAATTCCAGTTCTCGAAGCGTTAAACCGAAGAAATCACACTTAATGTCTCAGCCAAACCTGGAGCAGCTACTCGAAGCCGGTGTCCATTTCGGACACCAGACCCGCCGTTGGAATCCGAAGATGCGTCGTTTCATCTTCGCCGAGCGCAACGGTATCCATATCATCGATCTGCAGAAAACGCTACGTCAGCTGGAGCTGGCTCAGAAGCTCGCCCGCGAGGTGATCCTTCGCGGCGACAACGTTCTCTTCGTGTGCACCAAGCGGCAGCTCGTCAACATCGTGAAGAGTGAAGCCGAACGGTGTGGTGCGATGTATGTGACGGAACGGTGGCTGGGTGGTTTGCTGACCAACTTCCAGACGGTGAAGAAGCAGGTTCGCCGGCTCAAGGAATTGGAGGCGGGCTCGGAAGCTGGTGGTGATTTCGAGAACTACACAAAGAAAGAGCAGCTGATGATGAGTCGTCAGCGCGACAAGCTTTCCAAGAACCTTGCTGGTATCAAGAACCTTACGAGATTGCCCGGACTCATGTTCGTGATCGACTCCAAAAAGGAGCGCATCGCGGTCAACGAGGCTAACAAGCTGGGCATTCCGCTGATCGCGCTGGTGGATACCAACGCTGATCCGGATCTGATCACCGTTCCTATCGCGGGCAACGATGACGCGATCCGGTCGGTGGAGCTGATGACCAAGTCGATCGCCGATGCGATCGTCGAGGCGCGCCGGGAGGCGCCGGTGCGTGAGGAGGTCGAGGAGACCGAGTCCTACACCTATAGCTCCGATCGGGGCGCGGAGCCCGAAGAGGGTGACAAGAGAAGGAAGAGACGTCCGCGTCGTCGACGGGCCAAGCCCGAAGCGATTGCCGCGCGGCTCAAGACAGGCGGCGACGAAAGCGGCGGTTCAGAGGAACACGCCGAGCCCGAGCAGGAAGGTTAACTTTCACGCCGCCGGAGAATTCCGGCGGCGTTTTAACGAGACAGGACTATGACAACGAAAGAGAAGTTCACAGCGAAAGACGTTCAGACTCTGCGCCAGCGCACCGGTGCGGGGATGATGGAATCCAAGAAGGCGCTGGAAGAGACCGGCGACATGGAGAAGGCGATCGAGTATCTCCGCACCAAGGGAATCGCCAAGGCCGAGAAGCGGGTCGGCAAGCAGACGAGCGAGGGCATGGTCGGCAGCTACATCCACCACAACGGCAAGATCGGCGTGCTGGTGGAAGTGAACTGCGAGACTGACTTCGTTGCGCGTACCGATGACTTCAAGCAGCTGGTGAAGCAGATCGCCGAGCACATCGCGGCGGCAGCACCAGTCGCAGTCGACAAGGACCAGGTTCCCGCCGACAAAGTGGAGAAAGAGCGTCGCATCTTCGTCGAGCAGGTGAAGGAGAGCGGAAAACCCGCGCACCTGATCGACAAGATCGTGGACGGAAAAGTCGAGGCGTTTTACAAGGACGTCGCGCTGCTGCACCAGGCGTGGGTGCGCGAGCCGAAGAAAACCGTTGGCGACCTCGTCAAGGAAGCCTCGGCGAAAGTCGGCGAGAACATTCAGGTGAGGCGGTTCGTTCGGTTTCAGATGGGGGAGGAGTAGGTTTCCTGGCCAGGTACCAGGCACCGGGTACCTGGTCTCAGGTGCCTGGTAACTGGTGCCAGTTGTTGTAATACCGTCCACAAACCAGAAGCCATTTGCCCACCCTTAAATACAACCGCGTGCTGCTCAAACTGTCCGGCGAGGCGCTCGCCGGACAGAAGGGCACCGGTTTCGACTTCGACATTCTCAAGCGATTGGCAACCGAGGTGTCGGACATCGTCAAAATGGGCGCGAGCGTGGGACTCGTGATCGGCGGCGGCAACATCGTTCGCGGCGCTCAGCTCTCAAAGATGGGAATGGAGCGCGCCGGTGCCGACTACATGGGAATGCTCGGCACGGTGATCAACGCACTGGCGCTGCAGGATGTGCTGGAGAAGGAGAATCTGGAGACGCGCGTCATGACGGCGATTGCGATGGAATCGATCGCCGAGCCGTTCATTCGCCGCCGCGCGATGCGTCATTTCGAGAAGGGTCGCGTCGTGATTTTCGCTGCCGGCACCGGCAATCCCTATTTCTCGACTGATACTGCCGCCGCTTTGCGGGCGATTCAGATTCACGCCGACGTCATCATCAAGGCAACGAGCGTCGATGGCGTCTACTCCGCCGATCCGAAGCGCGATCCGGAAGCCAAGAAGTATGAGTCGATCAGCTACCGCGATGTCATGATCGAGGAGCTCGGCGTCATGGATCAGACTGCCATAACTCTGTGCAAAGAGAACAAGCTGCCCATCATCGTACTCAACATTCACCGTCACGGAGAGGTTGCGAAGGCGCTGTCGGGTGAGCGCGTCGGAACGATCGTACAATGACGACAATTCCTCAGATAACGAAGGACTGCCGCACCGCGATGGAGAAATCGTTCGATGCTTCGAAACGCGAGCTGGCGTCCATTCGAACGGGAAAGGCGACAACGAGCCTGCTGGACACCGTCCGCGTCGACGCGTACGGGCAAACGATGCCGCTCAATCAGGTAGCCAGCGTCTCGGCGCCGGAGCCGCGATTGCTCACCGTCACTCCGTGGGACAAAGGGCTGACCCACGCCATCGAGAAAGCCTTGCGCGAATCCGATTTGGGTTTGAATCCGCAAACGCAGTCCGGTGTGATTCGCGTCCCGCTCCCGGCGCTCAACGAGCAACGCCGCAAAGAGCTGGTCAAGGTCGTGCACAAGCTCGCCGAGGAAGCACGCATCGGGATCAGACACGCACGCACAGGATCGCGGGAGCAATTGAAAAAACTCGAACACACGTCCGAGGACGAGCAGAAGCGCGCCGAGAAAGAACTGCAGAAAATGCACGACGACTACATCGGCAAGATTGATGAGTTGTTGAAGGCAAAAGAAGCTGAGATAATGGAAGTCTGACCGTGTCGGAGTTGACACGGAGAATTCTGTTCGCGGTGATCGCCGCACCCGCGAGTATTGCCATCGTGTACTTTGGCGACTGGGCGCTCGCGATTCTGTTGTCGGTGCTCGCCGCCCTCGCCGCCTGGGAGCTGTTTCGCATGGCGCAGCTGACCGGCGCATTTCCTTTCGATCTCGCCGGCATCGCTCTGGCGGCTCTGCTCCCCATCGCCGTTCACGCCCAGAGACGCGGAGTCTACACACTCTCGCTGACAGTCATCGTGGCGATGGTGCTGCTCTTTTTCGCCAGCGCGATCTGGCTGCGTGGTCCAATGGGCAAGCCGCTCGCCTCGGTCGCCATCACGGCATTTGGAGTCATGTACGCGAGCCTGTTCTGCTACATCTATGTGCTGCGATACCATGATTATGCGATCGGCGCGGGCTCTGGAACGATTCTCGTGCTGCTGCCGGTCCTTCTTACCTGGGCGACCGACATCGGCGCCTACATCTTTGGTCGCACGTTTGGACGCCGGAAGCTCATGCCAACCGTGAGCCCGGGCAAAACCGTCGAAGGTGCGCTGGGTGGGCTCGCCCTGGCGGTGGTGATTTGCCTTGTCTACGTGCGATTCCTGCTGATGCCATATGCGCAGCTCGGCATGACGATCCAGGGTGCGGTGCTGTTCGCCATTGTCATAAGCGTTGCCGCGCAGACCGGTGATCTCGCCGAGTCGCTGCTGAAAAGAGAGGCCGGTGTGAAGGACAGCTCGACCATCATTCCCGGTCACGGTGGAGTGCTCGATCGGTTCGACAGTCTGCTCTTCGTTCTGCCGATCGCGTTCCTGCTGCTTCGACAGCTTCTTCTACCGGTGCCGCAGTGATCGCAACTGCGGGGACCAAAGGCGTCGCGGTCCTCGGCTCGACGGGCTCGATTGGGACCACAGCTCTTCGTGTGCTCGAGCGCCAGCGCGATCGGTTCCGTGTGGTCGCACTCACTGCGAACAGCAATCGCGCCCTGCTCAGCGAGCAAGTCAAGAAATTCGCTCCGGCCTTTGTCGGAATGGTCGAGCAACAGCAGGGTGAAGCGGACGAGTCGTGGAAGAGCGGAACAGAAGCGCTGATTGCGGCCGCGAGTCGCGACGATGTGGACATTGTCCTCAACGCGATCGTCGGCGCAGCGGGCCTCGATGCGACCCTCGCCGCTCTGAAAAAAGGGAAACGGGTCGCGCTCGCCAACAAGGAAACTCTGGTGATCGCCGGCGAGGTGGTTAAACAGACATGCGCAGCCGGCTGTGGCGAAGTCGTACCGGTGGACAGCGAGCACAGTGCGATTCTGCAGTGCATTACCGGCCATCCAGCCAATCAGGTGCGCCGTGTCGTGCTCACCGCGTCCGGCGGACCGTTTCGTGGCTGGAGTGACCAGCAACTGGCCAACGCAACGATAGAAGATGCGCTGCGGCATCCGACGTGGCGCATGGGCCGCAAGATCACCATCGACAGCGCCACGCTCGCCAACAAGGCGCTGGAAGTAATTGAAGCACACTTTCTCTTTGACCTGCCGTACGATCGCATCGAAGTCGTCGTTCATCCGCAGAGCATCATCCACTCCTTTGTCGAATTCATCGATGGCAGCGTGGTCGCACAGATGAGCGTTCCCACAATGGAGCTTCCGGTTCTCTACGCTCTGACGCATCCTGAACGTGTGTCAGATGAAGGTGTACCTCCGTTCGACCCCGTGCGTCTTTCGCCGATGACTTACGAATCAGTAGACCACCAACGATTTCCAGCGCTTCGTCTCGGCATCGATGCGGGACGGGCGGGAGGATCTGCACCCGCGGTGTTCAATGCTGCCAACGAATGCGCCGTCGCGGCTTTTTTGGCGGGTACGATCCGTTTCTCGGATATCCCGCGCGCAATTTCGTCGGCGCTCGATGCGCTCGGCGACATGCCCGCTGGTAGCAGGGAGAATTTGCTGGCGGCCGATGCCGCTGCGCGCAACCACGTCAGAGAGATGTTCCGGTGCTGAGCTGGCTCGCCCCAATCATCGTCTTCGGACTCGTCGTCTTCGTGCACGAGCTCGGACATTTCCTCGCCGCGAAGATCACCGGCGTCTACGCGCCCCGCTTCTCGATTGGCTTCGGGCCCGCGCTGTTCAAGAAGCGGGTGGGCGAGACCGAGTACGTTCTCGCGGCGCTGCCTCTCGGGGGCTACGTGCGAATGGCATCGCGGGAAGATGAAGCGACGGCGTTCCTCGAGGGCGGTAGCGAGAACTCGGCGACACATCCCGGAGGCGTGAAGGATGGCTACGATCCAAATGCGATGATTCCGTTCGGCCCCAAGCCGATCCCGGAATCGCGATGGTTCGAATCCAAACCACTCATCGCGCGACTGTTCATCATGCTGGCCGGGGTTACGATGAACGCGCTCCTCGCCTACTTCATTTACGCCGGGTTGCTGCTTCACTCGGGCATGCCGACGCCGATTCCGGTGGCGGCGGTCGTGACTCCCGGAAAGCCCGCGGCACTGGCTGGAATTCAAGCCGGCGACAGCATCGCCACGCTTAATGGCCATCCGCTGGAACGCTGGGACATGCTGCTCGATACCATCGGCGCATCGGCGGGCCGTCGCCTCGATCTCGGCATCGTTCGCCAAGGCAAACCCATCGAAGTGCAGGTGACGCCGGCCGCGGAAACCGTACCTGACCCTCGCACGGGTGTGAAACGCACGATGGGCAGAATCGGAATGGTCGCCAGCGAAGGGTTCACACCAATCTCGACCGGCCAGGCGTTCAGTGAAGCGTGGCGACTTACCGTCGACAACGGTAGCAAGATCTTCGCGGCGCTGGGTGCGCTCATTCATGGCGTGGGCGTGTCCGAGCTTGGGGGGCCGATCGCGATCGCGCAGGTATCGGTTCAGGCGGCCAGGGGCGGTATCGAGACTTTGCTATTGTTGATCGCTCTCATCAGCATCAACGTGGCAGTATTCAATCTGCTGCCGATCCCGATTCTGGACGGTGGTCAGATCGTGTTGAACATTGCCGAGACGATCAAGGGGAGCGCCTTCAGCACTCAGACGCGCGAGCGCATACTGAAGGGCGGGCTGCTCATTATCGGTCTGTTGTTCGTAACCGTGATGTTCAACGACATCAGCCGCAACATGCAGAATATCGTGCGTTTGCTCGGCCGCTTGTTTGGCCGTTCCGCCTAAACATTTTCCAGCCTGGCTCCGTAGTAAGCGGTAGCGAATTCAAGGAACGAAATGCCTGACTTCAGAGCCGGTGACTACAAGCTCAGCGACGAGAACCGGACGGGCCAATACAATAGCGCGTCGGCCGCCAATCAGAGCGCGCAGTTGATCGAGAACGAACGCGCGGCGCAAGCGGGTGTTGTCTCATTCCTCAGCAGCACTGAGCGCGAAGGACGTTGGCAGCTGCCGCGACGTTTTCGGGCGTTGGCGGTGCTTGGGAATGTGGAGCTCGATCTGCGCGAAGCCGATGTTGGTTACGGGTTGTCTGTGATCGAGGCGGTTGCAGTGCTGGGGAACGTCGAGATCAAGGTCTCGCCGGATGTCACAGTCGAGTGCGATGGCGATTCCTTCATGGGGTCGTTTGCGCTGAAGTACGAGGGACGCGCCAGTCCGACGATGGCAAATCGTGACAAAATTCTTCGCGTGACGGGCAGCGCCTACGCCGGCGCCGTCACGGTAATGGTGAAGGGCCCCGACGAAGATTTCTTCACTCGCCTCACTGCAGGCTGGCGACGCGACAAACAAGCCTGACAACCGCGGTAATCAATTGAAGCAGTGACCGGCCCCGGCTAAATTTGCACGCTATGGCTTTTCCGGGCCTGGCCGAGCGCGTAGCTGATGTGCGGGCCAGGATTGCTGCGGCAGTAGCGCGAGGCGGCCACGGACAACCAGTCACCATTGTCGCGGTGACAAAGACCCACGGCCCTGAAGCAATCGAAGCGGCCTACCAAGTGGGTCTGCACGACGTCGGCGAAAACAAGGTTCAGGAAGCATTGAAGAAGATGCCGCACGTGGAGGTGCCCGTCCGCTGGCACCTGATCGGGCATCTTCAGCGGAACAAGATCAAATCGCTCGATCAATTCGTTCTGCTTCATTCTCTGGATAGCGCTCGACTGGCGGATGCAGTGTGCGAGTTCGGGATCACCCGTGGGCGCGCCGTCGATGTGCTGGTCGAGTTGAATCTCTCCGGAGAGGGATCAAAGGGGGGATACGCGTCGGCGGAGTTGCTGCCCGAAGCGGAGAGGTTGGCAACTTTGTCAGGGCTGCGCGTCCGCGGAGTCATGACAATGGCTAGCTTTAGCGCAAGCGAGGGAGAGCTTCATCGGACCTTTGCCGAGGCTCGGGAGGCGCGGGCGGTATTGGCGGGCGCCGGCCACCCGGCAAAGGAGTTGTCGATGGGTATGTCGAACGATTACGAGATTGCCGTGGAAGAAGGCGCTACGATGGTGCGGCTTGGAACAACCCTCTTCGGAGCGAGGGCCAAATGATCGACGAAGCATTTCATCTTACGCCTCTCGATGTGCGGCGCTACGACTTCGGTCGTGCCTTGCGCGGCTACAATCCAGCGCGGGTCGATCAGTTTCGCGACCAGGTGGCGGAAGAGCTCGAGCGGCTAACCCGCATCAACCAGGATCTGGACGCGAAAGCGCGCAGCTTCCACGAGCAGCTCCGCGCATTCCGCGAGCGCGACAAGGCTTTGAACGACGCGCTGATTGCCGCGCAGCAGCTACGCGATGATGTGCGTGGCCAGGCCGAGCGTGAAGCGCAGCTCATTATTCGTGAAGCGCAGGGCGAGGCCGAGCGCGTGATCGAAGCAGCGAGGGCCGAAGTACGTCGGATGGAAGAAGAGCTCGATAATCTCGATCGGTCCCGTCGCACGTATCTGGCACAAATGCGGACGCTGATCGCGCGCCAGCTGTCCGAGGTCGAGGCATCGGACTCTCAAGTCATCGCCAGTACGCTACGAGGCGCTGGCTCAAACTCCTCGGGCCCCAGCAAAGAATGACAGCGGTTCGCCCCGCGCACGACGCGCCGGGGGGTGCAGGGAAGGGAGCAAAGGGCGTGCAGAAAGACAAGCGCTTCCGACTGCTCCCCACCGATCGCTCACCGGACGATCTCGAGCAGGAAGTTCTTGCGCTCTGGCGCCAGGAAAAACTGTTCGAGCAGACGCTGGCGCAATCCGAAGGCAAGCCGGAATTCGTTTTCTTCGAGGGCCCACCGACGGCAAACGGTCAGCCGGGCATCCATCACGTGTTCGCACGCACGGTGAAGGATCTGTTCTGCCGCTACCGTGCGATGAGCGGCAATCACGTTGCGCGGAAAGCCGGCTGGGACACGCACGGACTACCCGTAGAGATCGAAGTCGAAAAACGAATCGAGACTGACTTCGGCATTCGGACAGCCAAGCAGCAAATAGAAAAAATTGGCGTCGAGCGCTTCAACGAGATGTGCCGTGAAAGCGTGTGGCGTTACAAGAACGACTGGGAATCGCTGAGCGAGCGCATCGGTTACTGGCTCGATTACAGCGACCCCTACATCACCTACTCCAACAACTACATCGAGAGCGTTTGGTGGGCGTTGGCGACGATGTTCCGACGGGGACGGTTGTACCGGGGACATAAAGTGCTGCCATACTGCGCCCGTTGCGGGACAACGCTTTCCAGTCACGAGGTCGCGCAGGGCTATAAAGACGTCAAGGACCCGAGCGCATTCGTGACGCTCGATCTGGTCGATGAGAAAACAGTCGGGCGACGCCGCATCCTGGTGTGGACTACGACTCCATGGACGCTGGTGTCGAACGTTGCGTTGGCGGTGAATCCTTCGCTCGAATACGCCGAGCTGCGCAAGCGGAAATCGGACGCCAACGAGACGCTGATCCTTGCACTGACGCGATTGCCGGCGGTCCTCGGCGACGATTTCGCTGATCGCTGGGAGACAGTGCGGTCATTCCGCGGCAAGGATCTGGTGGGCAAGCGATACAAGCGTCCGCTGGATTGGGTTCCGTACAAGGACGGCAACCACGAGATCATTGTCGGCGAGGCCTTCGTATCGTCGGAAGAGGGAACCGGCGTCGTACACATGGCGCCGGCATTTGGTGCCGACGACTACGCCGCAGGCCAGCGGCATGGTCTCGCCTTCCTGCAGCCGGTGAATTTGCGGGGAGAGTTTCCCGCCGACATGCCGCTCATCGGCGGGATGTTCGTCGAGGATGCCGATCCGACCATCATCGAGGAGCTCAAGCGGCGCGGCGTTCTGTTCAAGGCGGCGACGTTCGAGCACGCGTATCCGCACTGCTGGCGGTGTGAGACGCCGCTGCTGTATTACGCGCGCACATCCTGGTTCATTCGTACTACAGAGTTCAAGGACTCGATGCTGGTGCGCAACTCACGCGTCGACTGGCATCCGCCCGAGATGGGTGCCGGCCGTTTTGGTGAGTGGCTGACCAATAACATCGACTGGGCAGTCTCGCGCGATCGGTACTGGGGCACGCCACTCCCGATCTGGGTCTGCGATCGGGACAGCTCACACACCGAAGCCGTTGGCAGCTACGCCGAGCTGGCCGAGCGAGCGGGCAAGTCACTTGGCGACAAGTTCGATCCGCACAAGCCATTCATCGACCGCTACACGTGGAAGTGCAGCTGTGGCGGCACAATGTCGCGCACGCCCGAAGTCATCGACGCATGGTTCGACTCGGGAGCGATGCCTTTCGCTCAGTGGCATTTCCCGTTCGAGAACCGAGAAAAGTTCGAGCGCTATTATCCCGCCGACTTCATCGCCGAGGGAATCGACCAGACGCGCGGCTGGTTTTATTCGCTGCTGGCAATTGCTACGGGCCTTGGCGACGCGCTGCCGAATAATCAGCTCGCTCACGAGTTGAGTCTTGGAACCGCCGAGCAGGAAGAGCGAAGACGGGCAGCGAGGAACGCTCCCGTCGACACGGCTCCGTACCGCGCTGTGGTCGTGAACGATCTCGTGCTTGACGCCGAGGGACAGAAGATGTCCAAACGGCTCGGCAACATCATTGATCCGAATAGCGTCATTCCGCGCTACGGCGCCGATGCTGTGCGGCTCTTTCTGACCACCTCGAGCCAGATCTGGACGCCCCGCCGCTTCGATGAAGCCGGTATTCGCGATACGGCCGGCCGATTCCTGCTCACGTTCAAGAACGTTTACACCGGCATCTTCGCCGAATATGCGAATTTCGGCTGGAGCCCGTCGACGGCTGATCCGCTGCCAAAGGACCGGCCGCTCCTCGACCGATGGATCCTTTCACGTCTGGCAACCGTGGAGCGCGAGGCCAACCAGCTGCTCGCGCGTTACGAGGCCACCAACGCCGCAAAGGCGGTGATGACGTTCTTCGATGAAGATGTCTCGAAGTGGTACGTCCGTCAGAGCAGGCACCGTTTCTACGACGTCGATAGCGACGACAACCGTGCTGCTTTCGCGACGCTGCACGAGATCCTGGTCGTCACCTGCCGACTATTGGCTCCGTTTGCGCCGTTCATCACCGATTGGGTTCACCGCGAGCTGAGTGGAAGCTCGGTTCACCTTGCGCCATTCGTTCGGGAGCAGCCGGGAGCGATCGATGTCGATCTCGAGCGGGCAATGTCTCACATTCGCATTCTTGCCACGCTGGGCCGTGCCGCTCGCGAGGAGGCGGGCGTCAAAGTGAGACAGCCGCTGTCCCGGATGATCTGCGTTGTGCCGTTACACGGCGTGGTTCCAACCGCCGCGGAAGCCGCTGCGGGAAACGCGCTTGGTCAGTTAAGCCCCCTCCTCGCCTCTGAGCTCAACCTTAAGAAAATCGAGTTTATCACAAGCGCTGACGACCTAGTAACTTTAAGGGCTCGACCGAATTTCCGGGCGCTGGGTAAGAAGTTTGGCAAAACGACGCCGCTCGCCGCCGAAGCGGTACAGGCGTTGAGCAGTGACGCGCTTCGGGAATTCGAGGCGGGCAAGCCGCTGTTTGTATCGGTTGAAAACGAGTCTCGCGAGCTGGGTGCGGACGATCTGACGATCACACGTACCGCGGCTGGCGACCTCGCCGTAAAGGAGGAAGCCGGGTACTTCGCAGCACTGGACCCGGTTGTAACGCGAGAGCTGAGGCTGGAAGGCCTCGCCCGCGAGCTTGTGAGCAGGATTCAGCGGCTCAGGAAGGAATTGGGTTTCGCCGTCAGTGATCGCATCACGCTTTCAGTTGCCGGCGATGCAGAAATTCTGGAAGCAGCAAGGGCATTTCAGAAATGGATAGCCAACGAAGTGCTCGCCGTGAAGGTATCGGTGGGCGAACAGAACGAAACACACGCGACGCACACGTTCGACCTCGATGGACAGAGCGTACAAGTCGCCCTCGCGAGGGTTGGTTAGAAATGGCAACAGCAGCCAGCAAGAAGCCAAAAGCAATGCCGAAGAAGAGTCTTCAGCATTTTGAGAAGCGTCTTCTCGAAGAGAGAAAGCGCGTCCTCAAGGAGCTGGGGCACTATGACGAGACATTCGGATCGACGCCGCAGGGAGCGGACGGCGATCTCAGCGCATACTCATTCCACATGGCGGATCAGGGCACCGATGCAATGGAGCGCGAGAAGGCGTTCCTCTTCGCCAGCCAGGAGGGGCGGTTCCTCTGGCACATCGATGAGGCGCTGCGCCGGCTCTATAGGAATCCTGAGCAGTTCGGAAAGTGCCACAATTGCGGCCGGGAGATCAGCTTCGAGCGTCTCGACGCGCTACCACACGCAAGGTATTGCATAGAGTGCAAGCAGCGCGAAGAAGATGGAAAACGGCAAGTCTAACACGCCCCTTTTCTGGGGTACGCTGGTCACAGTTGTCGTAATCGATCTCGTCACCAAGCTGATTGCGGCGGCGACGCTTTCGCCGCAGCACGTGCCGCACGAAATCATCGGCAATCAACTGCGGCTCACGCTGGTGTACAATCCGGGCGCGGCGTTCGGGCTCAACCTCGGCATTTACTCGCGCTGGATATTCATGGCGCTCACTGCCGGGGCTCTGATCATACTCGCCAGGTTGTACAAGGCGACGCAGGAGGGCGATTACTTGCGCACGATTGCGCTGGCACTGGTGTGCGGCGGCGCCGTCGGCAATCTGATCGACCGGATTCGATCCGCGACCGGCGTTGTCGATTTCATAGATGTCGGAGTTGGCGACCTGCGCTGGCCCACGTTCAACGTGGCAGATATGGCTGTGAGCATCGGCGCGTTTCTGCTCGCCTGGGTGCTTTGGGGTGAAGAGCGAACACCGTCGGCGGTCGTCAGTGCGACTCCTGTATCGGACACGCCCGCGGAGAGCTAACCCCTGAGCGACATTCGGGAGTTCCCCGTCGAGGCGGACAGTGATGTCCGCCTCGATTTGTTTGTGGCCAGAAATGCAGAGCTGTCCCGAACCCAGGCCGCGACGTTGATCGCCAACGGCAACGTGCTGGTGGATGGGCGCCGCGAACGGGCCAGCTACAAGCCGGTTGTTGGAGATGTTGTTCGCGTCGACATCCCGCGTGTCGAGAAGCGGGCGATCCTCGGCGAGGACATTCCAATCAAGGTTGTCTACGAGGACGAGTCGCTTCTGGTGGTCGACAAGCCGGCCGGCATGGTCGTCCACCCCGCCCCCGGCAACTGGACGGGTACGCTCGTAAATGCCCTGATGGGACGGGGCGGCAGGCTGTCAGCGGAGGGTGACCCCGAGCGGGCCGGGGTGGTCCACCGCCTCGACAAGGAGACGTCGGGACTGCTCATAGTCGCCAGGACCGATCGCGCCCACCGGCTGTTGAGCTCCGCGATCGCTGCCAGGCGGGTCACGAGGCGATACGCGGTTATGACGTGGGGTCACCTGAACACGGATAAGCTGACTATCGACAAGCCGATAGCGCGTGATCCGCGAGACCGGAAGCGCATGGCAATCGTCAATAAGGGTCGGCCGGCCAAGACCGACCTCATACGCCTTGCTCGGTTCGATGCGGGGGACCTGCTACGTGCCCATCTCCATTCTGGACGGACTCACCAAATCCGCGTTCATCTCGCGTCTATCGGTCATCCTGTCATGGGCGACGACGTGTATGGCGGGGGCGGAGGACGTCGTGTGGCCGGACTTCCTCCCAAGCGGCACTTCCTCCACGCGGCCTGGCTCGGCTTCAATCATCCAGTGACCGGTAAGCCGCTCGATTTCCGCTCACCTCTGCCCGAGGACTTGCGGCGCGCACTCGACGTGATCGCCGGCGAGCACGCGTTGCCCGCTGGCGTCGACCCGCTGGAGACTTTCCGCTTCTATGAGTGACGCCGTCGCGCTGCCTCCGGAACAGGAGGTCGAGCAGGAAGCGCCGGTACCCACGCGTCGGGTGCTCGTATTCGAGTTGAGCGGCAGCCAGTACGCGTGCGACATGGACAATTTCCGCGAAATACTGCCGACGCCTCCGATGACGAGGCTGCCTGGTGCTCCCGAAACCGTGTGCGGGCTGATCAATCTCCGCGGCACGATCGTAACCGTGATCGACGGCGGTCTGGTGCTCGGCAAGCCGACATTTCGCCGCGCCGAGGGGCTCGTGCTGATCATCGAGAGTCACGAGCGATGGATTGGAATGGGTGTCGATGATGTGCGCGACATCAAGGATGTTCCGCTGGACAGCTTCATGGCGCCGGGCAAGCACAACGTGCCCGTTGCCGGTGCAGTGACAGGTGAAGTTGAGATCGACGGGGCGCGCGTGCTCGTGCTCGACGTCAAAACGGTGGTTCAGCAAGTAATCGGACTCGGAGGGGGGAGATAGTGAGCAGCACTGTGCTCGTTTGTGACGACGCCGTATTCATGCGCACGATGGTGAGCGACATCCTGTCTCAGGCAGGATTCACGGTCGTTGGCGAGGCCGAGAACGGCAAGCAGGCGGTAGAGAAATACAAGCAGCTCAAACCGGACCTGGTGACGATGGACATCATCATGCCTGAGATGGGCGGCATCGAAGCGGTCAAGCAGATCACGCAGATGGATCCGGCAGCGCGCATTCTCATGTGCAGCGCAATGGGTCAGCAGGCGCTGGTGCAGGAAGCGCTGCAGGCCGGCGCACGTGATTTCGTGGTCAAACCCTTTCAGCCCAGTCGCGTGCTGGAAGCTGTGCAACGGGTCCTCGCCTAAGTGGACACCGGTCGCTACGCCAAGCTTTTTCTCTCGGAGAGCAAGGAAAATCTTTCCGAGATCAATGCTGCGCTGCTCGAGCTGGAGCGCGGTGGCAGCGACTCGGCCGTCGCACGGCTATTTCGCGCCGTGCACACGATGAAGGGAATGGGCGGCGCGATGGGCTACACTTCCGTCGCCGAGCTCTCTCACGAGCTGGAAACGCTGCTCGACAAATTGCGGAACAGTGCATTAGCGGTAACCCGACCGATGATCGACACGCTGTTCGCGGGCGTCGACGCGCTCGAGCAGGCGGTGGAATCCGCGACAGCGCAAACACCGCAGCAGTTGGACGTCTCGGCGGTCATCACGCGCATTCGCCAGGCCGGCAACGACGACAAGCCGCAGACTTTCACCTCCGAGTTCGCGACGGTGGCGCCCGCACCAAAGCAGGAAGAGCCGCAGACAGCGCCAGCGCCCCCGCCCAAGGCGACTCGGCAAATCCGCATCGACTCCAAGCGGCTGGATACGCTGATGAACGTGCTCGGCGAGCTGGTGATCGCACGCGACCGCATCCAGAAAATCGCCGAGCGGGTTGGTGATCCCGAGCTGCTCGAGGCGACGCTTCGCGCAACGCAGATCCTTGGCAATCTGCAGAACGAAGTGATGACGAGCCGCATGGTACCCGTATGGCAGGTGTTCGAGCGCTTCCCGCGCGTGGTGCGCGACACCGCGCGTTCGCTGGGCAAGGAAGTCGATTTCAAGATCGAAGGGCGCGACATCGAGCTGGACAGGTCGATGCTCGATGAGATGGGCGAGCCGGTACTGCATCTGCTGCGCAACGCGCTCGACCACGGCGTCGAGACGCCGGCCGATCGGGAAAAGGCGGGCAAGCCGCGCGTGGCAACCCTGATTCTTACCGCGGAACGCGATCGCGCCACCGTGTTGATTCGCGTCACCGACGACGGTCGCGGAATCGATCAGATGAAAGTTCTACCACGAGCGAAGAAGCTCGGTCTCATCGACAAGAGCACCTCCAGGTTGACCGAGCAGGAACTGATCGCGATCATCTCCCGACCGGGATTTTCGACGGCGGACAAGGTCACGGAGATCTCCGGGCGCGGCGTCGGATTCGACATCGTCGCCAGCAGAGTGCGCGCGCTCGGCGGATCGCTGGAAGTTCATACTGATGCGGGATTGGGCACTGCCGTCAGCATGCGGCTGCCGTTGACGCTGGCGATCTCGCGCGCCTTGTTGGCGAAGGTGGAACACGAGACGTACGCGATTCCACTGACTCACGTGCTCGAGACATTCAGTCTTTCCAAGCCGATGCTGCTGGAATCCAAGGGCAGGCAGGTCGTCGCGATTCGCGATGATGTCTTCCCGGCGATCTGGCTCCGGGATCGTGTTGGACTCCCCGCGCCCACCAATCCCGCCACTGGTCAAGTAGTACTGGTCGAGCTGGCCGAGAGAAGGGCCGCACTCATCGTCGACCAATTCGAGGGACAGCAGGAGATCGTCGTCAAGCAGTTCGACGGCGTTGACGGCAGCAGAACTCTATTCAGCGGCGCGACCATTCTTGGTGACGGCTCGCCCGCGCTCATCGTGGACGCTTCCAGCCTTCTCTGAAATGACCAATCCCCGCAACACACCGGCCGGCGAAAGCGGCACCACTTTAATGAGTACAGCGCGACTCGACGCACTGCGCGAGGTCGCGAACATTGGCGCGGGGCACGCCGCGACAGCGCTGTCGACACTCACCGGCACGCGCATCATGATCAGCGTGCCAATGGTGAACATCGTGCCGCCCGGTGATTTCGTGCCCGAGCTTTCTCCCGGCGCCGAGATCGTCGCCGTTCAGATGGCGATGACCGGTGACATCAACGGACAAACTGTGTTTCTCCTCGATGTCCACGCCGGCATCCGCCTCGCGGAGCGGATGCTCCGTCGAAGTCGCGGCACATCGGAGGGCCTTGGCAGACTCGAGCAGTCGGCGTTGAACGAGGCGGGGAATATTCTGGCCGGCGCCTATCTGACGGCGTTGAGTGATTTTCTCGACATGCGTCTGCTGCTGTCTCCGCCAACGTTGACGCGGGGGCAATCGCGCGAGGCCCTGAAAAGCGTCGGCGATCATGCGCCACGTGTTGATTCGCCGATCCTGTGCGTGGAGACGGAATTCTTTCTCGACGAGCCGGCGGAGAGCCTGCACGGGTTCTTTCTGCTCGTTCCTGATCCCAAGGCTTTCGACGCCATCTTCCGCGCGGTGCGCGTAGAGTAGGCTCATGAGCGCAGCGGCAACTGCCCGCCCAATGGCAGCCGCGCATGGCGGTGAGATCGACATCCTGCGTTCGTTCGCCCGCCGCATCGATCCATCGGACGCGGGGGCGTACAACAATCTCGGCGTGCTCTACTTCAGGAAAGGGCTCACCGACGAGGCGATCGTTGCCTTCTCGCGCGCGCTTGCTCTCGACGAGCGCATGCACGTGGCCCGTCGCAATCTGGAGATCGCGTACGGCGAGAGCGGAATCCTCGAGCGCCGCCTGCAGGAGCTCGAGGAGCGCCTGCGCACAAATCCCGCCGATCTCGAAGCGATCGTTCAGGCAGGCATCGCTGAAAAAACCGCGGGTCGTCTCGAGCGCGCGCACTCGCTCTTCCAGCGCGCAATCGATCTCGATCCAGACAGCTCGGTGCTTCATTTTCTGCTGGCGGAGACGCTGTACAACCGCGGCCTCCACGAAGAAGCGCTGCGCTCCGTCAAACGCTCGATTGAGCTCAATCCGGACAATCCCGACGCCCTTTACCTGATTGGCTTCATCCTCGGCGATCTTGGCCGATCCGAGGAGGCGGCGGATGCGAATCGCCGCGCGGTAATGCTCAACCCGACGCTGGTCCGGGCGCAGGCGAACCTCTCGCTCGAGATGTATCGTCACGAGGCAACGCCCAGCCAGCAGCATAAGACCTCCGCCGGCGCGCACATCACTCTTGGCCGCGCGCTGCGGCAGAAGGGCTACTTCCAGGAAGCGCTCAAGGAGTACGAGCGCGCGATCGAAGGCGGTGAAGCCAACGCCGAAGTTCTCCAGGCGATGCTCGAGCTGTATCTGCTGCAGCGCGACACCGGCGCGGCAATCGCGACCGCCGATCGTTTCGCCCGCGAATTCTCGCCAACTGCGAAGACCTGGAACGGGCGCGGTGTCGCGCTGCAGCTCGAAGGACGTCACGCCGAAGCGGAGGAGAGCTACAGCCGTGCGCTGGAAATCGATTCCAGCTACCCATACGCGCACAACAACCTCGGTGTCCTCCTTTGGCACAAGCACGATACCAAGGCAGCGATCAACTCATTCCGTCGCGCGCTGCAGGCTCCGAGCCCTCCCGTTGAATCGCGGCTCAATCTCGCGCTTGGCCTGTTCCGCCGAAAGCACACCGAGCTGGCGCTCGAAGCGTATCGTCAGGTACTGGCGGCTGCGCCGGAACATCCCGTGGCGTGGAACGGCATCGGCCTGATTCTCGTCGAGCTCGAGAAGTACTCCGACGCGCGCAACGCGTTCGCGCGCGCAATCCAGGCAAATCCGGATTTCGCGGAAGCCCATTACAACATGAGCTTCACGCTCTCCAATCTGGGCGATTTCACTGCGGCGTTGCGCGAGACGAAGCGGGCGTTGGAGCTCGATCCGATGTACACGCCGCAGAAACTCGAGCTGGCGATCGAGCTTCCGCACGAGGAGATCCGCCTCACCGTCGCGCCACCGATCACCGAGAAGGACGAGAGCGTCGATCACGTCGAGGACTTCCACTTCGATCCCGCGATCATCGAGGAGCTGTTCGCCGAGAAGCGCTCGAGGAAGACGCCGTACCCGCCCGAAGATCCGCTCGCCGGCTTCGCGCTCGCCCGCGATCTGATCACGAAAGGGCTCTACGACAGGGCACAGGGCGAGATCGCGCGCGTTCTTGCGCGTGGCGGCGACAAGGTGCTCGGCCTCGTCCTCGCGGGCGATGGCTTCGCCGCGCAAGGATTGCACGGCGAAGCACTGGAGCGATACCGGCGCGCGCTCGACATGGATGAGAACAACACCTATGCGCGACAAGGAATCGCGCGCTCGCTGCTGGCACTTGGCCGTCCAGAAGAAGCGAGGCCGTACGCGGAAGCGCTGGTCGAGGCGGGAAGCACCGATGTCAATCTGTTGCTTCTCGCCGCGGAAGCGCGGGTTGCATCGCTCGACAAGCCCGGAGCACGGGAGATTCTTGTCGCGCTCCAGAAGAATGAAGGTCGCAATGCCAACGTGCTGAAGCGCGTCGGTGATCAGTACGCCGCGTTAGATGACGTTCTGGAAGCGATCACGGCTTACCGCGCGAGCCTCAGTATCGACGAGCGGCAGGTCGATACACGAATTGCCCTTGGCTGGCTCCTCGCCAGATCCGGGGACGACAGCAGCGCGATCCGGGAGCTGGAGGCGGTCCTCGTCACCGCGCCGAACAACGACACTGCGGTCGTCGAGCTGGTGGGTCCCTATCGCCGTACTGGCCGCTCGCGCAGCGCGTTGCCGAGAATAGTCGCCTTGATTCGGCGCGACGTGTATCACTTCGCAGCCCTGATCGCGCTGGGAGAGATCCTGATCGATCTCGCGCGCGAGAGCGACGCGTTGCGCGCATTCGAGCGTGTGCTGCGCTTCGATCCCAACCATTCAGAAGCGCTGCGTTATCGCAGATTGCTGCTCAGAGGGCGCGTCTAATGGCGATTGAAGGACCGCTGCGCGAGCTGAGCATTCACGACGTCTTCCAGCTGCTCGATCTGAGCCGGAAGACGGGAACGCTGCGCGTGCACTCGCCGGAACGAAACAACGAAGGAAGCGTGTATTTCGACGCGGGTACCATCGTCGCCGCGACGATGAAGAGCAATCCGCACCTGCTCGGCACCATTCTCGAGCGGTCCGGCAAGGCGACGCCGTCCGACCTCGCGCGGGCGACCGCGATGCAGAGGGCCGGGGACAAACGACGCGTCGGTGAGATTCTCGTTGCGCAGGGAGTAGTGACGCCGCGCGACATCGACCGCTTCATGCGTCTGCAGATCGAGACTGTCGTATTCGATCTGATGTCCTGGTCGGAGGGGTTCTTCTCGTTCACCGAGGAGCCGCCGCGTCCGATCAGAAAGGACATCGCGGTACGCGTCAGCACCGAGTCGCTGCTGATGGAAGGCGCGCGACGGATCGATGAATGGTCGCGCATGGCAGACAAGATTCCCGATTCGCGCGTGGTGCCGCGGCTGGCGCCGCTCGACGATGGTCCGGAGTCGTTCATCGATCTGCTGCCGCGCGAGTGGGAGGTCCTGTCGATCATCGATGGGGAGCGAAGTCTGCATGAGATCGCCAAACGTCTCGTGCTCCCCGAATTCGAGGTCGCGAAAATCATTTACGGAATGTTGAGCACGGGTCTGATCGAGATCACGCCACAGGAACATGAAGCAGCCCATGTCTGAGACGGCGCGGACTCTATTCGCTACCGCCATCGGCGAGGCCGAGCAGACGGCGTTGCTGCTCGACGCATCCGGCAAGCCGCTGGCGGGAAGCTACATCGACCAGCGTGGCCGCGACATTTCCGGGGAGATCGGTGCCGCGCTCAGTGGCGTAGGCAAGGAAGTCTCGCGATCGATGCGCATGTTATCAATCGGCCGCTGGACAGCGGTCGTCGTCGAGACAGATGCGGCGACGATTGCGCTGGCACCCGCGACCGATGACGCGGTGGTGCTGCTGGCGTCGTCGTCAACGGTTCCGCTGGGTCTGGTACGGCGGGTGCTGACGCGCTCCGTCGCGCTCGCGATCAACTGGATGCAGGGGCGGCTCGGCAGATGAAGGATCTCGGTCAGGTTGTCGGGGGATTGTCGCGCGTTCCCGGGGTTACGGTCGCAATGATCGTCGGCGCTGCGGACGGGCTGATCGTCGAAGCGAGCCAGGTCCCGGGTTCCGTGACCGACGTGGACACGCGCAAGCATACTGCCGCGCTCGGCGCCTACCTTTATTCGAAGGTGACACGCGCGTCGAACGCAGCCCGTCTGGGCGTTCCCGCGTTCATGCGCCTGGAGGCGGAGAAGGGCCATATCTGCGTCGTTGGTGCGGGCGAGCTGGTACTAGTCGCTATCGTCACTCCCGACGCGAACCTGGGAAGAGTGAGACTCGACATGATGAACGCAGCGAAAGAGGCAGCGTGAGCGATCCGACAGTAGCTGAAGCCTGGGTTGCGGCGCCGTTGCGCAAGCTGATGGAAGACGCACGTCTCATCTCTGGCGTGCTGCTATATCCAACCGGCCGTGCCGTTGGTCAGTTCGGCTTCACCAATGCAGCCGACGTAATGTCTATCTGCGCGCTGACATCGGCGATCAATGCGTCCGCGCGCGAGCTGGGACGACAGCTGGATGGGAAGCCGTTTTACGAGATGCACCATGCCGGTGCCGACCGTCAGGTCTTCATGGCACGCGCGTCGGCCGGCTCGCAGGAGCTCCTCTTCGTCGGCGTTTTCGACCGCGAAAGCTCACTCGGCGTTGTCGAGATGTATTTCACCGAATTTCAGAAGGCGCTGGAGAAGCTGCGCCCTGAGGCGCCGGCTGCGCCAAAGCCTGTGCCGGCCGGTGATTTCGAAGGTGAGCTGAATCGCAGCCTTGACGCACTCTTCGGACCGATAGGAAAACGCTAGCATGTCAGTCGTCAACTACGGCACGCGCGAAATCACGTGCAAGATCGTGTACTACGGTCCTGGCAGATCGGGAAAAACTACCAACCTGCAGCACGTTTATTCCAAGCTCCCCGAAGAGCGCAAAGGGAAGATGGTTTCGCTCGCAACCGAGACCGATCGTACACTCTTCTTCGACTTCCTTCCGCTCGATCTCGGAACCATCTCCGGTTTCGCGACGCGATTCCAGCTCTACACCGTCCCTGGCCAGGTCTACTACGCAGCCACGCGCAAGCTCGTGCTGCAGGGCGTCGATGGTGTCGTTTTCGTCGCCGATAGCCAGTCGCGACAGATGGCGGAGAACGTCGAAAGCTTCCAGGACCTGCACGCGAATCTGGCGGAGGAAGGACTCGATCCGCGCAGCATTCCGCTGGTTATGCAGTACAACAAGCGCGATCTGCCAAAATCAGAAATCAGCTCGGTGGAGGAGCTGGACGAGACGCTGAATTTCCGTGGCGTCCCGCATTTTTCCGCCACTGCCATCACCGGTGGTGGAGTCTTCGAAACACTGCGCAGCATCTCGACGCTCGTGCTATCGAGGCTGAGCGCGCCCGCCACCAGGACCTGAGCGTGGCCAAAGAGACGCGCAAAGAAGAAGAGAGCGGTGAATTCGCCGAGTTCCTGGCCGACGTCAGCCAGGAAATTGCGCTGCGCGTCGAGTCTTTGCAGACACCCTCTCAACCGGTGCCGGCGGAAAAAAAGAAAACCCCCGTCCTCGCGGACGGCGGCGTAATCGTCGAGTGGCCCAACATCGCCGACCGCATGATCGAGGAAATGCGCTAATGGCGATTAAGGGCAGTCTCAAAGAGGCGAGTCTACCCGACGTTCTGCAGCTGCTGTCGATGGGGAAGAAGACCGGCTGCCTCGGCCTTTCCTTCCACGACAGCTTCGGCTCCATCTATTTCGACAACGGCCGTATCTGTCACGCTGCCATCGTGAATCGGCCGCTGGATACCGAGAACTCTGTCTATACGCTTTTCACCTGGACCAGCGGAACGTTCAACTTCGAGGCCGGCGTTGAGCCTGAGGATGGCGCCGAGCGCGTATCGGTAGATCCACAGTCGTTGCTGCTCGAAGGTGCGCGCCGCGTTGACGAATGGTCGCTGATCGAGAAGAAGATTCCAAGCTTCGACGTCGTGTTCAGCCTCGATCGCGCCAAGCTGATGCTGAACCGGGATCCGTTGTCTCCCGAGCAGGAAGCCATGCTCCCGCTCATCGATGGCCACCGGGACATCAACGGATTGATTCGCGATTCCGGGCTCGGTGAGTTCGAGGTCGGCAAAGCGTTATACGGGTTACTGAACGCAAACTTTCTACTGCCCGTCGGGCGCAAGCGCACCACCCCGACGCTGCCGCGAAACGCGAGCCCGCTGGAGCGCAGAGAACTGGCCAGCGCGCTCTATCGAGCCGGCATGCACGACGAGTCGCTTCGTGAATTCCGCGCGCTGGTTGAAGAGGCTGCCGATCCGGTCGCTTCGTTCCACGTGGGATTGATCGCGCTCCGCCAGAAAGAGTACGCGACCGCAGTCAACGCATTCATGACTGCAGCTCCGCACGCACCGAGCAAGACAGCTCTGCTCCACAATCTGGCGCTCGCGTACGACGCACTCGGCCAGCTCGAAAAGGCAAAGCTGGTGATCGAGCGCGCTCTCAGTTCCGGCGGTGGCGGGGAGCCGCTGATTCAACTCGAAGCCGCTGTTGTGGCATTGAGATTGGGCGATTACCAGACCGCAAAAATTCGGTTGAGCGAGGCGCGCAGCTTGTGGACCACGAATGCCCCGCCGGCCATCTGGTTCCATTATGCGGCGCAGGTGGCAGCGCTGACGGACGATCCCGACCGTGAGATGCTGTTGCTCTCAGCGGCGATCGAGGCACATCCCGAGTCAGCGGTGTTGTTGAACAACCTTGCCGCGGCGCACCTCAAGCGGGAGGACTACGCAGCCGCGCGCGACGCGGCCGAAAAGGGGATCGCCGTCGCCCCCGAGCTGTCGCAACTGAGACGGAACCTGTCGGCGGCGCTGGAAGCGCTGTCTCACGCCGATCGCCAAGCGGCGAATCGCTGAGGCGCCAGGTGACTCATGGTGATGATGCGGGCTTCCGCACGCTGATGGATAAGATCACACGCGACAGCGGCTTTCGGTGCGCCAGCTACAAGGACAAGTGTCTGCGACGCCGGATTGCGGTGCGCATGCGCGCAAAAGGCGCTTACACGGCACACGAATACGCCGGCGTACTCGATACCGATCCGCGGGAATATGAGCGGTTGCTGCGATCGCTCACCGTCAACGTCACCAAGTTCTTCAGAAATCCCGAGACATACGCCGCGATCGAGAAGAAAGTCATTCCCGAGCTCTGGAGCTCGAGCTCGAACGACATACGCGTCTGGAGCGCGGGATGTGCGTCGGGGGAAGAGCCTTACTCCGTCGCGATTCTATTTCACAAACACGCTCATGATACGAAATCGGTCGACCGGCTGGAGACAGTGGACGTGCTCGGTACCGACATCGACGATGAGGTTCTCGGCGAAGCGGAGCGGGGATTCTACGCTGAGTCCGCGCTGACCGACACGCCGCTCAGTCTGCACGAACGCTACTTCCCGCAAGTCGCTGGACTGAGGACGATGCTGCCTGATGTCCGAGAGCTGGTGCGTTTCCAGAACGACGACCTGCTCTCGTACAACCCCCCGGTGTCCGACCTCCAACTGATTCTCTGCCGGAACGTCATCATTTACTTCGAGCGTGAAGCGCAGGATAAGCTGTTCGCCGAATTCCATCGCGTGCTCGCGCCGGGCGGATTCCTGGTGCTCGGCAAAGTCGAGACCCTGCTGGGCGACGCTCGTTCGCTGTTCACGCCCGTCAACGCGCGCGAGCGCATTTTCCGCAAGCAGTCGTGATCGCTCTCCCCGCGAACGCCGAGCCGGCAACCGTGCTTGTCGTCGACGACAGCGCATTCATGCGCAAGCTCATCGCCGAGCTCGTCGAAGCGAGTGGGCCGTTTCGCGTGATCGGCACCGCCGGTGACGGGGTGGAGGCATTGCAAAAGGTGCGCTCCCTGAAGCCTCAAATTGTCACGCTCGACATCGAGATGCCGAGACTGAACGGCCTGCAGGCTCTCGAGCAAATCATGGCCGAGATGCCTCGACCGGTGGTAATGCTGAGCGCTGCCGGCTCCGACCTCGGTAACGAAATGACTTTACGCGCGCTCGAGCGCGGCGCGCTCGAGTTCGTTAGAAAACCGTCGGGTCCGGTAAGCATCGATCTATCCACCGTGCGTCAACAGCTGCGTTCAGCACTCGAAGCGGCACGCGCGGTCAATATGCGCAGCGTCAATGCGCCGGCTCCTTCTCCAGCCGCACCGCTTGCAATCGCGGAGGAACCGTCTCCGGATGCGGCGACGCGCGTCATTGCAATCGCGTCATCGACTGGTGGTCCACGCGCCCTGGCGGAGATCATCCCGCGGCTACCCGCATCGCTTGGCGCGGCGGTGATCATCGTTCAACACATGCCGCGTGAGTTCACCAAGCTGCTGTCTTCGCGGCTCGATGCAATGAGCCCGTTATGGGTTGGCGAGGCGATCGCCGGAAAAACGCTGCGCGAGAATCGCGTTTATGTTGCACCCGGCGGACAGCACATGCGGGTATCCGGGGCTCCCGGCAATGCCACAATTCAGCTCGATAACAGCCCGCCAATGTGGGGCGTACGTCCCGCGGCGGATCCGCTCTTTTTCTCGGTCGCCGCGGCATTCGGCAGTGCGGCGATCGGGATCGTCCTCACCGGAATGGGACGCGACGGCGCCGAGGGTCTAAAGCGCATCAGAGACGCCGGAGGCGCCGGCATCGTGCAGGATCGGGACAGTTCCATCATTTACGGAATGCCACAGGCGGCACTCGCCGCCGCCGGAGCGGATCGCGTCGTAACCGTAGAGGAGATGGCGTCAGCGATTACGGACCTGCTATCAACCAAAATGAGAAGAAATCAACATGCGTAGAATGCTGGTCACAGGCGCTGCGGGATTCATCGGCAGCAATTTCGTTCAGTGGTGGGTCGAGCATCATCCCGGCGATGTGATCGTCGGCTACGATGCACTGACCTACGCCGGCAACCTGGCCAGCCTCGAACCGGTTGCGAAACACAAGCAGTTCAGCTTCGTGAAGGGCGATATCCGTGATGGCGATGCGGTGCGCGGCATTCTCAAGCGCGACGGCATCGACACGATTGTGCATTTTGCAGCCGAGTCACACGTGGACCGGTCGATTCGCGGCCCGGATCCATTCATCGAGACGAACGTCATCGGTACGCACGAGCTCCTCAAAGCGGCGCGCGACGTGTGGAGTGAGGATTGGTCGGGCGGCGCGCGACGCTTCCACCACATCTCCACCGACGAGGTCTACGGGTCACTGACGCCAACCGGGACTCCTTTCACGGAAGACACGGCCTACGCGCCGAACTCGCCTTATGCGGCGAGCAAGGCGGCGTCCGATCATCTGGTGCGCGCGTATCACCACACGTATGGGCTGCCGGTAACGACCACCAACACGTCGAACAACTACGGCCCCTATCACTTCCCGGAAAAACTGATCCCGCTCACTATCGTCAACGCGCTGGACGGCAAACCACTGCCTGTTTACGGCGACGGATTGCAGATCAGGGATTGGCTGTACGTCCGCGACCATTGTCGTGGGATCGAGCGCGTGCTGGACAAGGGCCGTATTGGTGAGACATACAATCTCGGCGGTAACGCTGAGCGCAAGAATATCGATGTCGTTCAATCGATCTGCGCGCACATCAACAAGATTGTTGGCGCCGATCCAAAAGTCCGTGAACGCTTCCCGAAATGTCCAGCCGCACTCGGCGCAGACACCGCCGAACTGATCAAGTTCGTCAAGGATCGCCCGGGGCACGATCGCCGGTACGCAATCGATGCGATGAAGGCAACGCTCGAAACAGGTTACGGACCATCGGAATCGTTCGAGACCGGCCTGCTCAAGACAATCAAATGGTACATCGCCAACGATCAATGGTGGCGAGCGGTGATGGACGGAAGCTATCGCGATTGGATCGACCTTCACTACTCCGAGCGGAAGCGCGCAGCGAAATAACCGTCGGTAGCTGGCGCCGCTTTGGGTTGACACGCATTTCACCGCGCCCTACACTACCACGCTTATGGCCAAAACTGATTTGGGCTCAGGGCCGCGCGTTGGGCGGGAAGCAGGCTCACGGCGCGGCTGGTTGTATTGGACGCTTGCGACAATAGTGTTGCTCGCCGGCTTCGCGGACCTCGCCAGGGGTGGCGAGACCCTGGCGCCGATCCTACTGGTTATCGGGTACTGCGTGCTCGTACCGCTGGCCATTCTCCGGTGAGCGTATCGGCTCGTTTTCTGCACCGGGCGAGTAGCTCAGTTGGTTAGAGCGCCTGCCTTACACGCAGGAAGTCGGGGGTTCGAGTCCCTCCTCGCCCACTTAACGAAGAGGACCCACAGATCGGAGGTGGGGTAAAGAATGTTTACTGATTGGGAGGTTATACCATTGAAGGCACGTCTTCGTCTTCCAGGTCTCGTTCTCGCGCTCGCCTCAGTCGGTGTATCGACACTCACCGCCCAGAGCACGAAGACGGGCGATCGAGTCATGATTCCGACACTGCAGAGCGCCGAAAAGGATCTCGGGGTTCAGGCTGCTGACGCGATCCGCAACCAGCTTACCAAACAAACAAATATTCGGGAGCTCGTCGTCGTTCCGAAGGCAGACATCGTTAACAGTCTGCAGTCTTCGGGATATTCGACCACTGAGCCTCTCGCTCCGGGTGATGCCAAGGCCCTGGCGACATTGGTGCGCGCGCCGCAATACCTCGAGGGCACGGTCACCAAGACGCCGACCGGCTTCAAGATCGAGTCGCGACTCATCATTTCTCGCGACATGACCAAGGGTCAGATCTTACCGGTAGCGCAAGGCTCGAAGCTCGACGACGCAGCCAATCAGGTAGCGAAGTCGATCAAGGACGCGCGCCGCCAGCTACCGGCGGAAGAGGCTTGCCATAATGCATACGCGCAGGGCAAGTATCAGGAAGCGGTGAATGGGGCGCGTGCCGAGCTGGCGAAGAACGCGAACGCCAACATTCTCGCGATGTGCCTCGCTGAGTCGTACGACAGACTGAAGCAGCAGGACTCGGCGATCGCAGTTGCCGAGAGAGTGCGCGCCAGCGATGCTCGCAACATTCCCTCGCTGAGACTTCTGGCGACGACGTATCGCTCGATGATTGATTCGCCGCGGCCTGGCGTTACCGCAGCGGTCCTAAGCTCGGACACCACGAAGCTGCTCGACGCACTCGGTGCGATGGCAGCTGCGGATCCGACGAACCTTCGTCTGGTCCAGGATGTCATCAACACGTACCCGCAGCTTGGTCGTCCGAAACAGGCGATTCCGCTGGTGCGCGACCTGTTGCAGAGCAATCCGGGCGACCCGGCGCTCCTCAATCTTGCCTGGCTCGTGTATCTGAACGCCGCTGAGTATCAGTCGGCAATCGATGTCGGTACCGAGATGGTGCGGGTTGATACCGCGGCGGCGACTGCCGATTACTATCGACGGTTGATAGCTGCGTACACTTCGCTGAATCAGCCGCAGAAGGCATCGGAAGCAGCGTCTCAGGGTCTCAAGAAGTTCCCGAACGACGCGACACTGGCGCTGCTCAACGCAAATAACCTTCGTAAGGGCGGTCAATTGCAGATGGCGCTTGACGCCGCCAAGAAGGTTGTCGCGTCCGACCCCAAGAACCCCCAGGGTTATTTCCTGCTCGCGTCTATTCAGTCGGACCTTAACCTCGGCGACGATCTGATTCAAACGATCCAAAATGCCAAAAACAATGGCGTTGACCCGTCGGCGCTTTCCCAGTTTGCGCTGAAGGCGGGAAGTGACGCCTACAAAGCGGGACAGGCGTCGAAGCAAATCGTTGATTTCCAGCGCGCGATTCGTTTCCTGCAGCTGTCCGATCAACTTCAGAGCTCGGCCGACGCGAAGTTCCTGCTCGGTGCCAGCGCTTTCTCGGTAGGCCAGACGGCGACGATCGAAGCCAACGAGAAGAGAAGCTGCGAGCTGGCTCGCACCGCACGTGACGCGTTTAACCTCGCGTCGATGAATCTGCCGGCTGGTGGCCAGAAATATCCGAACGAAGCCGCTCAGCTGTTGACGGCAATACCGCAGTTCACGCCGGCTGTCGACAATGAGGTGAAGCGCTTCTGTAAGTGACGTCCTCAGATGCCATGACCGGGCGATGGGATACTTCCTATCACGCTCCGGTCATGGTCGAGGAGGTCATCCGTCTCCTCGGAAGTAGTAAGGAAGTCCTCGATTGCACTCTTGGCGGTGGCGGCCACAGTGAAGCTCTGCTTGCTGCTGGAGCAGCCGTAACGGCACTGGATCAGGACGAAGCAGCCATAACCGAAGCTCGAAAGCGGCTCGCGGCCTACGAGGCGGCGGGCCGCTTTCGGGCTTTGAGGGGCAATTTCAGCGACATCGATCAGCTGCCGGAGCTGCAGCAGCGGCAGTTTGACGGGATTCTGGCCGACCTGGGCGTTTCCTCATACCAGATTGACTCGCACGAGCGTGGTTTTTCTTTTCGACCCGGCGCGTTACTCGACATGAGGATGGACAGTCGCTGTACTACCACCGCCGGCGACCTGCTCAATACTCTCGATGAAGGCGACCTCACCAGACTTTTTCGCGAATATGGCGATGAGCCGCGCGCCAGCCGTTTGGCACGCGAGGTTGTGCGGCGCCGCGAGACGAGGCCGATGAAGACGAGCGATGATCTGGTGGGTGCCATTCGCGGATCATTCGGCGCGCGCAGCGGACCGTCGGATTTCGCGAGACTGTTCCAGGCGGTGCGGATCGCGGTGAATGACGAGCTCAGTGCACTCGAGCGAGCCTTGCCCCTGTTGCGCAACAGGCTCGCGCCGGGCGGCGTGCTGGCGGTCATATCCTACCACTCCGGCGAAGATCGGATCGTGAAAAACGCATTGCGTGACTGGAGTCGCGATTGTGTCTGCCCACCCAAGCAACTGCAGTGCACCTGCGGCGGGCAGAACGCACTGGGGCAGCTCGTCACGCGTAAGGCGATCAAGGCAGGCGTCGAAGAGGTCGAGAAGAATCCGCGCTCGCGCAGCGCCAGACTGCGGGCATGGCGAAAAGCGGCGTAGGCATCCGGGGCAGAAGTCTCGTTGGTCTGGCGCTGGCGGCATTCCTGGTCGTCGCGCTATCGATCGTCTGGCGCCGGACCATTGGTATCAGACAATCGGAGACCCTTGCCTCGCTCGACAGCAAGAAGACGCGGCTGCAGAGCGATCGCGCGCGAATCGAAGCCGAGATTCGTGATGCCTCGGCTCGCCAGACGCTCGGTACCGTCGTGGAGCGGCGACTGGGCATGCACATACCCAGCGATCGCCAGGTAGTGATCCTTTCGCGGAACGCAGGGCAATGACAACTCCCAAGAGAGTTGCGGTCATCCACGGCTTCTTTCTGATCTTTGCGCTGGCGCTCACCGCGCGCGCGGCGAAAGTGCAGGTGGCAGACGGGAAGGAGTGGGTTGCTCGCGCCAAGCGCCAGCACTACTTCGCCGCGCCGCAGTCGGCACCGCGTGGCGATATCCTCGATGCCAGCGGCAACACGCTTGTTGAGAGTCAGGAGCTGACGCGCGTTGCAGTGGCTCTCCCCGAGATCAGAGACACGGCGTTCGTGGTCAAAGCGCTGAGCAAGGCGAAGGTCGACGCTGAAGCGCTGCGCGCGGCGATTGGACGCCGTCGTCGCTGGATCGAGCTGCCCGGCCTCTACTCGGCGTCGGACGTGGCTTCGCTCTCGAAGCTGAATGGAATTCATCTCACTCCGGTGCTGCAACGTGTTTACGCGCGGTCGGTAGGTATTCAGCGCATTGTCGGTGCGCTCGATGGTCGTGGCAATCCTGTTACGGGACTAGAGCTCGCGCTCGACACGATTCTCCGCGGCGACTCCGGCCGCGTCCGGCTGGCGCGCGACAAGAACGGCCGTGCCCTCGATACGCCGGATGGATGGACAGAGGATGCGAAGCCGGGATCTACCGTCGTACTCACGATCAACAACACGCTGCAGGATATCTGCGAGCGCGAGCTGGCGATCGCTGTCGACAGCCTGCATGCGAACGGCGGCGACATCGTGATGATGAACCCGCACACCGGCGAGATTCTCGCGTTGGCGAGCAAGCGAGCGGGCACACCTTCGCTCGCCAACACCTCCGTCACCGAGCCATTTGAACCGGGATCGACGCTGAAACCGTTCGTGGCAGCAGCCTTGCTTGAAAACGGCCGCGCCCGGACGACCGATATCGTGAACACGCACAATGGTCAGCTGGAGCTGGATGGCCGCGTCATCACGGACATGCACAAGGCGGCGCAGCTCTCGCTGGCCGATGTGATTCGATATTCGAGCAACATCGGCATCGTGGAATTCGGACAGCGGCTGACGCCCCGCCAGAAATACGAGCTGTTTCGCGACCTGGGATTCGGCATGCCGCTCGGCGTGCCGCTGCCCGCGGAATCACCGGGCACACTGCGTGAGCCGCGTCTCTGGTCCAGGCAAACGCCGGCGTCGATTCTCATGGGCTACGAGATCGCCGTCACCCCTTTGCAGCTGGTGACGGCATACGCGGCGATTGCAAACGGTGGTGAGCTGCTCGAGCCCCACCTGGTGAAGGAAGTTCGCACCAATGACGGCAAGGTTGTGTACAGAGCCGAAACACGTGCGGTCCGCCGCGTGATGTCGGGCGAGACAGCACGAACGGTGCAGCAGCTGCTTCGGGCAGTAGTTGAAGAAGGAACCGCAACGAAAGCAGATCTGGCCACGTTCGAGGTAGCGGGAAAGAGCGGGACCGCGCGGCGCACATCGGCAAATGTCGGTTACACGACAGGCAACTACACCGCGTCTTTCGTGGGGCTTTTTCCCGGGAACGATCCGCAGTACGTGGTCCTGGTGAAGCTGGATAGCCCGAAAGGCGCCCACTATGCCGGCGGTGATATCGCCGCCCCCGTCACGCAGATAGTGCTGCGTGCGGCACTGGCGGCACGTGATGCCGCGCTCGACCGACAGGATCTGGCCGCTTCCGAGAAAGCGCCGGCCCGGGATTCTGCCGCGCGAGGCAGTCGGTTTGCTGGCAACGCACAGCTCTCGACAGCGCGATCGAAAGGCGATCGACTGAGCGTCTCCGGCTACGATCCGAATGGCAACGTCGGACGCGTCGAAGACAAACGGGTACCGCCAGTAGTGATCGAGTTGCCCGCAACTACGCGCCCATCGGCAGCGCAAACAGCGCAGCGAGCCGTTCCGGATGTACGCGGACTCTCTTTGCGCGAGGCAGTGCGTCGACTACACGAGGCGGGATTCCGCGTGCGGCTAGTCGAGGCGCCATCTACGTCCACGTTGCCCGCCGCCGGCGCGATGGCGGTTCCCGGCACGCTCGTCCAGCTAGCGCATTCCAGCGACTGATGGTTGACGTCAAAGCCATCAAAACCGCGCTCGCTGAGCACGGTTTGTTGACCGGAATGCGAGGCGATGTTCCATCAGAAGCGACGGGCATCACCGACGACAGTCGCGAGGTAAAGCCAGGAGACCTTTTCATCGCGACGCGCGGCTCCACGACCGACGGCCACGATTTTCTCCAGGCTGCTGCGGAGAAGGGCGCTGCACTGGCGCTCGTCGAGGATCCTTCGCGTACGACGCTTCCGACACTGTGCATTCGGGAGGGAAGGCGCGCCGCCGCGCTCGCCGCCGCGACGGCGTTTGGCAATCCCGCCCGCACATTGAAATTGATCGGAGTCACCGGCACGAACGGTAAGACAACGACGACTTCGATTCTTCGCCACGTCTTCGATGATGGGCATGGAGCAAGCGCTTCAATCGGGACGCTGGGTGTTTTGCTTGGCAGTGAGGGTGAGGTATTGCCAGGCGGGAGTGGGCTCACCACTCCCGGCCCTGTTGAACTGCAGAGGGTGCTGCGCGAGCTGGTGGATCGCGGCGTTCGGACACTCGCGATGGAAGTATCGTCGCACAGTCTCGATCAGCGGCGTATCGACGGCATTGTGTTCGATGTCGCGGTGTTCACCAACCTCACGCGCGATCATCTGGACTATCACGGCACGATGGAGAACTACTTTCGCGCCAAGGCGCGATTGCTCGGTTACCTGAAGGAGCAGGGCACTGCGATCATCAATGCTGATGCGCCCGAGTGGACAGCGCTCACTTTGCCGCAGCGTTCACTCACATTCGGCGTTCGCGCGCGCGCGGATGTCAGCGCCGCGAACGTTCGCTTCGAGCCACATGGAAGCGAATGGGAGCTCATGACGCCCGGCGGCTCGTCGCACGTGTCGCTTCCGCTGATTGGCGACGTGAATGTTGAGAATGCACTCGCAGCCGCAGCAAGCGCTGTTGCTTTGGAAGTACCGCTTGCATTGATCGCTGAGCGATTGAGCAGCATACCGCAGGTGGCGGGCAGGCTGGAAATCATTTCCACCCGTCCGACAGTGCTGCGTGACTACGCGCACACGCCCGACGCGCTCGAGCGCAGCCTGCGTACCGCGCGCGCCTTCACCCGGGGAAAGTTGATCGTCGTGTTTGGGGCCGGCGGCGACCGCGACAAGGGAAAACGACCATTGATGGGTGAGATCGCCGAACGAGGTGCGGATTGCGCTATAGTTACCAGTGACAATCCACGTACTGAAGACCCCGACGCAATCATCGACGATATCGAAGCGGGAATGCGCCTTTTAAATCACGAACGAGTAACCGATCGCCTGACCGCGATCAAACGCGCGCTGGAGATCGCCAAACCGGACGACATCGTTTTGCTGGCGGGAAAGGGCCACGAGACGTACCAGGTTCGCGGAACTACTTCATACCCATTTGACGAGAAGGAAATCGTTCGCGACCTGACCGGGAGCCACGCATGAGCGCGGCCTTCTGGACACTGGATCGGATTGCCGACGCGCTCGGCGAGCTGGCGGTTGGCAAACTCCCGCGCGGAACGACGGAAACGACTGGTATTACGACCGACACGCGCAAAATCGCCAAGGGAAACGTCTTCCTCGCATTGCGTGGGGAACGCTTCGATGGTCACGACTATCTGGCAGATGCGGTGCGCGATGGAGCGTCGGCAATCGTTGTCTCGAAAGCCCCCAAGCTGAGTGCGTTGGGTGTTCCGGTTTTCGAAGTGCGCGATACCCTCGTTGCGCTTGGAGCACTCGGGCGCTACTGGCGTCGCGCGTGGGGAAAGCCGGTGATTGGCGTTGCCGGCAGTAATGGAAAAACCAGCACCAAGGATTTGCTTCGCGCTGTCCTCAGCGAGAGCTACGCGGTGCACGCCACGACGGGCAATCTCAACAACCGCATCGGCGTGCCGCTGTCATTGTTATCGATCCCGCCAGAGGCGGAGATCGCGGTCATCGAGCTTGGTACGAGCTTGCCCGGCGAAGTTGCCATTTTGCGAGATATTGCCGAGCCGAACATCGCGCTGGTGACGTCGATCGCCGAGGAGCATCTCGAGGGTCTCGGCGATCTCGCCGGCGTGCTGCGCGAGGAGGCGGCCGTCTATGAAGGAATCGAAGTCGGGATAGCGCCGTCCGCGCAGCCCGAGATTGCCGAAGCTGCACGCGGAAAGGCGGCGCGGGTGGTCGTCGCCGGTCTCGAGAAAGGTGCCGACCTCTCCCCCCAACGATGGGAGATCGGCGCGGACGGGCTTGGCGTGATCGAGATTGATGGCGTGACAGTGAAACCGCCGATCCGCGGGGTCCACAATCTGCAAAACACCATGCTCGCTCTCGCGGTTGGACGCGAATGCGGTGTCAGCTATGACGCCGCGGCCCGCGGGATCGCGAAGATGCCGCAGCCCAAGATGCGATCGGCTTGGGAGCAGGTGGGTGATGTAACGCTGATCAACGACGCCTACAACGCCAACCCGGGATCGACGCGCGCTGCCATCGAATTGCTGAAGGCTACTGGTTCCGGTCGGCAGAGGGTAATCGTCCTTGGTACGATGCGGGAACTGGGTGCCGCGTCACAGCAATGTCACGCGGACATCGCTGAGCTGGCTCTGGCATCCGGCGCCGACATTGTTGCGGGGATCGGTGAGTTCGCACCGGCGCTGGAAAAGCGTAACGGGGGTGAACGGGTGATCACCGCGCATGATGTCGACGAGCTGTGGCCGGCCCTCCAGGCCAGGTTGCAGCGCAACGCGATTGTTCTGCTGAAGGCGTCAAGAGGTGTGCAGCTCGAGCGTCTCGTTCCACATTTAACCACCTGGGCTACGGCATAGTGCTCAACTATCTACTCGTTCCGTTCGTAGGACTGCCGCACTTCGGGTTTCTGCGACTGTTCCAGTGGATAACCTTCCGCGCCGCTGGCGCAGCGGTGAGCGCACTCCTCATTACCTGGCTCATCGGACCCGGAATCATGCGGCGCCTGCGTCGCATGAGATTGCATCAGGTGATTCGCGAAGGAACTCCCGACGCGCACCAGCAAAAGGGAAGGACGCCGACAATGGGCGGACTGATCATTCTCGGCGCGACCCTGATCAGTACGTTGCTGTGGGCCCGCCTGGATAATCGCTACGTGTTGATCGCGATGATCTGCATGGCGTGGATGGGCGCGATCGGTTTCTGGGATGATTATCTAAAGCTCAAACAGAAGCTCGCCGGCAAGAAAAACACGGGTCTGGTAGAGAGCTACAAGCTCGCGGGTCAGGTGACGCTCGGGTTTGCCGTCGGATATTACCTGTGGAAGTATCCGCTGTCCTCGCTGCCCGGTGCGTCGACGACGCTTCCGTTCTACAAATACATCCTGATCGTTCCGCTCACAGCGGGTCTGGGCTGGCTGTACGTTCTGTTCGTGACGTTCGTGATGACGGGCGCGAGCAACGCGGTCAACATCACGGATGGTCTCGATGGTCTTGCCGCAGGTCTGACTGCGATCGCGGCGCTCACGTTCGCGTTCTACGCGTACGTCGTCGGGCGCGTCGATGCGAGCCAGTATCTCCACGTTTATTTCCTGCGTGGCTCGGGAGAGCTGACGGTGTTTTGCGCCGCGTTGATGGGCGCCTGTATCGGATTCCTCTGGTACAACACGCATCCGGCGGAAGTCTTCATGGGAGACACCGGATCACTCGCGCTCGGCGGTGCGCTCGCCGCGGTATCGATTCTACTGAAATCGGAATTCCTGCTGCTGCTCGTCGGCGCTGTGTTCGTCGCTGAGACGTTCTCTGTCGTTCTCCAGCGCTTCGTGTTCAAGTATCGAAAGCGGCGGTACGGGCTGGAATACGCGCAGGAACACCGGGTGTTCAAGCGAGCACCGTTGCATCACCATTTCGAGGTGAAAGGCTGGGATGAAGCTCAGGTCGTCGTTCGTTTCTGGATTCTTGGCGTCCTGTCTGCCTTCATCGCCCTGAGCACGCTCAAGTTGAGATGACACCGCGCGAGCTCGCGCCGCGCGAGAGCGAGATCGCAGTGATCGGTCTCGCCCGCAGCGGTCGCGCCGTTGCTACGCTACTAAAAAAGCACGGCTACAACGTCTACGCATCTGATATCGCATCATCGCCCGACACCGGATTGGTTGCCGAGCAGCTTCGTGCGCTCGGCATCGGTGTCGACATCGGCGTGCATGATCTCGACAGGCTGACTCGGGCCGGGCTTGTCGTAACCAGCCCCGGAGTACCACCAACGGCGAAGCCGCTTACCCTCGCCAGAGAGAAGGGGATTACAATCGCCAGCGAAGTTGAGATTGCTCTCAACTTCCTGAATGCGCCTTGCCTGATTGCAACCACCGGCACCAACGGCAAAACGACAACGACGGCGCTGATCGCGCATCTCCTGCGCGGGCTCGACCGCGATGCGGTAGAAGCTGGAAACATCGGCACTCCGCTCTCCGAGATAGCGCTGCGCGATCAGCAGCCAAAATGGGTCTCGCTGGAGGTCTCCTCATTTCAGCTGCACGATACGCCGAGCCTGAAACCGTTGGTCGGTGTGCTGACGAACCTCAGTCCGGACCACCTCGATCGCTACGCAAACGTGCAGGAGTACTATGCCGACAAGGCACGACTGTTCGCGAACGCGGATGGTGAGTCCGCCTGGGTCGTTAATGCAGACGACAAGGCCGTGATGCAAATGGTCGGGGATGTCGCAGGCCACAAATACACATTCTCTCTCACGGAAGAAGGCGACGCGTTTCTCGACTCGCGTACGAGCGAGTTGATTTTGCTCGGGGCACCGCTGCTACCGCGTCGCGATTTGCCGTTGCTCGGAGCACACAACGTTGCCAACGCGCTTGCTGCATCACTCGCAGTCGCCGCTGCCACTCGTGAGCATCAGACGCCGCAAGCCCGTAAGGGGATAGCGAGGGCACTCGAAACCTTTCGCTCACTGCCGCACCGGCTCGAGCTCGTCGGCGAGTTCCGTGGCGTGCAGTGGATCAACGATTCCAAAGCAACCAATATCAGCTCGACAGCAGTCGCGATTGACGGGATGGAGCGTCCAACCGTCCTATTGCTTGGCGGCCGGCACAAGGGCGAATCGTACACAGCTCTGGCGGAGCCGATTCGCAGGACGGTGAAGCGAGTGATTGCCTACGGCGAAGCGGCATCGATCATCGCCCGCGACCTGCGGCCGATCGTTGACGTTCTGAGGCTGGGCGCGGATTTCAACGAGGTGATCCAGGCGGCGCGGGCGGCGGCAAAACCAGGCGAAGCCGTACTGTTGTCGCCGGCCTGCTCCAGCTACGACATGTTCGCGAATTACGAGGAAAGGGGCGAGCGCTTCCGAATGCTCGCGGCACAGGAAGCATGAGTGAAACGTCGGTAAGTATCTCGCAAAAATGGCAAATGGGTGCCGAAGCGCGCGCGCTGGTGATTCTCACCGGTGTGATGCTGGCGTTTGGCCTGGCCACGGTCTACAGCGCCAGCGCGATCGTGGAGATGGAGGCGGGTTACGGACACGCGTACCTGCTGCTGCGACAACTAACGGGAGTGGCGATAGGTCTCGTGCTGTTCGCCGTGGTCGCAAAACTCGATGCGCAACTCTGGGAGAAGTGGGCGTGGCCGGTGATGATTCTTTCCCTTGTGCTGCTGACGGTGGTCATCCTGCCGTTCACCGCGTCGATCGCGCCGCGAGTACACGGCGCACGGCGCTATCTCTTTGGTACATCGCTTCAGCCGTCTGAGCTGGCGAAGCTGGCGGTAGTGATCTGGACGTCGATGCTGGTGATCAAGAAGGGAGAAACATTGCGCCGGCTCACCAAGGGCCTGCTCCCGTTTCTGGTGGTAATCGGTGCGCTCGATGTTCTGGTGCTGCTCGAGCCCGATCTATCGACGGCGATGATGTTCACCCTGGTGTTGGGAATCATTTTGTTCGCCGGCGGAGTGCGAATTGGCCACTTCGTCGCGCTGGCCGTGCTACTGATTCCGCTACTCTACGTGAAAATCGAGCGGCTGAACTACGTGCTGCTCCGCATGTCGGCGTTCTTCGATCCGGGCAAAGCCCCCGAGGTCAATTATCAGCTCAAGCAGTCGCTGATTGCGGTCGGGTCCGGGCAGATCTTTGGCGTTGGGTTTGGTCGCGGCCGGCAGCAGTACGGATTTCTTCCATTCGGATATGATGACTTCATCGCTGCTCATATCGGGGAAGAGTGGGGATTTGTCGGGCTGGTGCTACTCGTTCTCGCCTTTGCAGTCTTCGCTGCCCTCGGATTCAGAATTGCGCGCAAGGCGCGGACGCCGTTCCTTCAGTTGGTTGCCGTCGGCTTGACTGTCACAGTGGTGCTGACCGCCTATCTCCATATCGGTGTGGCAATCGGCTTGCTTCCGACTACTGGGTTAACGCTTCCATTCATCTCTTACGGACGCTCCAACCTGGTGCTCTCGCTCATCATGACCGGCATTCTCGTCAACATCGGCAGCTCGCGCACCACTTCCCCAGCGCGCTCCACCACAGGTCCCGTTGGTCTGCTCGCGCTGCCCGCGCGATGAGAGTGTTCTTCGCTGGGGGCGGCACGGGTGGACACCTCTATCCGGGCCTCGCGATCGCCCGCGCGCTTCGACATGCTGATCCGCGCGTCGAGCCTTTCTTCATTGGCGCCAGGCGCGGAATCGAGCGCGACGTGCTTCCGCAGGTTGGATTCGCTTTCGAGCTGCTCGATCTGCATCCGCTGTATCGGTCGCGGCCCTGGGAAAACTGGAAGACGATTCGCGGTGCACTTGGCGCGTGGCGGAGGATCGCCGGTGAAGTGAGAAGTGAACCGCCGGTCTGTGTGGTGGGCACCGGCGGCTACGCCTCCGGTCTCGCACTCGCCTACGCGACAGCCCATCGCATTCCATTCGTGCTCCAGGAGCAGAACACCCATCCGGGAATCACCGCTCGTTTCTTCAGTCGTTACGCGTCACAGGTCCACCTTGGTTTTCCGGAAGCACGCAAATACCTGTCG
Organism: Gemmatimonadaceae bacterium; assembly: GCA_036377095.1. Classification (GTDB taxonomy): domain Bacteria; phylum Gemmatimonadota; class Gemmatimonadetes; order Gemmatimonadales; family Gemmatimonadaceae; genus UBA4720. The sequence continues at coordinate 39,112 of DASUZC010000262.1, forward strand.
CCCTCCAAACACACAGAGATCTTCGATTCCGGCAATCCAATCGACCCGCCGCCGCCCGACGCCCAGGACAAGACATCGGGCCGGGCGAAGTGGGGATTTCCTTCGACCGGCAAAGTGATGCTTGTCTACGGTGGCAGTCAGGGCTCGCAGGCGATGAACGACGTCGTTGGCAAGTGGATCGACAAGGGCTTGCCGAATGATCTCCACATCATCTGGGCGACGGGAAAGGCCAACTACGACAAGCTCGCCCACTACGGCAACGCAAAAGTGAAAGTGCGCGCGTACATCGCGCCGATTTCCGAGGCCTACCGCGCAGCCGACTTCGCACTGTCACGAGCCGGCGCAATGGCGACCGCGGAGCTGTGTGCGTGGGGGATTCCCGTGATTGTGGTCCCACTGCCGACAGCGGCCGCAGATCATCAGACGGCAAACGCAAAGGCGCTCGCGGCGGCCGGTGCTGCAGAAATGATCCGGCAATCCGATCTCAGCGTTGAATCGCTCTCCGGCGCAGTCGAAGCGATGCTGCGCGATCCCGATAAGCTTGTGCGCATGCGCGCGAAGGCGCTGGAGCGAGCCCGCCCGACAGCCGCCGCCGACATTGCGCAACAGATTCTAAGTCTGATCTCCAGCACGAAACGCTGAGCACACGCCATCTGCGGCGCTTAACGTTCAGATAATGCCCTCAGGCGACACGCGCCCCATTCACTTCGTCGGCATCGCCGGCGCCGGCATGCGCGCGCTCGCCGAACTGTTGGCGCGTCGAGGCACCGCGGTGACGGGCTGCGACGCAAACCCCGGCCCTGTCGACGACCTGGAGGCGCTGGGAATTCACGTGCTCCGCGGCCACAGTCCCGAGCACGTCGAAGGCGCACGCGAGTTGATCGTGACTTCGGCGATGAAGCGCAATCATCCGGAGATCGTTCGCGCAACGGAGCTGGGAATTCCGGTCACTCGCCGCGCCGAAGCCCTCGCGCGCGCAGTCGAGCACGGAAAAGTTGTTGGCGTCGCGGGAACCCACGGCAAAACGACCACGACCGTCATGACGACAGCGGCACTCGCCGCGGCCGGGCTGCGCCCGACAGGGATCGTCGGCGGCCGCGTAGGAGAATGGAACGGTAATCTTCGCTACGAAGGTGATGACTTGTTCGTCGTGGAAGCGGATGAATACGACCGATCCTTCTTGACGCTATCGCCGACCGTCGCAGTAGTGACCAACATCGAAGCGGATCACCTCGACATCTACCGCGATCTCGACGACATCCGCTCGAGCTTCGCGCGCTTCGTGAGTGCGGCCGCGGCAATCGTGCTTTGTGCCGACGATCCCGGCGCCCGCTCGCTCGAGTTGCCGCCAAGCGCGGAGGTGATCCGCTACGGGCTGGCGTCGCGCGACGCGCGGCTCACCGCGCGAAGGGTTGCGGTTGCTCGTGAGCAGACCCGCTTCTCGGTCGAGTATGACGGGGAAGCACTCGGCGACATGACGCTTCGCGTTCCGGGCGACCACAATATTCTCAACGCACTAGCTTCGATCGCCGTCGGCCTCTGGCTGGGCGCCTCGCTCGATGACATGAGCCCTGGGCTCTCGGCCTTCGCCGGTGTCGATCGTCGGTTTCAGAGCCTTGGCGAGGTCAACGGCGTCACGATCATCGATGACTACGCCCACCATCCCACGGAAATCATCGCGACGTTGCAAGCGGCGCGGACGAGATATCCGGGACACCGAATCATCGTCGCATTCCAACCGCACTTGTTCTCGCGCACTCGCGACTTCGCCCTCGAGTTTGGAAACGCTCTCGCCGGTGCCGATTCCGTTTTTCTGGCAGACATCTATCCTGCACGAGAGCAGCCCATCGACGGAGTTACATCGGACCTGATCGCAGCCGTGCTGCGCGAGAAGGGCCGCCCTGTTGCGTGGAACGGAGATCGCGGTAGTCTTGCGGCGGCATTGCACGAATTCGTGAGCGACGGTGACATTGTCCTCACAATCGGCGCGGGCGACATCACGAAGACCGGTCCCGAGCTGAAGGCGATGCTGGAGCCGAAGCCGTGATTGAGCGCGAGCGTTTGCAGAAGCCCGGCTGGAAAATCCTCGGCGCCCTCTTCCTTGTCGCGCTGATCATGGGCGCGGGTTACGGGCTGCGGCAGGCGGGCCGAGAGATGGCGTTCTTCCGAATTCGGAAAGTCGAGATTCGAGGCGCCAGGTACCTGGCTACGAGCGAGATCCTCACTCGGCTGAAAGTCGATACGCTTGCCTCACTCTGGGACGACCTCGAGCCATATCGCGAGCGCGTCAGGCACCATCCGCAGGTCGCGGACGTCAATGTCTCGCGCCGGCTGCCGGGGACGTTGGTGGTGAGCATCCGCGAGAATCCGCCCGTCGCGCTGATCCAAACCTCGAGTGGATTGGTGCCTTACGACTCGCTGGGAAAGCAGCTTCCTATCGATCCGGCGCGGACGAGCCTCGACTTGCCAATTGTTGCGACTGGCGATCCCGTTCTTCTTAAGCTCGTCGGGGCGATTCGTGCAACCGAGCCGCGAGTGTTCGCGCGGATAGAAGAAGTGAGACGAATAGGGAGAGACGAGATACTGCTCACCCTCTCTCGCTCACTCGACTCCGCCGAGCGCGCGAGCAATTCTCCGACAACGGCATCGCGAACGTTGCGCGTTCGTGTTGCGGTAGGACTGTCAGTGGACCGGTTGGCCGATATCTTTCCCGTGGAGGGTGATCTCGCTCGCCGGCAGCTTCACGTCGATGAGCTCGATTTACGTTATCGCGATCAGGTGATCGCAAGGCTGCAATGACTTCGGAACGCATTATCATCGCTGGTCTCGACATTGGCTCCGCACGGACGAACGCCGTAATTGCGCAGGCGGTCCCGGGCGACGGCAGGAACGCGTCGTATCTCAGAATTCTTGGCGTTGGCCAGGCGAGAACTACCGGTCTGCGCCGCGGCATCGTGTCGGACATCGAGGAGACGACGCGCTCGATCAAGAAAGCGATCGAAGATGCGGAGCGCATGGCCGGCTTGAAAGTCGATGGGATTTACGTCGGCATCGCCGGTGAGCATGTGCGCGCCATGATCAGCAAGGGCATCGTTGCAGTGAATGGCGACGAGATCTCCAAGGCGGACGTCGATCGCGCCAACGAAGTCGCGCGCGCGCAGCCGGTCCCGCAGGATCGAGAGCTGCTGCACGCGATTCCGCAGGAATACACGGTCGACAAGAATCAGGGCATCCGTGATCCGATCGGAATGATCGGGACTCGCCTCGAGACAGAGATGTACCTGGTAACGATCGGTGCGTCGCCGGCGATGAATTTGCGCAAGGCGGTCGAGCGCGCCGGATATCAGATTCGCGAGCTGGTGCTGGAGCCGCTGGCGAGCGCGCTGAGCGTGCTCACCGAGGATGAGAAGGAGCTTGGCGTTGCTCTGGTGGAAATGGGCGCCGGCACGACCGACATCGCCGTCTTCCACGAAGGAAAAATTCGTTATCTCGGCACGGTGAACTACGGTGGCAACAACGTCACCAGTGACATCGTGCAAGGGATTGGCGTGACGCAGGCGGATGCGGAGCGGCTCAAGGAGCGATACGGCTGCGCGTACGAGCCGCTTGTCGATCCGAACGACGTCATCCAGCTGCCGAGCACCGTCGCGCAGGGTGAGCGCCATGTTCCGCGCGAAGTACTTGCGCACATCATCCATCAACGAATGGATGAAATCTTCAACCTCGCGCTCGATGAGATACAGCGCGCGGGATTCGCGCAGCGATTGAACGGCGGCGTTGTGATCACTGGCGGCGCGGCAGCAATGCAGGGCGTCGCCGAGCTGGCGGCGGACGTGTTTGGAACCGGTGTCCGCATTGGATTGCCCGAAGAAAACCTGGGCGGCCTTAGCGACGCGGTGCAGGCGCCTCGTTTCAGCACAGTCGTCGGCCTCGCATTGTACGGCGCGCACCGCTCAGCCACGAACTTTGCATCCAACGGCCGCCGAGCGCTTGCCGGCGTCGGGGTCGATCGGTTCACCAAGAAAATAAAGACCTGGTTAGAGGATTTCTTTTAGGTCGAGTTGTCGCGCGTTGCCTCGAGGCGAAGACAACTGCATGCTGGGCGCTGACCGCTTCTTTCGCTAACCGCTTACCGCTGCAAACGACCAGACAGATTGCGGCGGATCCACGGGAAAAGGGGTGCTTTTCCCATCACGCCTGCGAGGTCTGTCCGGTGGTAGGGCAGCGGTCAGCGCTAAGCGCAGCAGCGGTCAGCGCCTAGCATGCACTTGTCTTGGCGCCGTGTCGCGTCCGCCACTGTACGAGCGGAAAAATCATAAAACTGAGACGCGAAGCAGAATGTGGATAACTCGCTTGACACGGGTTGTACTTTTTTTCGCCGCCGTTCGTCTTTGCCTATGGTACGAATCGACTAACGGTCTTATGTTAGCCACTGATTTTTTTCCACATTCCGACGTGCCGGAGTTTCCGACCCGATGATATTCGAATTCGAGGAGAACACCTCGCAGAACGCCAGAATGAAGGTGATTGGCGTCGGCGGGGGTGGCGGAAACGCCGTCAATCGCATGATCGAGGAGCACCTGGAAGGTGTGGAATTCATCTCGGTCAACACCGATGCCCAAGCCCTCCTCAACTCGAAGTCAGACGTCAAAATCCAGATAGGTAAGAAGCTAACTCGCGGACTGGGAGCGGGAGCGCGTCCCGAAATCGGCCGCCAGGCGATTGACGAGAGCAGGGAAGAAGTCTCCCGCGCCATGCACAACGCCGACCTCGTATTCGTCACCTGCGGCATGGGCGGCGGAACAGGTACTGGAGCTGCACCCGTCCTTTGCGAGCTCGCTCGCGAAGCGGGAGCGCTGACCGTTGGGATCGTGACCAAGCCGTTCCTGTTCGAGGGCCGCAAGCGCATGCGCCAGGCTGAGCTCGGCATCGCCGAGATGCGCAAGAACGTCGATACGATGATCGTCGTCCCGAACGAGAGACTCCTCGCCGTCGTTGGCAAGGGAATCCCGTTCCAGGATGCGCTCAAGAAGGCTGACGAGGTTCTACTCCACGCTACGCAGGGCATCAGCTCTCTGATCAGCGTTACCGGCCTCGTAAACGTCGATTTCGCCGACGTTCGCACGGTGATGCAGGAAGGCGGGTCTGCCCTGATGGGTACGGGCATTGGCCGCGGTGAGAACCGGGCCATCGAGGCAGCGCAGCAGGCGATTGCCAGCCCCTTGCTCGACAACGTCTCTATCTCGGGCGCCACCGGCGTCCTCGTCAACATCACCGGTGGGGCCGACCTCACCCTCGGCGAAGTCCACCAGATCAACGAGATCATTCACGACGCTGTTGGGGAAGAGGCGGAGATCATTTTTGGAGCGGTTCACGAGCCTGCAATGCAGGGCGAGATCCGGGTCACCGTGATCGCTACTGGTTTCGACCGCCAACCAAGCGGGTCTTCGGTCTCGGTTCAGCAGCCGGTCAGTGCGACGCCGTCTCCGATAGTGCGCGGAGCACCGGTGATTCCGCTCAGGCCGCCGCGTGGAAATGGCGCCACCAGACCACCCCTCGAACTACCTCCGCGACGCACCACTCCGACCAGCAATCCGGTGGTGACGACAGAGCGAGATCGATCGTCTCCTGAGCAGGATCTGAGTGACATGGAGATCCCGACATTCATTCGGAGACAGATGGATTGAAGTACGCACCTGTAAGACCTCTGAGCTATGCAGTCGTGGCGACCCTCGCAGCGGTCGCCATTTGGTTTACGCCCCAGCTGGAAAAAAAGCAGGTCTTCGCGATGGAGCCGGTCGTCGTCTCCCGCCCCGGCCTTGAATCCGCTGACTTCCTCCTCTCGCCGCTCGTAGTCGAAGCTTCCAACAAAGAGCTTGTCGACACGCTGGCTATCGGCGGCGTAATCACCTCGAATCTCTACAACGCGCTGAACGAGAGCGCTGCTGGTGTCCTGCCGCCGTCGGCTCGTCATCAGCTCACATGGTCTCTCGCCGACATCTTCGAGTACAAGGTCGATATGAGTCGCGATCTGCACGATGGCGACCAATTCCATCTGCTCGTTGAGCGACTGCAGAAGCCGAACGGCGCGATCATCGTCAACAAGATTCTTGGTGCTCGTCTCGCGCTGTCGAACGGACACAATCCGCTCGAGGCGATTCACTTCGATACGCCCGGATCGAGTACCGCGCAGTACTACGACGCCAGCGGGATGTCGCTACGCGCGGCTTTTCTCCGCGCTCCAGTTGCGTTTCGTCGTATCAGCAGCGTCTTCGGCGCGCGCAAGCATCCGATCTTTGGCGAGTGGCGCAATCACACGGGCACCGACTACGCAGCGGCCGAGGGCACTCCGGTTCGCGCGATCGGCGATGGAGTAGTGATCTTCGCCGGCAGGAAGGGCGGCTACGGCAACATGATCGACGTCCGTCACCGCAACGGCATGGTGAGCCGCTACGGCCACATGCGTAACTTCGCGACGGGTATGAGACCGGGCACCCGCGTGTCGATGGGCTCGACGATCGGTTTCGTTGGCATGACGGGCTGGGCGACCGGGCCGCATCTCCATTTCGAGATTCGCGTCGATGGCGTGGCCAAGAATCCGCGGCTCGCGCTCGAGAGCAGAAGCGGCGAGCCAATTCCACCGCGGGAACGCGCGCTGTTCCAGAGAATGCGCCAGCAGACTCTGGCCAGTCTCAACCACGGGCAGTTCGCCAACGCGGAATAGCGACGCGGCAGGCTGTTACGATTTATCTTGAACCCGGACACTTCGTCCGGGTTTTTTGTTTGGTGTGGTGCTCGGGCGAGAACTGCAACAGAACTGGTTGTGGGTTGCGAGTTCCAGGTTGTGGGTTGCGGGTCGCAGTCAGCTAAACCCACAACCCGCAACCAGGAACCCACACCTCACAACCCGTTCTGTTGCACTTGTTCGCAGCTTCAACTCTCGAAGACTTCTGAATGCCAAATAGAATTCTCCGCCGCGCCGGCGACGTCCCTACCAGGTCGCTATGGAAGAAGATCAAAGACGTCGCGCTGATGGACGTTGCGGCGATCGCGCGCGCTGGCGCAATCCAAGGCTCACTCGAGCAGCTCGAGGAGATTCTGCTCGAGGCGGACTTTGGCGTTCCCACCACGATGCGCCTCGTCGCCGAGATCGAGGGCCAGGCGAAGCGCGGCTTCATCAAGACGCAGGACCAGTTTCTCGAAGCCCTGCAGAAGGGAATCGAAAACACTTTGCGCTCGGGGAACAGCGATGCTGGCTTAATCACCGCCGAGGCCGCACCGACCGTCATCCTGGTGGTTGGCATCAACGGCGCCGGCAAGACGACCTTCATCGGGAAGCTGTCGGACTTTCTGAGGGCGAATAAGATGTCGGTGCTGGTCGGAGCTGCCGACACCTTCCGGGCTGGAGCGATCGATCAGTTGCGCGCGTGGGCGCAGAGAACCGGCGCTGACTTCGTTGGCGGAGCGCCGGGGTCCGACCCTGCGTCGGTAGCGTTCGACGCCGTAGAGGCCGGCGTGACCCGCAAGAAGGACGTCGTGATCGTCGACACCGCGGGGCGGCTGCATACGAGCGGGTCACTGATGGACGAAATGAAAAAAATCGATCGCGTGATTGGCAAACGACTCCCGGGGGCGCCGCATGAGACACTGCTCGTCCTCGATGGCACCATCGGTCAGAACGCAGTCGCGCAAGCCAGGACATTCGCCGAGGCGATTCCGATCACCGGTCTCGTCATCACCAAGATCGACGGAACTGCGAAAGGTGGAATCGTCCTGGCGGTGCACGAAGCGCTGGACATCCCCGTGAAATTCATCGGCATCGGCGAGAAAGCGAGCGATCTGGAGTCGTTCGATGCCAAACTTTTCGCGCGTGAGGTGCTCGAAGGCTAGATGGCAGCCGGCACCGAGGTGCGCCGCGGCAAGATCTACCTCGACATGCCCGTCAACTACCTGAAGGGCGTTGGACCCGCGCGCGCCGAATCGCTGCGCCGGCTCGGAATCATCACCGCTCGCGACCTGCTTTACCACATCCCTCATCGGTACGAGGACGCGAGTACCATTGCGCCGATTGCGTCACTCGAGCCGGGGATGGACGGAACGATCATCGGCAAGGTGATCTCCAAAGGAATAATCCCCACTCGCAAAGGACTCAGAATCTTCCAGGCGGTATTGCAGGACGACAGCGGGATGATCGAGGCGTCGTGGCCGGGTCAGCCGTTTCTGGATCGCAGTATCGAAAAGGGCGACATCATGCTTTTGACGGGCGCCGTCCGCTTTTTCCATGGCAGACAACTGCAGCCGCGCGAATTCATCCAGCTCGGCAAGGACGAGGAGGACATCAAAGGCGGCAAAGTCCTCGCTGTCTATCCCGCCACTGAAGGTCTTTCGTTCAAGGTCATTCGCGGCATCATCGACACGCATCTCGAGTCACTGCTGGCGCTTGTCAACGAGTATCTGCCACCGCAAATCCTGCGGGATGCCGGAGTGCCACCGCTGCGTGAAGCGATCCGCATGGTGCATCGCCCGCAGACCATTGCTGAAGGTACGCTTGGACGCGCGCGACTCTCATTCGAGGAGCTGCTGTTCGTGCACGTGCTCCATCGTCGCGCCAACGCGCTCAAGCGTGAGCGCCGCAGCGGGATTGCATTCGAGAATAGGCGCCAGCTGACTACCGCGCTCAAGACGAACCTTCCCTTCGCTCTTACTAATGCGCAAACGAACGCGCTGCGCGAAATCGTCGCCGACATGGTAAGCGACAGGAAAATGCACCGTCTGCTGCAAGGGGATGTCGGCAGCGGTAAGACCATCGTCGCTCTTTTCGCCGCGTTGCTGGCAATGGAAAACGGTTACCAGGCGGCGATAATGGCCCCTACCGAGCTGCTCGCCGAGCAACATGCCCGCACTCTTACCAGACTTCTACAACCGCTCGGCATTGAGCCGATTCTCGTAACCGGAAGTCTGAAGAGTCGTGAACGCAAGGCGGCAGCGGAAAAGCTCGCTACAATGGAGCCGCTGCTCGCGGTCGGCACGCACGCGCTGATTCAGGAGGCGGCGGTCTTCGGTCGACTCGGTTTCGTCACAATCGACGAGCAGCATCGGTTCGGCGTCGAGCAACGTGCAGCAATCTCGGCCAAGGGAGAATCGCCCGACGTCCTTCTCATGAGCGCAACCCCGATTCCGCGCTCGCTGGCGTTGACTATCTATGGCGATCTGGATGTGAGCACGCTCGATGAGCGGCCCGCCGGGCGCCAGCCGGTTACGACGGTGTTGCGGCCCGAATCGGGCCGCGATCGGGTGCTCGAGTTCATCGTGCGTGAGACGGAGAAGGGTCGACAGGCATACATCGTCTATCCGGTGATCGAGGAGTCGGAGAAAACCGATCTCAAAGCCGCTACGACCATGTACGAGCAGTTATCCGCTGGCCCATTCGCCGGCCGTGTCGTTGCACTGATTCACGGCAGAATTCCCGCGGACGAGCGCGAGACCATTATGCGCGCGTTCCGCGACGGCAAAATCGACGTCCTCGTATCCACGACAGTCATCGAGGTCGGCATCGATGTTCCTAATGCGACGGTGATGCTGGTCGAGCATCCCGAGCGCTTCGGGTTGTCCCAGCTCCATCAGCTGCGCGGTCGCGTCGGTCGTGGCGCAGAGGCTTCTTATTGCATCCTGCTCGGCGACGTCGGCGAAGAGGCGTACGCGCGGCTGCGCATTTTCGTGGAGACCGACGACGGCTTCGAGATCGCGCGTGCTGATTTACGTCTCCGCGGAATGGGAAATTTGTTCGGGCAGGAGCAGAGCGGTGAGGCCACGTTCAGGATTGCTGATCCTGTCCGCGATGAGGAGCTGAACGTCAGGGCGCGCACTGCGGCGGAGGCGCTGCTGGAGAAGGATCCGGAGCTCAGCTCGAAGGAGAACGCGGGGATCCGGAAAGTACTGAGCGCGCGCTATGCGCGCGCTCTCGATTTGTTCAGGGTCGGGTAGCGATTAACCGTTGGGATTGGCGAGTCGTTTTTTAATCCGTTCCAACTCTGCGCTTACCTTCGCCAATTCGTCTTTACTCTTCGCCAACTGCTCCTTGAGGTTGGCAATCTCTTCGTCGCGCGATTTGCGTACGACGACGACGGTGTCTTTCGTCGCTGGCCCGGCAACGGTGTCGACTACGGTCGTCTTCGCGCCATTGGCCGCTCCCTGCGCCACTGCGGCGGTGCGACGGAGTAGCGTCGCCTCGTTGCGGTAGAGACCCTGCGGGTTGGCCGCAAGGTAACCGTCCAGTTGAGCGATCCCGTCGCTCAGAGACCCGTGGTCGTTTGCAGGATCGAGAATATATGCGGCTTTCCAGAACGCGATTTCGTTGGCTTCTCGCGTACCCGGGTGTAACCGCACGTATTCGTCGAGCAACTTGTCGGCGGCGAAATATTTGTTCGCGTCGACGTTGGTGCGCGCGTAATAGAGCGTCTTTTCCCAATCGCTCGGCTCGCGCGTGGTAGCCTTCTCCAACTGTGCACAGCCGATGACCGTTAAAACACCGATCATGGTCGGCAAAATTATTTTCATTTCACTTCCTCAGCCGTTGCTGGAGTCTCGCGTCGCCGGCGCGGCCCCTTCGGCTCGACGGGCAGCGTAACGACAAACGTGGTTCCCTTACCGACAGCGCTTTCAACAGTTATGTGTCCGCTGTGCGCTTCAACGATTTCTCTCGCAATCGCCAGGCCTAATCCGGTGCCCTTGGAGGCTGCCTGAGCCTGGTTATCAGCCTGGAAAAACTTGTCAAAGATGTGCGGCAGCTGGCCCGGTGGTATGCCGGCCCCACTATCGGCAACAGTGATGACAACTTTCCCGTCATCGGGTGCGGCTGTTATGGCGACCTTGCCGCCGCGCTCAGTGAATTTGAAAGCGTTGGAGAGCAGGTTGCCGAGGACTTCGTTGATTCGATCCTCGTCCCAGTAGACGAGCTCGGGAAGTCCGGGACGGTGGTCGACGCTGAAGGAGATATCTCGCTGCTTGGCCAGCACCGAGAATGAGCTCTCGAGCGTGCGGAGAAAGCGCTGCAGGTCCACCTCGCGCAACTCCACCTTGCCACCGCTTGCCTCGAATCTGCTGATGTCGAGGAGCCGCTTGACGAGCCTGGTCAACGTGTCGGCCTGTTTCGTAATCGTGTCGAGAACCTGTTTTTGGTCACCCGTCAAACCCCCGTAAATCCCTTCTTTCAGCAAATCCAGATAACCGATGATGACGTTGATTGGCGTCTTGAGCTCGTGCGACGCGACGCTCACGAACTCGGCGCGCAGGCGTTCGAGCTCGGCCAGTTGGCGTGCCATCGTCTGATAGCTCGCGGCGAGTCGCCCGAACTCGGTTTTCTCGTTGGGCTGAAGAGCCATTCGGTAGTCCAGGTCGCCGTCGGCAACGGCGCGCATACCGCGATCCAGCTCGCTTATTGGACCACTGATCGAGCGGAGGAGCCAGATTGCAATCGCTGCCGCGATCAGCAGTGCAATCGGCAGAGCGCCCGCTGCGAGACGCTCCGCGTTGAGCGTTTCCGTCGTTGCATCCGCGACACGCTGGCGTGTGCGATTTCGTAGCAAAGCGGCACTGGCGTCGATGGCGCTGTCGACGAGTGCTATCGCCGGTCGGGTGCGCTGCGCTGAAATCATTTCAGCCACGGTGCTGCGACCAGCGGCCGCCTGTTCGTACTCTTCGCGTATTGCGCCCCTGAGCGCGTCGAGGGAGGCTCTCATTTGCGAAGCGGGAAGCTCGAGCCGATATGTCTCCAGCGAGTCTGTCAGCAACACCAGACTATCTATCTGGCTCTGCATACGGTTTGCGCTCTTCTGGTCGTGTAGGAAGAGCACGGCATCCTCAGCGCGGCGCGCGTCGTCGGTGTGCTCGCGGAAGGATCCGAGTAACAGCGATGCGGCAAACTCGCGATCACGCAGCAGTCGGCTCGTTCCGTACAATTGCTCGAGCGAGCGGATTGTCAGCAGCAGCGGAACGATCAGGACTAATGCAATTGCAAACAGGCCCCACCCGAGGCGGGCTCGTAACGTCATATCAGGGATTTGGGTTGGGGCGAGCTATCAAAAATACCGCTGACAGGAAGTAGACGGAATTGAACACCGTCGCTACTGTCCGTTGCTATGACACTTGTTTCAAGACCAGGACCTACTGGCAAGGTGAGCTCCGGGGCGAGGGCTGCTGCTCTATCTCTATCACTACTCGCTGCTATCACGGGGTCACTTTCCAGCCAAGCGGCTCCCGAGCCCCGTCTCACGACGATTGAGCAAAGAATCCGGGAATATGTTCGAGCGCACCAGACCGAACAGGTCGCTTTCCTGGAAAAAGCGGTCAACATCAGCAGCGGAACGTTCAATCTCGCCGGCGTGCGCGAGGTCGGGCGTTTATTCGCTCCGCAGTTCGCTGCCATCGGATTTGATACGACGTGGATCACGCTGCCTGACGCGGTCGGCCGCGCGGGCCATTTCTTCGCCGAGCGAAAGGGCAACCGTGGTCGACGTCTGCTGTTGATTGGCCATCTCGATACCGTGTTTGAAGGCGAGGGCGAGAAGTTCGTTCGACTCGACACCCTCGCGGCGGGGGCGGGCAGTTCCGACATGAAGGGCGGCGACGTCGTTATTTTGTACGCTTTGAAGGCGCTCGAAAGTGTGGGCGCGCTCAAGGGAACACAGATCGTGGTCGCGTTCATGGGTGATGAGGAGGACGCCGGCCCGCTGCACCTGGTTTCGCGGCAACCGCTGATCGACGTTGCCAGGCGCAGCGATGTCGCGCTGGCATTCGAGGAAGACGCGGGCAAGGGGACCGTTGCGCGTCGCGGCTTTAGCGGATGGCAGCTGACGGTCAGCGCCCGGCAGGCACACTCGTCGGGGATTTTTTCGCCCGGCTCCGGATACGGCGCAATCTACGAAGCAGCGCGCATTCTTAACGCGTTTAGAGAGCAGTTATCGAGTCAGCAGTACCTGACGTTCAATCCGGCAGTGATCATCGGCGGCACCGATGTCACCTACGACTCGGCCAAGATTTCCGGAACAGCAGCGGGCAAGGACAACATCATTGCTCCTCGAGTCTACGCGCGCGGCGATCTGCGTTTCATCTCACAGGATCAGCTGACGAAGGCGCGGGAAACGATGAAGGCGATTGTCGCAGATCACCTTCCGGGGACGATTGCGTCGATCACTTTCGAGGATGGCAATCCGGCAATGCCGCCCACCAAGGGCAATCTGGCGCTTCTGGCCGTGGAGGATTCAGTGAGCCGGGCGCTGGGGCAGGGACCAGTTGAAGCTCTCGATCCCGGGCGGCGTGGGGGCGGAGACATTTCTTACATCTCCGAGTACCTCGACGCGCTCGACGGGTTGGGAGTGAAGGGAATGCGCTCGCACACGCCGGATGAACGAGTGGATTTACGTTCGATTGGGCCGGCGACTGAAAGGGCGGCGATTCTGATTTATCGGCTAACGAGACAACAAAGCAGATAGGATTGAGGGCCGAGGACCAACGGCATTGATAATCGCGACTAATTGAGGAGTACGGACTTATAGCTGGAGTCCGAGTTGCGAGCTGAGTCCGAGTTGCGAGCCTATTACGAGACGAGAGCTAACCGCACAAGAAAGTTCGTACCTCGTAATAGGTTCGGACCTCGGACTTAGATCGGAATTCGGACTGCGGTCCGCGATCCTCAATTAGTCCGCGATTATCAATGCACTTGGTCCTCGGCCCTCGGTCCTACGACAAAAAAAAACCGGCACGTCCTTTCGGGCGTGCCGGTTTTTTTCTTGATGTTACAACCTAACTAGTACCCCGGGTTCTGGGTCAGATTCGGCGCGACATCGAGTTCTGCCTGCGGAAGCGGCAACAGTGCCTGAGCAGCTGGAATGTTCGCCAGTCCAGTGTTCGTCCGCACCATGTCCGGCCAGCGATCACCCTCGAACGCAAGCTCCAGACGACGCTCGCGGGCAATTGCCGCCAGTGTGACGTTCGGATCGGTAGCAACCACATCGGGCGCGAGGCCTGCTCGAACACGCAATCTGTTGTATTCGGCCGTTGCTTCGGCCAGGCGACCCAGGCGCGCTAACGCCTCGGCCCGGATCAGAATGACTTCCGCCAATCTGATCACGTGCAGATCTTCGTCTCCCGTCGGGTTTCTGAATTTCGCCGCGTAAGTACGAGTTCCGGCGCGCAGAATGGAATACTTTCCGCGCAGATCTGTCGGATTGTACGTCGAGATGCTGCCGTTCGACGCGGGGTCGAACGCGATGATGATGCCAGGGGTCCGAGTCGTCGCATCGATACTGGTCGTCGGTGCAACCTCGTACCGACCGCCAAGGGCTTTCGGCAAATAATAAAAGCTCACCGATTGGGCCTGTGTTGGCGTGAAGGTCACTCGGAAGATGTCCTCCGGCGTGTTGCTGCCGGTGGCGTCGAACAGATCGGCGAAGTTCGCAGCGAGGGAATATCCCATCGCTTCGACTGCCGCCGCCGCCGCTTCCGCGCCGGCGTAGTCACCCATATACAGCCGTACCCGCGCCTCGATAGCCGAGACGGCGCCGAGCGACGCCTGACGGGTCTGGGTGCGACCAGCAGTGATCATCTGCTTGGCTTGCGCCAGGTCGGCGAGGATCTGTGTGTATGTCTCCGCCCCGGACGCGCGCGCGATCTCGTTCGCCTGGGCCGCACTCGTAACCGGTTCCAGACGAAGCGGTACGCCCAGCGCGCCTGAGTTGCCCCACAACCGAACAAGGCTGTGATACGTCAACGCGCGCAGGAAATATGCTTCGCCAACAATTTCGTTCTTCTCTGCGTCAGACAAATCGGTCAAGGCGGGAACCTTGTCGATGATGTTGTTGACGCGATTGATCTCATTGTAGGCAGCGTTCCAGATCGTAGCCACCGTGTTGTTATCAGAGCGCAACAGGTGGTTGTCGGCATCCGCGTAGTCATCGAACGTTCCGACGTGACGCAAGTTATCCGACAGAAGCTCGGTCCAGTCGACGATGCGGTGGCCGAATAGACCGCCCTGCTGCAGGCCGGCATAAGCCCCCAGCAGCGCCGCACGTGCGCCAACGGCGTCGGAAATAGCGACCTCCGACGAGACCGAGCTGGTTGGCGGAACATCGAGCACGTTGCTGCACGCGCTCAATCCCGCCGCTGCAAGCACCAGCAAAAGTTTATGGCTTCGCATGATTTGATTGGTTCGAGAGTTTAGACGTGTCATTGTAGGCGGCCTACCAGTCCGTGCTCAGGCCAATCATCCAGGTGCGAGCCAGCGGGTAAGAGTAGAACTCCTGGCCCAGCGAAATGCTGGAACCAGACCCGTTGCTGTTGACATCCGGATTGTAGCCTTTGAAGCGAGTCCACGTCTTCAGGTTGCGCCCGCTGACGTAGAGGCGGGTATTCTCGAGGCCCGCGAACCGGGCCATCGCGACTGGAACCTTCATTCCGAGTGTGATTTCCTGCAGCCGTGTGTAGTTACCCGGCTCGACGATTCGGGATGAATTCAGAATCGCCTGCGAGGTACCGTCAAAGCTTGCCCTCGGCTCGTCGGTGATATCGCCCGGCTGCCGCCACCGACGGAGTGCATAGGTGAACTTGTTGTCGAAGAAGTAGCCGCCATCATCCGAGAACTGTCTGACTCCGTTCCAGATCTGATTGCCGCCACTGAACTGAACTGCGGCACGGAAGTCAAAGGGTCCGAAGGCGAGCGTGTTGGTAACGCTGCCCCAGCTGGTTGGCTGCGGGCTACCTACTACGACGCGGTCGTCGGCATTGATGGCGCCGTCGCCGTTGGTGTCCTGATACATCGCGTCACCGGTTTGAGGATCTACGCCGATGAACTTGAGGGTGTAGAACGCACCCAACGGCTCACCAACTCGTACGGAGTTGATTCCGTCGATACCGGAATAGATCGGCTGGTCCTGGTACAGCGCCGTAACGCGATTTCTGTTGTGCGAATAGTTGTAGTTCGTCTGCCACGAGAAGCTTCCCGGACCGCGACTGCGGAAGATTTCCGTCGACAGCTCGAGCTCAACGCCCTGGTTCTCGATGTTGCCGACGTTGTCTGTAAATGTGGTGAAGCCGCTGGTAGCGGTAATTGGCCGCGACACCAGCAGGTTCGACGTTTTCTTCTTGTACCAGTCGCCGACGATTCCGATACGTCCTTCGAACATCGTCCAGTCGAAACCGGCGTCGACTTCTCTCGTCTGCTCCCACTTCAAATCGGGGTTGCCGAAGTTATTCGGCGAAATGCCGCCCGCCTTGCCGTAGTTCGACGATCCGAAGGTGGCGCGGAACGTCTGGTTGCCGATACCCTGGTTTCCAGTGGTTCCGACGCTGCCGCGCAGTTTGATCGAGCCGAGGCGTGACAGTGAGCTCAGCATCGGCTCCTGCGTTATTACCCAGCCGAGTGAGAACGCCGGGAATATGCCGTAACGATTGTTCGGACCGAAGCGCGATGATCCGTCGGAGCGGAAGCTGGCACTCGCCAGATATCTGTCTGCCAGGTTGAGGTTGGCGCGGGCAAAATACGATATGAGGTTGTTCGAACCGCGGCTGCCATCATACACGGTCACGGTGGTCGCACTGCCAACGTCGTGCAACGCCGGGCTGCTGAATCCCGTGCCCTCTACGAAGTTCAACTCGGTTCTATTGCGTTCCGTGCTGGCGCCTAGTGTCGCCGTCAGCGTTCCTCTGCTGCTGCCGGACCATGGCGTCAGTGTAAAAAATCCTTCGCCGAGGAATCTGTTGCCGGTGTTGTAGCTCGAGGTTGCGTCACCGCCGACGCCCCCATTCTCGTCAACAACGAGAGGCGAGCCCCAAATACGCTCGTGGAGGACCAGGTTGTCTCCAGCAACACGACCCGTGAACTGCAGCCAGTTGAGGACATTGTAGTTGCCCTCGACGTTCGCCAGAACGCGGTTGGTCGTCGTTGGGTTGTAGTCATACGTTGCAATCGCCATCGGGTTCGTGTACTGAATACCACTCGACGAGTTGGTGCTGAACTGACCATCGGGATCACGAACTGGAACGTTGGGCTGATCCGCGATTGCATTTGGGCCAATGCCGCTGATCGTGTTATCGCTGACCTGGCGGTAATTGATCTCACGCGCGAGGCCAAGCGAGGCCTTCAAGGACAGCCGATCGGTGGCATCGATATCGATGTTTGCACGGCCGCTCGCCCGGTTATAGCCGGTCGCGAGCTGAATTCCGTCCTGTCCAAAATACGAGCCGCTGACATAGTACTTGACGCGGCCGGTCCCTCCGGAGAGCCCGAGGTTCACATCGCGAACCGGTGCCGTCCGATAAACCAAATCCTGCCAGTTCGTGTTCACCTGGTCGCTCTCGCCCGGCATGATGTTGTAAAAGCGCAGATCGTCATCGGTATAGCCATCGTTCCGGGCGCCCTCAGCCATGTACTCCACGTACTGCTGTCCATTCATCATCGACAGCAGCTTCTCCGGCTTCTGCCAGCCGTGATAGCCATTGAAGGTGATGCGGTTGGTGCCCGAGATACCGCGCTTCGTCGTGATCATGATGACGCCGTTCGACGCTCTCGATCCGTAGATGCCGGCGGATGCTGCGTCCTTCAGAATCGTGATAGACTCGATTTCGTCAGGATTGAGATTCGTCACTGCCGTGAGATCCTGGCCTCCGAATCCGGTCTGCGAGAAATCACCTGACTGTACGGGCATTCCATCCACCACGTACAGCGGCTGATTAGTCGCTGTCAGGGATGCGGCGCCTCTCACGCGAACAGAAATGCCGTTGCCGGGATTTCCCGCGTTCTGCGTGACCTGTACGCCGGCCGCCTTGCCCTGCAGTGCCGCATCGATACCGGCAATCGGCGTATTCCGAATGTCGGCCGCGGATACGGTTGACAGAGCGCCCGTCACTTCGGAGCGATTGCTCGATCCGTAACCGACGACGACGACCTGCGACAGCGTCGGGATCACCGCACGCAATGCCACGTCGGCGGAGGATACGCCATCCGCACCGACCGTCACTGACGCTGTCTGCTGAGCAAACCCGATTTTCTGGACTCTTACGGTCACAGTTCCGGCATCGACGCCCGAAAAGCGGTACACGCCGGAAGCATCCGTAAAGGTGGTTCGATTCGTCCCAACGAGCTGTACCTGCGCGCCACCAATGGGCTGCTGGGTCGTCGAGTCAACCACCGTCCCGCGTAACGTCCCGGTGCCTTGGGCGTACGCTGCTCGCAGCGGCAGCAAGGCCACCGCGACTACCACAAGAAATTTCCAACCAATCTTGAGACTCCTCATTCCCCCTCCTCCGTTCAAAACGGTTTACTGCTTGGCGGCATCTGCCGCCGGACGGTCAAGGTGCTTGAATGCTCTAGCGCCGCGCATCAGGGAGCGAAGCCTCCCCGGTGCGCGGGTCGTACGTGCTCCCCGCCGGCAGGAGCGACAGTCTGACGTCGGTTGCTCCGAGTACCGGAGTTTGCGCGGATGTGGTCCGCGCTCGACGGGCGTCGAAAATGATCACCGCGCTTCTGCCCAACACCAGCCATTTCCCGTCGGGCGTTACCTTGAGCGCGGTGCCCTCATCGATTCCGACGCCCAACAGCGACGGACGCTCGAGCACGACGCTGATCAACCGGTTCTCGCGCTGGCGGCGGATGAAGTGCTGATCGACGATGGCGTTGTGCACGAAACCTAGCCCGGGCACAATCTCGATGGTGTGTCGCCCAATTCGCGTGAACGACGACGAATCTAATGCTGTGGGTACCCCAGGATAGAACTGGTTGCCGGTAATCATCGAGTCGCTCATCACCGCCGCGCCTGCCGATGTCCCACCGATCACTGCTCCTGCGTTGTACCGATCGTGGATTGCTCTCAACGCAGCGGATCCGCCTAGCGCAGCCTGCAGCAGCGACTGGTCGCCACCCGGAAACCAGATTCCGGTGGCAGTTTGAATCCTGCGCACGAGCGAATCATCGTCGGCGTGCGCACGATCGAAATTCAGAACGAAGGAATCAGCGCCGAGGCTATCGAGCTGCGCTTCTTTTTCTGCCCCTGCCTCTGCAGCTGACGATGTAGCCATCGGCAGAATGGCTATCCGTGCCTTGCCCGCTCCACCGGCAAGGTCGACGAAGTGCTTCACGAGCTCGTCGGGCTGGGTGCCACCACCAACGATGAACAAGGTTCCGCGTGCAGCGCTCGTCGCCGTGCCTGGCGACTGCTCGCCGAACGCGGCCGATCGCGTGGTCACGGCCGTCGTGCACGCGAGTGTCAACAGGCACGCGATCGTTGCGCGGGACGGATGAGTGATCTTCACGAGGCGATGCTCGGAGGATGACCATTGTCCGTCGGATGGTGGCCATTGGCGGAAGGCACCTGGGGAGTCGCACCCAACCGGCGCGAGACGCGCTTCGCCGCACCACAAAGTTTCGACAACAGCTCGCGACGCCGCTTTGGGGTGAGCCGCGACGCCGGTCCATTTATGCTGATCGCCGCGGCGACGTAGCCGAGGTGATTGCGGATCGGGGCGGCCATCGCGACGAGGCCCGGCTCGAGCTCGTCAACGGCGAACGCGTAACCGCGCTGGGTGACACGGGCGAGTTCGCGTTCCATTTCCGAGCGAGTTGTAATCGTGCGTGGACCCTGGCGAGTCAGGCGGGGCATTGGCCGTTTAGGCTCGGCAAAGGCTAGCAAGACCTTCCCCGTCGATGTGGCGTGAACCGGCCACCGCCGCCCGATCTCGGGTGCGGCGCTGAACAGGAAACGCCCCTGAACCTCGTCTACTACAAGCACGTCGTTCCCACTGAGAACTTCGAGGGTCGAGGTTTCCCCGCAGTCCTCGGTGAGCCGCAGCAGCTCGTAATGCGCGACCTCACGAAGGTCGGTCGTGGACATCGCCGACGCGCCGAGAGAAATAATCTCGGGGCCGAGGCGATAGGCTCCGTTTGCGCCATCGCGGGCAACCATGCCCTCGTTCTCGAGAGCGCCGAGCAGTCGGAACACCGTGGCCTTGCTGAGTCCTGTTGCCGTACCGAGCTCCGTGATGCCGTGCGCACCCGACAAGCGTCCAAGAGCCTTCAGCACGCTGATAGCGCGTACGACTGCTCGCGTGCCCGTCAGAGGACGCAAAGTGGAACGGCGTTTCATAATGAGGCGGCTACATTGTTTGTCGTCTCAAAGGTTGTCAAGCTTCGCTTTGTCAACGCCTTGTGAATCTTTCAATCCAAGTCGCACATGCGCAGAACGCGCCCCGCGGCGGCCCCGTGCAGTGGTTGACACTGGCCATTGACCCAGCCTAGCTTGCCGCCCGAGCCGCTCCTCGTCGCCAGTCCATGACAGCTAAGTACTCTCGCATCTCGGAGTTACCCTCCAACTCCGGCCAAACCGTTAGCATCCGCGGGTGGGTCACCCACGTCCGCTCATCGGGAAAAGTTGCGTTCGCCGTCATCCGGGACGGCACCGGAATCGTTCAGGCGGTTTTTGTAAAGAATTCGGTCAGGCCAGAGACCTGGGACGCGTTCAGCCGGCTGACCCAGGAGACTTCGGTCGAGGTCGAGGGTGACGTCCGCGCCGATGCGCGCTCGCCTGGCGGTTTCGAGATATCGGTAAAGGACATGTCGATCTATGGGGGCAGTCCGATCGATTATCCGATTCAGCCGAAAGAGCACGGCATCGACTTTCTGCTCGATAATCGCCACCTGTGGCTCCGCTCGCAGCGCCAACGCGCGATCGCCAGGATTCGCTCGGAGGTAGAGCAGGCGATTCGCGATTTCTTCTACGAGCGTGAATTCACTCTTGTCGATACTCCCATTCTCACCGGTGCGATCGGTGAACGAAGTGGGCTGTTCGAGACCGAGTATTTCGACCTGGGCAGCGCTTATCTGGCTCAGACAGGCCAGCTCTACGGAGAAGCTGCCGCCGCCGCGCTCGGGAAGATCTACTGTTTTGGGCCGACATTTCGCGCCGAAAAGTCGAAGACGCGCCGTCACCTCACCGAATTCTGGATGGTCGAGCCCGAAGTCGCGTTCAACGATTCTGACGACAACATGCGGTTACAGGAGGATTTCGTCGCCTACATCGTTGCGCGAGTTCTCGAACGACGTCAGCCGGAGCTGAAGGAGCTGGAGCGCGACACATCCAAGCTGGAGAACATCAAAACGCCGTTTCCACGCATCAACTACAGCGACGCCGTCGAGATTCTGCAAAGCAAGGGCAGCTCGGTGAAATGGGGAGACGACCTGGGCGCTGAAGACGAGACACTGCTCGTTGAAGGACACGATCGCCCCGTTTTCATTTTCAACTATCCCAAGGAAGCGAAGGCGTTCTACATGAAGGAGAATCCCGAGGATCCGCGCACGGTGCTTTGCGACGACTTGCTGGCGCCCGAAGGATACGGCGAGATCATTGGCGGCTCGCAGCGTGAGGACGATTACGACAAGCTCCTCGCCCGCATCAAGCAGGAAGGTCTTCCACTCGATTCATACGGCTGGTACCTCGATTTGAGAAAATACGGTACGTTCGTGCACGCGGGATTCGGCTTGGGACTCGAGCGCACCGTGGGCTGGATCTGTGGCATTCACCACATTCGGGAAGCGATTGCCTTCCCGCGTACCATGAACCGATTACGTCCGTGATTGCGCCGACTACAATGCACTTCCAGTTTGGCGGAGGTTGAATGGGTTTCGATCAGTACCACGAGCCGCCTGATGAACTGCCGCCGAAGACGAGGACCTTCGCGCGCATGATCACATCGCTGATCGAGGAAGCGGAAGCGATCGGCTGGTACGAGCAGCGGCTGGCGTTGGAAAAGGACAAGGAAGCGCGCGCTATCATGCGCAACGCTCAGCACGAAGAGTTCAAGCACTTCGGGATGGATCTGGAGTTCCTGTTGCGGCGCACGCCCAAGTGGCGCGAGGTGGTGAAGGAGATCCTTTTCCGGCCGGGTGACATCGTCGAGCACGGAGAAGAGGCCGAGGAGGATTCGTCGGACTGAGGAGGCTGCATGGGGAAGCGCGATCCGAGGGTCGATAGCTACATCGCCAAGTCTCAGGAATTCTCGCGGCCGATTCTCGACCACATCCGCGATCTGATTCATCAGGCGATACCCGACGTCGAAGAAGACATCAAATGGGGTGCGCCGTTCTTCAACTACCAGGGCGTGATCTGCGGCGTGGCTGCATTCAAGCAGCACTGTGCGATCAACCTGTGGAAAGCATCGCTGATTCTAGGGGACAAGGAGAGCGAATCGGCCGGTCAATTCGGGCGAATCACCAAGCTTTCGGACTTGCCTGCCGATAAGACGCTCAAGCGATACTTCACTGAGGCCGCGCGTCTCAACGAAACTGGTGTCAAACAGCCGCGCGCTAAGAAAACGACCGAGAAGCTGGTCATCCCGCGCGAGTTACAGCAGGCGCTCACGGCGAACAAAAAAGCGGCCACCGCCTTCGAGAAGTTCCCGCCGAGTCACAAGCGCGAATACGCGCAGTGGATTTCGGAGGCGAAAGGCGAAGAGACGCGCGCCCGCCGCGTGAAAAGCGCAGTCGAGTGGATCGCGGAAGGGAAAGGGCGCAACTGGAAGTACGAGAAGCGATAACTAGCCGGCAGCTTCCTTTTCTTTCGCTTCATCCCACAGCTCGTCCAGCTTCGCAAGACCGGCGTGAGGTAGATCGAGTCCTCGCTCGGCGGCCATCCGTTCGATTTCCTGGAACCGCCCCTCGAATTTTGAGTTTGCCTTATCGAGGGCGATCGACGCGTGTACGCCGGCTTTGCGACAGAGATTCACAACCGCAAAGAGTAGATCGCCCAGCTCGGATTCCAGAGCGTAGTGCTGCTTGTCGAGAACGGGTGGCGCGCCAGGCTTTGGCTTTGGCATTCGCTCGAGCTCAGCCCGCACCTCATTGAGCTCTTCTTCGACCTTCTCGGCCGGTCCGTCGACATCAGGCCAGTCGAACCCAACGCCCGCTGCCCGATCCTGCAAGCGATGCGCGCGGTGCAATGCTGGCAACCCGGCCGGCAAACCATCGGCAATACTTTTCCTGTGCCTGGATTTCATCCGCTCCCACGGCTCGCGTGCAGAGTCACCATAGAGATGCGGGTGCCGTCCCTTCATCTTGGTGATCAGGCCGTTGGCGACATCGCCGAAAGCGAAGGCGCCACTCTCCTCGGCGAGCACGGAGTGAAAGAGCACCTGCAGCAGGACGTCGCCCAGCTCCTCCCGCATCAACTTCTCGTCCTGAGTCCGAATGGCTTCATCCAGCTCGTGCGCCTCTTCGATGAGGTAGGGCCGCAGCGTCTCGTGCGTTTGAGCCGCGTCCCATTCGCAGCGCGCGCGCAAATCGCGCATAAGGGCCAATGTGTCGTCGAGGAAATGCGTTTCGGTCATGGCGAGGCGAGGGAGTAGTTCGTTTTCTTTATGTCAGCTTTTAGTGCGTGAAGCGCAACATAAACCTAAGCACGTTAATGACCTCTCCATTGTCGCGGGCGCGCGTCGAAATCGATCTCCAGGCACTGCAGCGAAACGCCGCGGCAGTCTCGCGCCGGGCAGGAGTTCCGCTTCTGCCAATGGTCAAGGCGGATGCCTACGGCCTCGGAGTGACCGAGGTTGTCGGAGCCCTCGAGGCTCTCGACCCGTGGGGATATGGTGTGGCGAGCGTTGAGGAGGGGCAGGAGTTGCGCGCGGCCGGCATCACGAGGCCGGTGCTTGTATTCACACCGCTGATTGAGTCGGACCTCGCGCGTGCTCGGGCGGCCCGACTCACACCGACGCTTGGCTATCGTGACGAGATCGATGCGTGGCGTCGCGCCGGTGGCGGCCCGTGGCATTTCTCGATCGACACAGGCATGAGCCGGGCTGGAATTCCGTGGCGGGAAGTCGATCAGGTGCGGCAGCTGCTCGAGCTGTTGCCACCGGAAGGCGCGTTTACCCACTTCCACTCTGCGGAGCTTGCCGACGGCACGCTCGACGTTCAGGAGAGATTGTTTCGGGAAGCGGTAGCGGCGCTGCCATCGAGACCGCGGCTTCTGCACACCGCAAACAGCGCGGCGATTGCGCGGCAGGGCAGGAGCGCGTGGGATCTGGTCCGTCCAGGGATCTTTCTATACGGCGTTGGCAGCGGCCGGAGTGCGGCGATTCAACCTGAGCCCGTGGTTAATCTGCGGGCGCCAATCGTCGAAATCAGAAATCTCGAGGCTGGCGATACGGTCAGTTACGAAGCCGTATACCGCGCCGATCGTCCAGCGCGCATTGCGACGCTCGCAGTTGGCTACGCCGACGGCTACCCGAGAGCTCTCAGCGAAGTGGGCTCCGTTCTCGTAAGTGGAACATTGGCGCCGATTGCCGGCAAAGTGACGATGGACATGACGATGGTGGACGTAACGACAATCAAGTGTGCGGTGGGGGACACGGTCACCCTGATCGGCCGTTCGGGTGACACTGTCCTCACGGTCGAGCGCGTCGCCGACAACGCTGGCATGTCGCCCTACGAGTTGCTCACAGGCCTTCGCTCGCGCGTCGAGCGCGCTTACACGGGACAGCGAAGCTGACACGGGCGGCGATCATCATTCTCGACGGCGTTGGCATCGGTGCAGCGCCTGATGCCGACGCGTATGGCGACGCTGGCAGCGATACACTGGGCAACGTCGCACGTGCACGTGGCGGGCTCGAGCTGCCACGCCTCGAGCGGCTTGGTCTTGGCAACATCAAACCGCTCGCGGGGATAAAGCCGCGCGGCGACGCTGTCGGAGCCTGGGGGACGATGCGCCCGGCTTCGGCGGGGAAAGACAGCACGACGGGACACTGGGAGATCGCCGGCGTACACCTGGAGCGACCGTTCCCCACCTTTCCAAATGGGTTTCCACCGGAGCTGCTCGCCAGATTCGCGCGAGAGACCGGTCGCGCCATCGTCGGCAATGTCGTCGGTAGTGGAACCGACGTCATCGAGCGCTATGCGGAAGAGCAGCGCCGAACCGGCCGATGGATCGTGTACACCTCGGCCGATTCCGTCTTCCAGGTTGCGGCTAACGAAGAGGTTATTCCACTCGCTGAGCTGTACCGCGCGTGCGAATTGGCGCGCGGGATGCTCACTCCCCCGCATGATGTATCGCGCGTGATTGCGCGGCCGTTCACCGGAAACGCCGGCGCCTATCAACGCACCGGGAATCGCCGCGACTACTCGATCGCGCCTCCCTCAAAAACTTTGCTCGACGCACTTGCGGAAGAGGGTGTGCCGCGCTCAGGCGTAGGCAAAGTCGACGATCTATTCGCAGGTCGGTCGATCACGTCGGTGCACACATCTTCGAACGCAGACGGCATTGCGCGCATCAAGGATTGGCTCAGCGCCGCCGCAAGTGGGTTCCTGTTCGCCAACCTAGTAGATTTCGACCAGCAGTTTGGGCACCGCAACGACGTTGCGGGGTTTTATGGTGCGCTACGCGAGTTCGACTCGGCGCTGCCTTCTATTACTTCCCGGCTAAAAGAGGACGATCTGATCTTTATCACTGCCGACCACGGCAACGATCCAACTACGCCTTCGACCGACCACGCGCGCGAGTGCGTGCCGCTGCTGGTGGGCGGGATGCGGGTCGTTCCGCGCGATCTCGGTGAGAGGCCGACGTTCTCAGATCTCGGCGCGACCGTTGCGGAATGGTTTGGCCTCTCGTTCCGCGGGCGCGGCAGTTCGTTCCTTGCCGAGCTGATAGTTCGATGAAGCAAAGGTCCGAAATTCAATCCTCCCTGAAGGAGGCGGCGCTGCGTGCGCTGGATAACGCCTACGCGCCGTACTCCAACTTCCGTGTCGGGGCTGCGTTGCGCACTCGACGCGGAGAAGTAGTGGTCGGATGCAACATCGAAAACTCGGCGTACGGACAAGCCATTTGCGCGGAAACCCTTGCCGTCGCCTCTGCTGTCTCACAAGGACTTACTGATTTTGAGGAAATTGCGATTGCAACGGACGACAGCGAGCCAACTCCGCCCTGCGGAGCGTGCCGGCAGGTGCTGAACGAATTCGCGCCGAATATCCGGATCTCGAGTTACACACGCGACGGGAAGGAAGCGGAGTGGTCGCTCGAAGAGCTGTTACCGCATGCATTCGTGCTCAACCCTTCACGTGGAAGAGTGTAGTGAAGCTTTCGAAAATTCTGCCGCGATTTGCTCTCACCGCGGCTTTCCTGTTCTCTATATCGTCGTGTTCGGAAAAACTGGATAGCTCCGGCGTGTGCGAGGTGCTGTGCCCCGGTATCGGCGGACCGGTTCAGACCACGATTATCGACGCGGTTACTCTGGACACGACGGTGGAGTCGTCGTCTGGCCTTGGTACCGAAGCAGCACTGCTGCTGGCCAATCGCGGTGATACGCTGGACACCCGAGTCATCATCCGCTTCGATACGTTGCCGCCAAAGTTTACACCGAGCGGCGATACACTGCAGCTGATCAAGACCGTCGACAGCGCTTACGTTCTGCTGCATCTGGATACGCTCTCCATCAAGAGCACCGACCCGATCACGATCGAAGCCTACGACGTCGATACGACAGCCAATGACACTTCAACGGCGGCTGTCCTTGCGCTGTTCAGGCCAGACCGGCTCATCTCGTCGCAGAGCTTCGATCGCACTCAGCTCACCGACTCGGTCAAGTACTTCATCGATAACGCGACGGTTCTGGCAAAGCTGCAGAGCGGTGCGCGGTTGCGGATCGGCTTCAAGGCTTCTGGCCCCACGTCGTCGCAGCTGACGTTTTTCTCGACTGAAGGTGGGTCCGCACCGGTACTATTGTTCCGCGCGACGCCTGACACGGCGACCAAGCCAATCTCCGTCGCTCCGTTGTCCAAAACTCCGTCCGATCTGTCGCTCGTCGCGCAGCACCTCACGGACTATACGATCATCGCGAAGTCGCTCCCTGGAGCGCCGCCAAGTGTGCTGGCGGTTGGAGGATTACCGCCACGACGCGTTTATGTGCGCTTCAATGTCCCATCAAAGATCATCGATTCATCTACCGTCGTGCGCGCCACCTTGCTGCTGAATCAGATCCCCAATTCGTCAATCGACCCCACCGATACCGTTCGCATTTTGCCTCAGGTGGTGTTGGCGGGAACGGTGGTGACGGATCCAACGAAAGCGGCGCAGATCATCGGAAACTTTTCAGCCGACACGCTCAAGCTCGTTGCCGGCCACTCGGGTAGCATCGACGTCGAGCTGGCGAGCGCGTTCACGCTCTGGCGAACCCAATCGCCCGACACACTGCCGCGTGCGATCGTGCTCAAGCCTGTAGTCGAGGGCACAACACCGATCGAGCTGCGCTTCTCCTCGAGCGAAGACATCGCGGCACTGCGTCCGCGCCTCCGAATCAGTTACACTAACCGTGTCCCACTAGGACTGCCATGAAGCTCTTACCAGTCGCAGCTGCAGTCATTCTGACCTCTGCTTCGTACGCTCATGCGCAGGGTGCGCTCAGCCTGCAGGGGCTCGGATACCCGTCGGGCGGGATCAGTGCGCGCGCCGAGGGCACTGGAGCGGGTCTCGCCGATTTCGACGCGCTGAGCGTGACGTCTCCGGCATCGTTCGCGGGAGTTGGGTCGCCCGCCATTTACTTCCAGTATTCGCCGGAATTCAGGCATGTCACGACCAGCGGCGGAAGCGCCAAGACGACGACTGCGCGCTTTCCAGTCGTGCTGGGTGTGTTGCCGATGGGACAGTCCTGGACGCTTGGCCTGAGCTCGTCAACTTTTCTCGATCGCTCGCTCGAGACAAGTCGAACGCGCACAGAAGTGGTTGGCGCCGACACCGATGCAGTTCAAATCACAGAAACAAACAAGGTCCTCGGTGCCATCAACGATGTGCGACTGGCCCTGGCGTGGTCTCGCAGCCCGGTATTTCGCATCGGAGTCGGCGGTCATGTGTTCGCTGGTAGCAACCGGATAACGCTGTCACAGCTGTTCCCGGACAGCGCGATCTTTATCAGCACTGCGCAGACTGGCAGAATCAGCTACGCCGGCCTTGCTGCCTCAGTTGGGATCGAGGTGCGTCCGTCGCGGGCGATAGGGTTCGCCCTTGCCGCCCGCAAGGGTGGCGATTTGCGGGCTGAGTCCGGCGACTCAGCGATTGGTAGCGGGCGCCTTCCCGATCACTACTCGGGTTCGATCATTTTTGAGGGGCTGCCTGGTACAATCATTTCAGGGCGACTCGCGCACGATTCGTGGAGCTCGCTGAATGGAATGTCCTCCGGGGTTCACGGGTTCGACGCCTGGGATGCCGGTGCCGGGATCGAAGCGAGCGGACCGCGCTTCATGCAGCGCATTATTACGGTCCGGGCCGGCGTACGTGTCCGTACTCTGCCGTTCGGGTATGACAGTCGCACGAGCCTCACGAATCCTCCGAACATTCACAAGGTCTCCGAGACGTCGCTCGCGGCTGGACTCGGCATCCCGTTGACTCGGGATCGAGCCGCACTCGATTTTTCATTTCAACGTGCAACGCGGGATGCGGGGACCGACGTGAAGGAACGTGGATTCATTCTGAGCTTCGGGCTCAGAGTATCGCCTTGACATGGCTGAATCGGCAAAGGCAAAGCCCGAGCTGATTCTCGTCGCCGACGACATTCCGGCAAACGTCGAGCTGCTTCTCGATCAGCTCAATAGCCTGGGATACGAGACTATCACCGCTGTCGACGGACCATCAGCGGTAGCTGCCGCGTTCGAAAAACATCCCGACCTCTGTATCCTCGACGTGGCGATGCCGGCCGGCGATCTCGGGGTGGACGATCGATCGACCGGATTCGAGGTCTGCCGGCGGATCAAGCGTGATCCACGCACATCCAGAATTCCGGTGATCTTCGTTACGGCCCTCAACGACACGAGCGATCGTGTTCGCGGAATAGAAGCTGGCGGCGATGATTTTCTGACCAAGCCGCACAACCGCCTCGTGCTCGGCGCGCGGGTTCGCAGCCTGCTCAAGCTCAAGGCGGCGACGGACGCGCTCGAGGACAGCCTGCGGAAACTGCGTGAGCTGGAAAAGGTGCGCGACGATCTGATGAAGATGATCGTGCACGACTTGAAGACGCCGCTGACGTCGGTGCTGGCAACGCTCGAGATGCTCGCTGACGGTGATTTCGGCGACGTATCGATCCGACAGAAAGCGGCGATCGCAGACGCGGAGACCAAGGCGGAGGATCTGCTCGCACTCATCGACGACATCCTCGAAGTCGCCCGCATTGAGGAAGCACACATCTCACTATCCCTCGCTCCAATCGCGCCGGGAGCGCTACTCGCCGAGCTCGTTCACGAATGGGGTCACCGGTTCCAGCAGGAGCACACGACAGCTTCGGTGAACGTCGCGGACGATGCGCCAGTCTTCAGCGGCGACAAGAATCTGATCAAGCGCGTTTTCTCCAACCTCATTCAGAATGCGGTCACGCACTCGTCACACGCCGTCGATCTCGAGCTGTCGGCGCGACGGGCGGGGCACGGTGTGCTGTTCACGGTCAGTGATAACGGACCCGGGATTCCGCCGGAATATCACGAGGTGATTTTCCGGAAGTTCGGACAGGTGGAGATGCCGCGCACACCCCGCACGCGCAGCTCGGGGCTGGGACTCACGTTCTGCAAGCTGGTCGTCGAGCGCCACGGCGGACGAATCTGGGTGAAGAGTGCCGAAGGGAAGGGGAGCTCCTTCTATATCGAGCTGCCGGCCGACCCTGCATACTTCGATTCACCCGCAGGCACGCACGCGACTGCAGCAGTTACATCGGGGCGGTAACCACGAAGATGCCTACACGACCGACCGTCTACATCGAAACCTACGGCTGCCAGATGAACGTCAGCGACACCGAGCTCATGCTCGGCAAGCTCGCTGACTCCGGCTATGAGTCGGTCGATCAGCCGGACGGAGCCGATGTGATTCTGATCAACACCTGCGCCATCCGCGATCACGCGGAGCAGCGCGTGATTGGCCGATTGGGCGAGATCAAGAGCAAGATGAAGCGCGATGCGGTGCTGGGCGTTACCGGATGCATGGCTCAGCGACTCGGCGCTCAGCTCCTCGATCGCGTGAAGCACGTGAGCCTGGTGATCGGACCTGATGGATATCGCGAGCTACCGACTCTCATCGAGAATGCGCGTGCCGGCGAGCGGTCGACTGCTGTCGAGTTCGATCTCGAGGAACACTACGAGGATTTCAGTCCCCGCCGCTTCGATGGCGTAAAGGCATGGATCCCGGTGCAACGCGGCTGCGATTACAAGTGCACCTACTGTATCGTGCCGACAACGCGCGGGCCGGAGCGCAGTCGGCGTTTGGTTGATGTCGTGCGCGAAGTCGAGTCAGTCGTCGCGTCGGGGATCTCCGAGATCGTTTTGCTCGGCCAGACGGTGAACTCGTACTTCGATGGCGAGCACGATTTCGCGGCGCTGCTGCGCGCTGTGGGCGGGGTACCCGGTGTTCGCCGGCTGCGCTTCACGAGCCCGCATCCGAATGACTTTTCGGAAGCTGTGATTACGGCGATCGCGGAGACGGAAGCCTGCTGCGAGCACGTTCATCTCCCGATGCAGTCTGGCTCGACGCGCACCCTCAAGCGAATGCTGCGGCGCTACACGCGAGAGATGTATTTCGAGTGCGCCGGGCGTCTGCGCGCGGCGATTCCGGATCTGGCATTGACGACCGATATCATCGTCGGATTCCCTGGTGAAACGGAGGCCGACTTCGAGGAGACGCTCAGCGCCGTACGCGCGCTCTGCTTCGAAGACGCCTACACCTTCAAGTTTTCTCTGCGCGAAGGCACTCCTGCTACGCGGTTTCCGGCCAGCGAGACTGTACCTGACGAAGTCGCCAGCGAGCGACTCGATCGCCTGATCAAGACCGTGCGCGCTGGCAGCCGCGCGCGCAATCTCACTTTGCTGGGGCAGCGTCGGGAAGTTCTCGTGGAGAAAGCAGCCAGACGCGGCGGCTTGCTTCAGTCTCGTACGCGTGATTTCAAGACGGTGATGATTCCCGGCGAGGTCTCCCTGATCGGCAAGTATCTGCACGTGGAGCTTACCGGTACGACCGGATCGACCTTCCTCGGACAGATCGTCGGTCAGCGCGCTGCACTGCCCCTCGCCGTCTAGCTCTCATTCGCTTTCGCCCGCGTGGGAGCGATTCCGCGCGCGACCGCGTATCGCCTGAAGCTTCGGCAGCACAGGATCGGAGCCTGGCTGCCTCTCATAACCGGAGCTTATCTCGCCTACCTTGCCGGATCGCTGGCAGGGTTTTCTGATTACGCCTGGATCGCGTTTGTCGCCGGCGTAGCAGGGTGCGTCGGCGCGTTCGCGCGACGCCGGGCAGATCTGGCTGGCTACGCTGCCGTGTTTGGCGCCGCCGCCGTTATTGCGATCACGTCACCGGCTCCGTCTCGATACGGCGCGGGAATAAAGCCAGGAGCGACTCTCCTGGATCGCGCGAGACTTCGTGCCGGCCGAGAGATCGACCGAACTTTCGTTGACGACGCGGCGCTGGCGCGAGCGCTGCTCATTGCCGATCAGCGGCAGATACCGACGGAGATGCGCGACAGATATGCGGCGTCTGGCATCATCCACATGCTATCGATTTCCGGGCTGCACGTTGCCGTCATCGCCGCGGCAGTCGAGCTGCTGTTTCAGATCGCAAGACTCTCCAGACGTGCGTCGCTCATTGGCGCGTTTGGAATCACAGCGATCTACGTCGCTGTCATTGGCGCTCCGGCGCCCGCCTTGCGGTCAGCCACGATGCTTGGTGTCGCGATTCTTTCGAGACTCGGACAGCGCCCGACATCGGTATGGGCTTCGTGGGCGATCGGGGCGTTCGTGCCGCTAGTTGATCCCCGGACTGCGCTCGATGTCGGCTATCAGCTGAGCGTGCTGGGGATGTGTGCTCTTGTCGCGGCGGGTCGACTGTGGAAGCGCCACTTCGCGGACAAGCTGGATGGTTTCAGGAGCAACATCGCCCGGGAACTACTGACATCGGTCGTCGCGTGCGCGATCACCGCTCCGCTGGTTGCGTGGGTGTTCGGCCGGGTGAGTCTGATTGCACCACTCGCCAACCTCGTCGCCGCTCCGATCATCACGCTCGCCCAGCCAATTCTCTTTTTGGCACTGCTCGCCTCTCCGGCGCATGCGATCGCTGGATTCTTTGCCCAGGCTGTCCACCCTTTGCTTTTTGCGTTCGACTGGGTTTCCTGGAGTGCGTCGTCGATCCCATTTGCCGCGATCACAGTCGGCACCACGCCGTTCACGGCGCTGCTGGCTGGCGCGGCCGCAGTGGCGTTGATCGTTGCGTGCACCAGTCGAGATCCAATGCGGCCCGCAATCGCGGGAGTGGGGGCTTTGGCAGTGATGGCTGTCTGGCCGTTCCTGCCGAAAAACCAGGATCATCGAGTAGAGCTCGATGTGCTGGACGTTGGCCAGGGCGACGCAATTCTTTTGCGCACCGATGGCGGCCGCTGGATAGTGCTCGACGCCGGACCGGCGTGGCGCGGCGGTGACGCAGGTCGATCGAACGTGATGCCCTTCGTTCTGCGACGCGGCGGGGAAGTTGAGGCGCTCGTCCTGTCTCATCCGCACACCGATCATGTTGGTGGTGCGGCGAGCGTGATCAATGCGCTCCACCCGCGCGTCTACTGGGATGCTGCGTTCGCCGGTGGCTCCGAAGCCTACAGCGCCTCATTGCTCGCGGCGAAGGGACACGGTATCGAGTGGCGGCGCGTCCATCCCGGCGATTCGCTTCGCGTCGACGGCGTTAACATTTCGTTTCTGGCGCCGGACTCAACGTGGACCGTCAAGCTCAAGGATCCCAACCTGGCCAGCACCATCACGCTCGTGCAGTACGGGTCGGTGCGGTTCCTGCTCGCCGGCGATGCCGAGCGCGAAGAGGAGGACTGGCTTCTCGCCCGCTACGGCGACGATCTGCACGCTGACGTGCTCAAGGTCGCGCACCACGGCAGCTCTACCAGCAGCACCGATGCCTTCTTGCGTGCGGTGAAGCCGTCGTTGGCGGTCATTTCGGTGGGCGCGGGCAACAAGTACGGCCACCCGAACGAGGATGTCCTTCACGCACTCATTCGCGTAGGCGCGCAGATCATGCGCACCGACTTGCTTGGCACCATTACAATTCGTACCGATGGAACGGGAATCGAAGTCGAGACGAGAGGCGACAAGTGGGAATTGGCACACGACTGACTAGTGCGCTGATTGGCGAGCCGATCCGGCTTCCTGTCGAGTTGACGCAACGGTTTCCCGATCTCGCCACCGCGAGTTACAGACGCGGCGGGCTGCCCGTTCGGATCGCGGGCTGGTCTCTCGGCACCAGCAGCGCAGCTGCAATAACCCTTTGGCGTACGATTTTCATCGCGCCGGGAACAGACCTCACGGCGGAACTGCTCTTGCACGAATTGCGACACGTTCATCAATTTCTGGAGAGCTGGACCTTTCCTTTCAGCTACCTCTGGCAATCCATTCGCTACGGCTACACGCGTAACGCTTACGAGGTTGATGCGCGTCGCTACTCGGCGGCCCGCCTCGATACCGCCGGTAAGGATTCTTGAGTGGTTAAGCACACTGCGACTTCAGTCGTAACAATCGATCGTTTCATCATCGAGCAGGAAAAGCTCCACCCAGAAGCAACGGGCGAGCTTTCCGGCGTCCTCTACGATCTGGCGCTCGCCGCGAAAATGATCGCCAACAAGGTGCGCAGCGCGGGGCTGGCCGACATTCTGGGAGCAACAAGTCTCCAGAACATTCAGGGCGAAACGCAGCAGAAGCTCGATGTCCTCGCCAACGAGATCATCATCAAGGCCGTTGACCACGGTGGCCGCCTGTGCGCCATGGCATCGGAGGAAGAACCGGGCATAATCGACATTCCAGCCGGCTTCCGTTGTGGGAAATACTGCCTGCTGTTTGATCCTCTGGATGGGTCTTCGAACATCGATGTGAATGTTCCGGTGGGGACGATTTTCTCCGTGCTAAAGAAGATCACTCGCGGGGCTCGCGGTGAGCTCGAGGACATGCTTCAGCCTGGACGGCGTCAGGTTGCCGCGGGCTACGTCATCTACGGCTCCAGCACAATGCTCGTCTACACCACGGGACAGGGCGCGCACGGCTTTACGCTGGATCCTTCACTCGGAGAATTCCTGCTCTCGCATCCGAACATTCGCACGCCGGATGTCGGCAGATATCTGTCGGTGAATGATTCGTACTACAGCCAGTGGGAGTCACCGGTCCAGAACCTGATGAACTACTACCGCGGGCAGGATGGCAATCGCCAGCCGATGAACACGCGGTACGTCGGATCGCTGGTCGCCGATTTCCACCGCAATCTTCTCGGCGGTGGATTGTTCGCCTACCCTGCCAACCGCAAGAACAAACGCGGCAAGCTGCGTCTGCTCTACGAAGCCAGTCCGCTGGCATTCATCGTCGAGCAGGCGGGGGGAGCTGCGACAGACGGCCACGAGCGGATTCTTGACATTCATCCCTCCGAGCTGCACCAGCGGACGCCGTTGTTCATCGGCAGCGCCAACGATGTCGAAGCCGCGCGCGCCATTCTTGGCGGCGGCAAGGGCTCCGAGATTCTTTCGCCGGTTGGGTCGGTAGGAGCGTGATTCCCCGCCGGCGCCCCGGCCGGCGCACGTGAAGAAGCACGATTCCGGCGAAAAGCTCTCGCCGTCCGGTATTCCGCTCAAAGTCGCCTATCGGCCCGAGGACGCTGCCGTTGACTACCAGTCGGACCTTGGTGATCCGGGACAATGGCCGTACACGCGCGGAGTTCAGTCGAGCATGTATCGGGGCCGGTTGTGGACGATGCGCCAATATGCCGGCTTTGGCGGTGCCAAAACGACCAATGAGCGTTTCAAGCTGTTGCTCGCTGCTGGCCAGACCGGCCTATCGGTCGCCTTTGATTTGCCGACGCAGATGGGACTCGATTCCGACTCTGCACGATCGCTCGGTGAAGTCGGCAGGGCAGGCGTCGCTATCGACAGCGTCGAGGACATGCACGTGCTCCTCGACGGAATCCCCCTCGATAAAGTCTCGACCTCGATGACCATCAATGCCACCGCCGCAACGCTGCTGGCGATGTACATCGTCGTGGCCGAGGAGCGTGGCACGCCACGCGACAAGATCAGTGGGACGATCCAGAACGATATCCTCAAGGAATACATCGCTCGCGGCACCTACATCTATCCGCCTGAGCCGAGTCTCGCTCTGATTGCCGAAGTATTCCGCTTTTGCGCTGACGAAGTTCCGAACTGGAATCCGATCTCGATTTCCGGTTATCACATTCGCGAAGCCGGCGCGACGGCGGTGCAGGAGCTGGCGTTCACACTCGCGAATACCATTGAATACGTCACGCGCGCCATTGGAGCTGGATTGGCGGTGGATTCTTTCGCTCCGCGATTGTCCTTCTTCTTCGCGGCGCATAGCGACTTGCTTGAGGAAGTCGCCAAGTTCAGGGCCGCTCGCCGAATGTACGCGCGCATCATGCGCGAGAGATTTGGCGCTTCAGATGCAAGCGCACGCCTTCGCTTCCACACGCAGACAGGCGGCGTCACACTGACCGCGCAACAACCCCTCAATAACGTGGTGAGAGTGACAATCCAATCGGTAGCGGCAGCGCTCGGCGGAACGCAATCACTGCATACCAACGGTTACGACGAGGCTCTCGCGCTTCCGACCGCTGAAGCAGCAACGCTTGCGCTGCGTACGCAGCAAATAGTCGCGCACGAGTCGGGAGTCGCAAGCACAGCCGATCCACTGGCGGGTAGCTACTTCGTCGAGAATCTGACAACCGAGCTGGAAAAGCGGGCAAACGAACTGATTCGGAAGGTCGACGAGCTGGGAGGCTCCGAGCGCGCGATTGCTGCCGGATTCTTTCAGGAGCAGATCGCGCGTAGCGCGTACGAGCACCAGCTGCGCGTAGAGGCGGGCGAGACCGTAATCGTTGGTGTCAACAAGTTTGTCGACGACGGCGAGCCGCTGGCCGTCCCGGCGCCGGATTACTCCGCGCTCGAGAAAGCTCAAATCAAGAGCGTCAAAGCGTTGCGCAAGAAAAGGAAGGCTGCAGCGGTGAAAAAAACGCTGGCCGATCTGGGTGATGCTTCGCGTGATCCGTCCAAACCGCTTCACCTGATGCCAATCATCATCGACGCCGTCCGTGCGCGCGCTACCGTCGGAGAAATCGCTGAGACTCTCGCCGCAAATTGGGGTTATTATCGCCCGGGCACTTAGCGTGACGAAGCTTGAGACGCACTTTCGCCCAAACTAGCTTTGGGAAGCTGTCCCCTCACCCACGAAATGCCTACCTACGAGTTTCGCTGTCCGAATGGACACGAGTTCGAAAAATTCTATCGCTCGATCAGTGGTGCTCCGAGCGAACTTCCGTGTCCTACTTGCGGCAAGATCGCAGCACGCCAGATGTCGGCCGGTGCCGGACTCCATTTTAAGGGATCGGGTTTCTACATCACCGACTACGGCAAGGACGGAAAGAAATCCCAGGCTCCGCCCGCCACAGGCGGAGACAAGGGCGAATCCAGTTCCGGAACTCCGCCGGCAAAGTCCGACGCTGCATCGCCTGCCCAGTCCGGTGACAAGAAGGCTAGCGCTGACGCCAAGCAGCCGGCGCCAACCAAACCAGGCAAGACTTCCAAAGCCAGCGAATGACAGCGGTTGACCAGATTCGCGCCGAGCTGATTCGCGCGGCGCGTGATATCGGCGCGCCCGAGGACGTCGATCCATTGCTCGAGCGGCCACGTGAATCTTCGCACGGCGACTGGGCGACGAATCTGGCAATGGTGCTCGCCAAACCTCTGCGCTCGAAGCCGCGCGATATCGCGGAGCGTCTGCGCGGCGCGATCAAGCTCGAGACGGCAGGCGTGTCGCGCATCGAGATCGCCGGTCCCGGCTTCATGAATTTCTGGATCGACGCGGGCCGCATCGCGTCCGGACTGAGTGACATCATTCGCGCCGATGACGCTTACGGCCACAACGACGCCGGCAGAGGACGCGTCGTCAACATTGAATTCGTGTCGGCGAACCCGACCGGTCCGTTGCACGTCGGTCATGGCCGTCAGGCGGCGCTCGGTGACGCGATCGCCACATTGCTCGAAGTCACCGGCTGGAAGGTGACGCGCGAATTCTACTACAACGACGCCGGCGTCCAGATCGACAATCTCGCTGCCAGTGTGCAGGCGCGTCTCGACGAGCTGCAGGGTAAACCGGCTCAGATTCCCGAAGGCGGTTATCACGGCGAATACATCCGCGAGCTGGCGGAGCGATATCTCAGCGAAGGGAAAGGCATGTCCGTTCGTGAATTCGCGATTCGCGAGCTGCGGAAGGAGCAGGATCTCGATCTGCAGGCGTTCGGGGTTCGCTTCGATCATTACTTCCTCGAGTCCTCTCTCTACACGGACGGGATGGTCGACAACACAGTCCGTCAGCTCATTAGCTCGGGTAAGACCTACGAAAGCGAGGGAGCGCTTTGGCTGCGCACCACCGAGTTCGGCGACGACAAGGATCGCGTGATGCGCAAACGCGATGGGACCTACACCTACTTCCTGCCCGACGTCGCCTACCACGTCACCAAGTGGCGGCGCGGTTTCCATCGCGCGATCGACGTGCAGGGTGCGGATCATCACAGCACGGTGACTCGTGTGAGGGCCGGTCTGCAGGCGCTCGACATGGGAGTCAGCAGGAACTACCCGGAGTACGTGCTCCATCAGATGGTCACCGTCATGAAACACGGGGAAGAGGTGAAGATCTCAAAACGTGCCGGCAGCTACGTCACGGTGCGGGATCTGGTCAACGAGGTCGGCCGCGACGCTGTCCGGTACTTCTTCCTGATGCGGAAGAGCGACTCGCAACTCATTTTCAACGTCGATCTGGCTGCGTCGCAATCGGAGGAGAATCCGGTTTACTACATCCAGATGGGTCATGCCCGCATGTGCGGCATCTTCCGTGTCGGCGGCATCGATCCTCGTTCCATCACTGTCGACGATGTTGACTTCGGCGTCCTGTCAGAGCCCGAAGAGCAGGAATTGATCAAGGCTCTCCTCGATTTCCCGGCTCTCGTTGCCGGAGCAGCCGAGTCGCTGGAGCCGCATCGGATCGCCAATTATCTGCTCGACACGGCGCGTCTCGCTCACTTGTGGTACCACAAGCACCACGTGCTCGAGCAGCCCGAGGAGATTACGCGTGCTCGACTCGTGCTCGCGCGAAGCGCACAGATAGTGCTGCGCAACGGCATGCACATCCTTGGCGTGACCGCGCCGGAGCGAATGTAGTGCTCGCTTTCACGGTTCAGTTACCATTACTTCGATTCAACCCATAAATCGGATGTCCGTACTCGTTGTCGGCTCTGTAGCGCTTGATTCCGTAGAGACGCCGTTCGGCAAGGCCGACGACGTGCTCGGCGGCTCGGCCAACTTTTTCTCCGCGTCGGCGAGTCTGCTCACTAAAGTCAGCGTCGTTGGCGTCGTCGGATCCGATTATCCGATCGACAAGCTCGAGCCGCTCAGCAAGCGCGGCGTAGACTATAGCGGCCTCGAGCGAGCAGATGGACAATCCTTTCGCTGGCGTGGGCGCTATCGGCACGACCTCAACTCGGCAGAGACGCTCGAGACGCATTTGGGCGTCTTCTCGCACTTCAGCCCGAAAATCCCGGAGAAGCTCCGCTCGTCGCCTTACGTGTTCCTGGCGAACATCGATCCGCGTCTCCAGCTCGATGTGCTCGAACAGGTGGAAAGACCGAAGCTCGTCGCCTGCGACACCATGAACTTCTGGATTCAGAGCCGTCGCCCGGATCTGCTCAAGCTTCTCGATCGCGTCGATCTCGTCACACTCAATGACGCGGAGGCGCGCCAGCTCACCGAGAAATTCAACCTGGTCCAAGCGGCGCAGTGGATTCTCGCGCGTGGCCCACGCCACGTGATCATCAAGAAAGGCGAGCACGGCGCTTTCATGTTCACCGAGAACTCGGTTTTCTTTGCGCCCGCTTTCCCGCTGGAGAGTGTGTTCGACCCGACCGGGGCAGGAGATTCGTTTGCAGGCGGCTTTATCGGTTATCTGGCCGCAACGGGAGACCTGAGCGAGGCGAATATGAGACGCGCGGTCATATACGGCTCGGTGATGGGATCATTCGCGGTCGAAAAATTCTCAATCGACCGGCTGCTGACTGTGACTCGCGCCGAAATCGATCAGCGCGTACGCGAGATGCGCCGCCTGGTGACGTTCGAGGAGGAAATCCCCGCGTGAGTGACGATGCGCTTCGTTACGGAAGCGCCGGTGTCGATATCGATGTGTCGAATGCAGCCAAGCTGCGCATTCGCAGTCTCGTCGAATCGACGTTCACCAGCGGAGTAGTCGGTGGGTTTGGTGGATTCGGCGGTATGTTCCGGGTGCCGTCGGGCTTGCGCAAACCCGTGCTGGTGTCGAGCGCCGATGGCGTCGGCACCAAAATCAAAGTCGCAATCGAAGCCAATCGCCACGACACCATCGGCCGCGACCTCGTCAACCATTGCGTGAATGACATTCTCGTTCAGGGCGCGCTGCCGGCGTTTTTCCTGGATTACGTCGCTTTCGGCAAACTCGATCCAGCAGTGGCAGAAGCCGTCGTGGCAGGAGTCGCAGCGGGGTGCCGCGAAAACGGTTGCGCGCTGCTGGGCGGGGAAACGGCTGAAATGCCAGGACTTTACACCCCGCCGGATTACGACCTTGCAGGCTTCATCGTCGGATATGTGGAGGAAGACGGTGTACTCGGCGCTAACAGGGTAGAACCTGAGGATGTGCTGATCGGTCTTCCGAGCTCCGGGTTGCACACCAACGGCTACTCACTAGCGCGGAAGATCGTAAATGATCGACTCAAGCTGCGAATGACCGATCCGTTTCCCGGCGGCGGAGGTACGGTAGCAGACGTTCTGCTCGCCGAGCATAAGTCTTACTTGCCCGCGCTGAAGCCGGTTCTCAACCGAATTCACGCGATGGCGCACATAACTGGCGGTGGATTGCTGGAAAACCTTGATCGTGCATTACCGCCAACGCTGGACGCTGTAATCGATGTGACGAGCTGGAGGGTTCCCGCTGTTTTCGGGGTCCTTATGGAAGCAGGAAAAGTCGAGCGATCCGAGATGTATCGGACGTTCAACATGGGTGTAGGAATGGTGGTGATTTGCGCGCCGTCCGATGTCAAATCTGTGTTGTCGGCGGCAGAGCAGGCGGGGTCAAAGGGATGGCGGATTGGATCGCTTAGACCCGGCTCAGGCTCGGTAATACTCTCTTGAGGAAATAACTGACATGAAATTTCGTGTGTTGATATCGTTCGCGGCGTTTGCTCTGGTCGCCACATCGGTGCAAGCGCAAAGCATTGACACTCAGCGCTGCCCGGCAGGCACTACAGCGGAGCGTGTTTCACAGGACGCCTGTCAGAAGGCGATTGATCTTTTCCAGTATCTCGCCCCGCAGCTCGGAACGAGCATCGCGGGTGGCAATCCGACGCTTGGACAGGGCGGTACGCTTGGCGGGCTCGGTCACTTTTCCGCAGGTCTCCGGGTGAACGTCGTGCAGGGAGACCTGCCACAGGTCGATAACCTCAGTGTCTCGACCGGCGGAGCGCAGCAAACGCAGTTCGAGACCAAGTCCCAATACGTTCCGATGCCGACCGCTGATCTCGCAATCGGCGTTTTCAAGGGCATCCCACTGCCGTTAACGAACGTTGGTGGAGTCGACCTTCTGGTGAGCGCTTCCTATGTGCCGGAATACGACAACAGCGGTGTAAGCGTGAAAGTGCCCAACGGTTCGCTCAAACTCGGGTACGGCGCGCGTGTTGGAATTCTCCAGGAGTCGTTGCTGGTCCCCGGCATCGCAGTCAGCTATCTCGTCCGCGATCTGCCAACGCTCAACATCGCCGGCAGCAGCGGTGGAGACTCACTCTATGTCAACAACCTGAGTCTGAAGACGAAAGCGTGGCGTGTGACGGCGAGCAAGAGCCTGATCATGTTCGGTCTCGCCGCCGGTATCGGACAGGACAAGTATGACGCGTCCACTGACATTGGCGCACACGTTGCGGCTCGCACGATACCCCCGACCTCTGCCGCGAACGCTGGCCCGGTCTCGATTTCTCAGAGCTTGACCAGAACGAATATCTTCGGCGATCTGTCGGTGAACCTTTTGCTTTTCAAGCTCAACGCCGAAATTGGACAAGTCTCGGGTGGTACCATCAACACTTACAACACCTTTAGTGGCAAACAACCAGCCGATTCCAGACTCTACGGATCGGTCGGAGCTCGATTCGGATTCTAACGATGCTCGCGACGCGGAGTTCATGCGTCGCGCGCTTGCCCTTGCCCAGCAAGGTTGGGGTCAAACAGCGCCGAACCCTATGGTCGGCGCTGTTGTCGTTCGTGATGGTGTGATCGTCGGCGAGGGGTTTCACGCCCGCTATGGCGAGGCGCATGCCGAAGCGGTGGCGCTTAAGGCCGCCGCTGATCGCGCGCGGGGCGCGACGATGTACGTCACGCTGGAGCCGTGCAACCATTTCGGAAAACAGCCGCCGTGCACCGAGGCGATTCTGCAGGCCCGCGTCAAACGCGTCGTCATTGGTGCGGCAGATCCGACGGCACTGGCAGGCGGCGGCGCCCGGCATCTCGCGGATATGGGGGTGGAGATCACGTTCGGCGTCGAGGAGGCAGCGGCGCTCGAGCTCAACGCTCCGTTCTTCTTTGCGGCGAAGCAAACGAGGCGACCCTGGGTCACTCTCAAACTCGCGCTGTCCCAAAACGGCAAAATGAATGATCCGTCCGGAGGGCGGCGGTGGATCTCCAACGAGCAATCGCGCGCTGAAGTGCACCGTCTCCGCGCAAATGTAGATGCGATTGCGGTCGGTATCGGCACGGTGCGCGCGGACAATCCGCAGCTCACCGTGCGCGGCTCGATTCGCCCACGCGTTGCGCCAATGCGCGTCGTGTTCGATCGACAGGCAGAAACACCGCTCGATTCGAAGCTGGTGACGACGGCGCGCGAGACACCGACAGTCGTGTTCGCGCATCGTCCGCCTGTAACACGACTGGCGGCACTGCACAACGCGGGTGTCGATGTATTCGAAGCGGAGGACCTTCCGCAGGCGCTGGCTGCACTGCGGGGATTTGACGTCCAGCATCTGCTCGTCGAAGGCGGGGCACGGGTCGCAAACGAGTTCCTGCGCCAGAGGCTCGTCGACCGATTGATTATCTTTCAGGCACCCATTGAGCTCGACGACAACGCGTTGAGTCCGTTTTCGAATCTCAACGGCGACTACCGGGATTGGCTGGCCCAGCTGCCGGTCGTGCGGCGAGCCCAGTTCGGCGATGACGTAATGTCGATGTACGCGTTGCCCGAGGCGTGAATGTTCACCGGATTGATCGAGCAAGTCGGAGAGGTACTCCGCGTCAGGCAGACCGATGCCGGGCGCGAGCTACGCATCCGTGCGCAATATCCGGATCTGGTCGACGGCGAGAGCATCGCGGTCAACGGTGCCTGCCTCACTGTGCGTGAGCACGGAGACGATTGGTTCACGACGGCCGCCGTAACGACGACGATCGATCGCACAACCATTAGCGCCTGGAAAGAAGGTACGCGAGTTAATCTCGAGCGTGCGCTACGTGCGAGTGACCGGTTGGGGGGGCATATCGTGCAGGGGCACGTGGACTTTGTCGCTCGCGTGATTGGCGTCAACCGCACGGCTGACGCGGTGCTCATCGATCTGGAGATGCCACGCGCGTTCGAGCCGCTGTTCGTACTGCACGGATCGATTGCGGTCGACGGTGTCAGCCTGACAGTCAACGATCTCACAGCAGGCCGACTACAACTGTCTTTGATCGAGTACACGTTGCGCCATACCACTCTTGGTGACCTCACGCCGGGAGCGCGGGTCCACGTAGAGGCGGACGTTGTCGCGAAACACGTGCGCAGACTGCTCGAGCCCTTTCTGCGTGAGCCCTCGGCGCTAGATTCACTGACTGACTTCTCGCTGGAGCACTGAAGCAATTATGCAGTTTGGCACGGTTGAACAGGCGATCGCCGACATCAAGGCCGGCAAATTGGTCATCGTGGCTGATGATGAGGACCGTGAGAACGAAGGCGACCTGATTTGTGCCGCCGAGCTCGTCACGCCCGAAATGATCAACTTCATGATTCGCAAAGCGGGCGGCTGGATCTGCCTCGCCTTGACCAATGAGCGCGCCGACCAGCTGGAGCTCGCTCCACAGAGCGAAGTCAACACGGACGAGTACCGCACGGCGTTCACGATCAGCATCGACGCCGACGAGCGCTTCGGCGTGACGACCGGAGTGAGCGCGCAGGATCGCTCCAAGACGATTCGCGTTGCCGTCGATCCGAAGACGGTCCCGTCCGATCTGCGTCGCCCCGGACACGTCCCGCCTCTGCGCGCCCGCGACGGTGGCGTGCTGCAGCGCGTCGGCCATACGGAAACCGCGGTCGACCTGGCGAGGCTCGCCGGTCTCACTCCGGCCGGAGTGATATGCGAGATCCTCAATGAGGACGGCACCAGCGCCCGTCGTCCCCAACTCGAAAAGTTCGCTCAGGAGCACGGGCTCACGTTCATCACCGTCGCCCAGGTCGTCGCGTACCGACTCCAGACTGAGCGGCTGGTTCATCGCGTCGCCGAAGCGCGACTTCCCACTGAGCTTGGCTCATGGCGCGTCGTCGGGTATCGCAACGATGTCGACAGGCACGAGCACATCGCGCTCGTCTTTGGCGATGTCGGACCAGACTCGAGCGTACTGGTGAGGATGCATTCCAAGTGTCTCACGGGCGACGTCTTTCATTCGCTACGCTGCGACTGTGGGTGGCAGCTTGAGACGGCGATGAAGATGATTGCCAAGGAAGGAAAGGGCGTCGTCGTCTATCTCGACCAGGAAGGCCGCGGCATCGGTCTGCTCAACAAGCTCAAAGCCTATGAGCTTCAGGATCAGGGTATTGATACCGTTGAGGCGAACGAGCGACTCGGCTTCAAACCTGATCTCCGCAACTATGGTATCGGCGCGCAGATCCTGCTCGATCTCGGCCTCAAACAGATTCGTCCGATCACCAACAATCCGCGCAAGCTCGTCGGGCTCGAAGGCTACGGCCTGACAATCGATGAGCGAGTGCCGATCATCTCGATCGCGCACGACGAAAATTCAAGCTATCTGGAAGCAAAACGGGCAAAGCTCGGACATCTGTTCGCGTCGTAAACGCTTCCTAAGCCCCTCTTCCCGCTTCCCGCTTCCCCCAATGCCCGAGTTCCATGGTTTGCAGAGCGGCGCCGGACGACGGATCGTCGTGCTCGCCAGCCGCTTCAACGAGCCCATCGTCAAGAAGCTCGTTGACGGAGCGCTCGAAGGCCTCGTGAAATTCGGCGTTGCCTTCGAAGACATCGATGTCGTCTGGGTGCCCGGTGCATGGGAGCTGCCCATCGCCGCGCGCTGGCTACTCGCCAGCGAGCGCTACGACGGCCTCGTCGCCGTCGGCGCGGTGATTCGTGGCGAGACCGCGCACTTCGACTACATCGCAGGGGAAGCGTCACGTGGACTTGCCGATGCCAGTGCCGATCTGGAGACGCCGATTGGATTTGGTGTGCTCACTTGCGACACTGACGAGCAGGCGGAGGCGCGAGCCGGAGGAGAACACGGCAACAAAGGGTTCGACGCCGCCGTTGCCACCCTGGAGATGATCGACCTGCTCAATCGTCTGGACCCGGACGATGCGGATTGAATCGCGCGCCCGCGCGCGCGCGTTGCAGGCGCTCTACGCGTGGGAGATGCGCGGCGAACAGAATCTCGATCGTGTTGCGACCCAGGTATGGGACGACCTCGCAGTCACG
Source organism: Gemmatimonadaceae bacterium (assembly GCA_036377095.1). Taxonomy (GTDB): domain Bacteria; phylum Gemmatimonadota; class Gemmatimonadetes; order Gemmatimonadales; family Gemmatimonadaceae; genus UBA4720. Next base: position 83,937 of record DASUZC010000262.1, read on the forward strand.
CCGGAAGAACGTCGCATCGCCGGATTGCTGTTGCGCGAGGTTGCCAATGCGGGCAGTGAGCTCGACTCGAGACTCGCCGACCTCACCACCAATTGGCGCCTGGAGCGTTTGGGTGCCATCGAGCGCTCCGTCCTGAGACTCGGCGCAGCCGAACTGTTGAAGGGTGAGACGCCCCCGCGCGTCGCCATTCAGGAAGCCGTACGGCTTGCCGAGCGGTTCGGAACGTCGGCGAGCGCCAAGTTCGTCAACGGGGTTCTCGACGCCTTCGCTCGACAGGCCGGCATGATCTAGTGCGCATACTCGTTCTCAATTGGCAGGACTTCGCCAATCCGCAGGCAGGAGGCGCAGAGCTTCATCTACAGCAAATCTTCAGTCGAATCGTGACGCGTGGTCACGACGTGGATTTGCTTTGCAGCGGCTGGGCGAATGTGCAGACGCGCACCAATATCGACGGGATCGAAGTCCACCGAGTCGGCACCCGGCACACTTACCCTTTTCTCGCCAAGCGGTATTACACAGCGCACCTCGTGCGCAACAATTACGACATCGTAATCGAGGACCTGAACAAGGTCCCGTTGTACACCCCGCTGTGGGAAGTCAAAAAGCTGGTCGCGCTCGTCCACCACTTGTTCGGTGGAACGGCATTCCGCGAGGCATCGCCTCCGATCGCCGCAGCCGTATGGTTGTCAGAGCAACCGCTGGGACTCCTTTATCGGAAGGTACCGTTCCAGGCGGTGAGCAAGAGCACTGCGGAAGATCTCGTGAGGCGTGGCATCCCGCGTCATTCGATTCGAGTGATCTACAACGGAGTGGACTCCCAAAAACTGACCCCCGATCCGTCTGAGCGCGCCGACAAGCCGGTGTTCGTTTACCTGGGCCGACTCAAAAAGTACAAGCGCGTGGATCTCGTGATTCGCGCTTTTGCCGGCGCCAATCTTCCCGAAGCAACACTCGAGATCGCTGGCTCCGGCGACTACCGCGCGCGGCTCGAAGGACTGGCGCAGTCGCTCCACCTGGGCGACAGAGTGAAGTTTCTCGGATTCGTGCCGGAGGACGAAAAGGTTCACCTGCTGCGTCGCTCCTGGGCATCGGTGCTCGCGTCTCCCAAGGAGGGGTGGGGAATCAGCAACCTCGAGGCGGCGGCATGCGGAACGCCGGTGATTGCGGCAAATTCCCCTGGTATTCGCGAGTCGGTGATCGACGGGGAAACTGGCTTTCTTGTGTCTCAGGACGACCCGGAAGGGATGGCGGCGGCAATGAGAGGTCTGGTGCAGTCTCCCGAGCTTGTCAACGTGCTCGGAACGGCGGGTAGAAAATTCGCGGAGAAGTTCACGTGGGATCGCGCCGCCAGCGAAACGCTCGCGCATTTGGAGGAAGTAGTCTCGAAATGATGCAAACCAACGCCGTCGAATGCCGACAGCAAAAGTAACCGTCGGTCAGCTGCTCGATCGTCTGCGGGCTTCGCTGCAGCTGGAGGAAATTGAGCCCGGCACGGGCCACGATCGGTCCGTGGGCAATGCCGAGGTCTCCAGCCCCGGCCTCGTCCTCTCCGGCTATGTAAAACGCTTTTCCGCAGAGAGACTACAGGTCCTCGGGGAAACCGAGATCACCTACCTGTCCTCGTTGAGCCCCCAGGCTCGTCGCGAAATACTCGAGCTCTTTTTCTCCTTCCCGATTCCCGCGGTGTTCGTCACCAAGGGTCAGCGCCTGCCGGCCGGATTAAAGGAGGTCGCCAGCGCCGCCGGCATTCCGCTCATTCGCACCAAGCTCAAAACGGCAGAGTTCTATCGACGCATCAAGCCGGTGCTGGAGATGGAATTCGCTCCGACCGTATCGCTGCATGGATCGCTGGCGGACGTCTTCGGCGTCGGGTTGTTCTTCACCGGCAAGAGCGGAATAGGCAAATCGGAGTGCGTCCTCGACCTGGTGGAGCGTGGTCATCGGCTCGTAGCCGACGACCTCGTCATCACCAGCAAGCGCGGCAACGACGTCCTCATCGGTCGCGGCCACGAGATGCAGCGGCACTACATGGAGATTCGCGGCGTCGGACTCATCGACATTCCGGCAATTTTCGGCATCCGCGCAGTCCGCCAGCAGAAACGCATCGAAGTAGTGGTGACGCTGGAGGAATGGGATCAACACGCGATCGTCGAGCGTACCGGCCTCGATGTTGAAACAACCACCATTCTCGACGTCGAGCTGCCGAAAATCACCGTCTTTCTCAATCCCGGCAAGAACATCACCGTCATCGCCGAAGTCATCGCGTTGAACCATCTGCTGCGCTACTCAGGCATCAACGCCGCCGAGCAGTTCAACGATCGTCTCATGCGTCGCATGGAACGGGCTGCTGCATCCAACATCCGCGAATACCTACAGGAAGATCATGAGTGAGAAGCAGGAAGGCGCAGAGCAACCGCGCGCGATCGTAGTCGGCCACGGCGAGTTCGCCGGTGGTCTCGTGTCCGCCGTCGGTCAGATCTGCGGAATGGCGGACAAGCTGATTGTGCTATCGATGATGGGCATGACTCCCGAGGACATCGAGGGAACCATTCGCGAGCATCTGGCGCGCACGGGCGCGCGAGTGATCTTCACTGATCTTCCGGCCGGGAGCGCGACCATCGCCGCCCGCCGCATCGTGAAAGACGATCCCTCGATCGTGCTCGTCAGCGGGGTGAATCTGGCGACCCTCCTCGATTTCGTATTCAACAACGCTGTCTCGCCTACCGAAGCCGCGCGGGCAGCTGCTGAACGAGGCAAAGCTTCTCTGATAGTGGTTGGGCGCTGATGCCAATCCAGCTCTACCGGATAGACGACCGCCTCATTCACGGCCAGGTCGTCGTCGGTTGGGGCCAGCCGCTCAACGTCCGCTTCATCGTGCTGGTCGACGATATCGTAGCGGCAAGTGATTGGGAAAAAGACCTCTATCGCATGGGAGCGCCGCCCGAGATGGAGGTGATCTTCACCGACGTGAGCGGAGGGATCCGTGATCATGCCCGGTATGCCACTGACCCTCGACCGGGGCTGCTCATCACCGGTGACATCGGCAGCATGTATCGCCTCGTGAAGGGAGTAAAGGCAATCGGCAACGTCAACCTCGGCGGAATTCATCACCGCGCCGGCCGCGCGGAGAAACTGCGTTATGTCTTTCTCACTCCCGACGAAGAGAATCAGCTGCGTGAGCTGGAAGCGGCGGGTGTTGAGGTAACGGCGCAGGACGTTCCTTCAGCCCGCGCCGTCCCGCTGCCGGAAGTGCTGGAGGGTGCCACGCGATGACGGTGCTGGAAGCACTGCCCCTGGCGATGCTCGGCGCCCTGCTCGGTCTCGATGTCGTCAGCTTCCCGCAGGTGATGATATCGCGTCCGATCGTAGCCGCTACCGTGGCTGGAGCCTTCATCGGCAACCCACCGGCAGGTCTGTTGATCGGCGTCGTACTGGAGATGATCGCGCTCGATACGCTGCCCTTCGGCGCAGCTCGGTACCCGGAGTGGGGATCCGCCGGCGTGGTCGGCGGCGCGCTGTTCGCCTCGCAACCAAGCGGGATGCCGGGCGCGCTGCCCGCGTCAGTGCTTGCCGCACTGCTGACCGCGAGTATCAGCGGGTGGAGCATGGTTGCTTTGCGCCGCTTGATAGCATCGCGCCTTGAAAAGGTGCGCGATCAGATCGAGGAAGGCTCACGCGACGCCTTGATGTCGTTCCATCTGTCCGGAATGTCGATGGACCTTTTGCGCGCCGCGTTGGTGACGACCTTCGCCATGCTGATCTTCCATCCGCTGGTCAAGGCGATCGTGGCCGTTTGGGGAAGCGAGTCCGCATCATCGCGCGCCGTGGTGGTGGTCGTCGTTGCGATCGTTGCCGGCGCGGCGTTGTGGAAGGTATTCCACTCCGTCCGCTACGTACTCTGGTTTCTGCTCGCTGGATTGCTGGTCTGGACAATTCTTCTGGTGGGCCGATGACCGCGTCCGCCGAATCGCGCTTCGAACTCCCAATACGGATCAAGCTGGCGATGTTCTTTCGCCTGCTGGCGCTGCAGGGCTCCTGGAACTACGAGACTTTGAACGGCACCGGAATCGGATTCGCGATCGAGCCGGCGCTTGGCTTCCTACCCGGAGGTCGTGACGGGCCGGCGTATCGCGCCGCGCTCGCGCGTCAGTCTCGCTACTTCAACACGCATCCTTATCTGGCTGGAGTTGCCGTGGGCGCGCTTTCCCGCGCTGAGCTCGACGGCGTCGACCCCGCTCGGATTGAACGCTTTCGCACCGCGCTTCCCGGTCCTCTCGGCAGCGTTGGCGACCGTCTCGTCTGGGCGAGCTGGTTACCGTTTTGTTCTCTGGTCGCGCTCGGGGTTTACGGCGCCGGCGGGTCGCCGTTGGGAGTCGTTGGTACATTTCTCTTGCTGTACAACGCCGGCCACTTCGCGCTCAGGGCATGGGCACTTCACATCGGGCTTTCGCGCGGCCTCAACGTCGCATCGGCGCTGGGAAATCCAGTGCTGCGCCGCGGACCTCAGTACATCGGCTGCGCAGCCGCGTTCGTGGCGGGGATTGCGCTGCCGCTGGCGCTGCAGCGTATCACAGGTCCGGGCCGCGCTCTCGCCGGGGCGATTGTCGCGACGTCGCTCGTCGGAATTCTGGTCCTTGCCGGGCTGCGCGAGCGCGCGGAAGGGTGGCGCATCGCACTCGGCGTGTTGGCGGTTTTTGTACTCTACTCGGTGCTGACCTGATGCCAGAGCGCGAAGTAAAGATCGTCAACAAGCTGGGGATCCACGCGCGGCCTGCCGCCGAGATCGTGAAGACGGCCGGGAAATTCCGCAGCAACATCACCATCATCCGCGACGATCTCGAGGTCAACGCCAAGAGCATCATGGGAGTGATGATGCTCGCCGCGGAGTTTGGGGCGACAATCGTGCTCCGCGCCATCGGCGACGACGCGGAGGCCGCATTGGATGCGCTCTGCGGCGTGATCGCCAACAAGTTCGGGGAACGCTGATGGCCAAAGGCATCGCCGGGATGCCGGCATCACCGGGAATCGTCGATGGTCCAGTGCACCTCCTGCGCTGGGAGGTTCCGGACGTCCGGCACCGCATTATTCCCGACGAGGCGATACCAGGAGAGATGAAGCGCTTTCAGGAGGCGCTGGAAAAAGCGCGTGAAAGACTTCATCAGGTGAGGGCGAGAGCCGAGAAACACGCCGGCCCCGAAGAGGCAGCCATCTTCGATGTCCAGATTTCCATCCTCGAGGACGCCGAGCTTGTTCGTCAGGTGGAGGAGCTGGTTCATCAGAACCTCGGCGCCGAGAAGGCGTTCGATCTCGTTCTATTCGAGTGGCGCCAGCAGTTCGCGCATCACGCTCGGCCAATGCTGCGCGAACGGGTGGGTGATCTGATCGACGTCCACATCCGTGTGTTGTCGATCCTGCTGGGTCTGCCTGATCACGATCCGGTGGATCTGCCCAAAGGTTCGAACAAGATCCTGGTTACGCACGATCTGACGCCGAGCCTTACCGTCCAACTGGATCGCGAAGCGATCATTGGTATCGCGACCGACGCGGGTACGCGCACATCGCACGTCGCAATTCTCGCCCGTTCGCTTGGTCTGCCGGCAGTGGTCGGGCTTCGTAATGCCACCGAGCAACTGACCGGAAACGAGCACGTAATTCTCGACGGCACTTCTGGCGTGCTTATCGTCAACCCGACGCCCAGTCAGATCAAGAAATACCGCGAGCGTCGCGCAGTAGAGGCGCTGGAGGACAAAGAACTCCAGGCACTGGCGGCTGCCGAATCCGTGACGCTCGACGGCCACTGGGTGACGCTGCGCGCGAATGTCGACCTGCCCGAAGAAGCCGAATTTGCGGCACACAGCGGTGCAGAAGGTGTCGGTTTGATGCGCACCGAGTTCCTGGTGGTCGGCAGGGCGACAATGCCGGATGAAGAAGAGCAGTACCGAGCCTATCGACACGTCGTCGAAGCATTCGGTGGTCGGCCAGTTGTGATTCGCACCTTTGACGTCGGCGGCGACAAGCTCCCGGTCGGTGGCTATCCAACCGATCCGAATCCGTTCCTCGGCTGGCGCGCAATCAGGATGTGCCTCGACGAGCCCGAGCTCTTCAAGACGCAGCTTCGCGCGCTTCTGCGTGCCGCCATGCACGGCGACGTGAGGATCATGTTCCCGCTGATCATCACGCTCGACGAGGTGAAGCAGGCCAAGCATCTGCTGAACGAAGCCGCGCGCGAGCTCGATGCGAGGGGTGTACAGTATCGCCATGACTTGCCGCTCGGCGTGATGGTAGAGACGCCTGCAGCGGCGATATCCGTGCACACGCTGGTGGATGACGTTTCGTTCTTCAGCATCGGGACGAACGACCTCGTCCAATACACGCTGGCGGTGGACCGAGGCAGCGCCAATCTCGCTGCGCGCTTTACGCCGTTGCACCCGGCTGTCCTCACTCTGATCAAACGAATCGTCGACGTCGGTGTGTCGCACCGTCTCGAAGTTGCCGTCTGCGGCGAGATGGCATCTCAGCCGCTGATGGCGTTCGCGCTGATCGGACTTGGAGTGCGTTCGCTGAGTGTTGCCGGTCGCGCCGTACCGCTGGTGAAACGCATCGTGCGCGGTGTGAGCGTTGGAGTTGCCGCCGAAGCGGCCGCCGCCGCACTCGAGTCGCGCACCGCGCGTGAGGCCGAAGGCGAGCTGCGGCGGCGTCTGATGAGCGCGTTTGGCGACGCACCTTTCTTGCGCGCCGGGTTGCCCGACGTCGTCGAGGGGAATATCTTCGAAAGCTCCGGTGGAGTTAAAACATCCTCGGCGCGGGAATAGTACGGCCCGCGACCGTCGCCACCGCTCATCATTCCCTAAAGGAATTTCGTGCTCGATCGCCATCTCTTTACTTCCGAATCCGTTACCGAGGGTCATCCTGACAAGGTCGCGGACGCGATTTCGGATGCCATTCTCGATGCAATCCTCAAAGATGATCCAGTCGCTCGCGTAGCCTGCGAGACGCTCGTTACAACCGGGCTCGCCTGCGTCGCGGGTGAGATCACAACCAAAACCTACGTCAACGTTCCCGAGATCGTCCGCTCGACGATCCATCGCATCGGCTACAACGACGCCGGCTTTGGCTTCGACTCGAAAACGTGCGCCGTCATCAGCACGATCGACAAGCAATCGCCGGACATTGCACAGGGAGTAGATACCGGCGGAGCGGGCGATCAGGGCATGATGTTCGGCTACGCCAGCGACGAGACGCCGGAGTTGATGCCGATGCCCATTCAGCTTGCGCACCGACTCACCGAACGCCTGGCCGAGTTTCGTCGATCGAAGGAGGGCTCCTGGGTGCGTCCCGATGGCAAGGCGCAGGTCACCGTGCTTTACGAAGACGCCCTACCCGTCGGAGTGGAAACGGTCGTCGTCTCGACGCAGCACTCTGAAGAAATCTCCAGCAAGAAAATTCGGGAAGCCGTGATTTCTGAAGTGATCGAGCAGGTCATTCCCAAGGAATTCCGCGACAAGAGCATCAAGTTTCACATCAACCCGACCGGACGATTTGTCATCGGTGGTCCACAGGGAGATGCTGGTCTCACCGGTCGCAAGATCATCGTGGATACCTACGGCGGCATGGGCCGGCACGGCGGCGGAGCGTTTAGCGGCAAGGATCCGTCGAAGGTCGATCGATCCGCCTGCTACGCTGCCCGTTGGGTCGCCAAGAACATCGTCGGCGCCAAGCTCGCGCGCCGTTGCGAAGTCCAGGTCGCCTACGCGATCGGTGTCGCGGAGCCGGTCTCCGTCAATGTCGACACCTTCGGAACGAACACAGTGCCTGAAACGGCAATCCTGAAAGCGATCAGGAAAGTGTTCGACCTCACGCCGAAGGGGATCATCAACGCTCTGGATCTACGCAAGCCGATTTACAGCGCTACCTCTGCGTATGGACACTTCGGCAGGGAGCCGAAGAAGAACGGAAAGGGTACGCTGTTTACCTGGGAGCGGCTGGACCGCGTTGCAGACCTGAAAAAGGCGGTCGAAACCCGATAGCAAACGGCGCCTCTCAAGTGTATTAAAGCTTGCCACCGGTAAGCTGTAATACTTTCGAGGCGCGACGTTATCTTGTTTCCATGCAGCTAGTCGAAGTCGAAGTGATGCGGCTCGGACTCGACCGCTCCACCAACTCCTACGTTGTGATTCTGCAGGAGAAGGGAGGTGCGCGTCTGCTGCCAATCTGGATTGGACAGCCGGAGGCGGAATCGATCGTCATCGAGATGAACAAGCTCAAACGCGAGCGCCCGCTTACCCACGACCTGTGCAAGAATCTCATCATCGGCATGGGTGGCACGTTGCGTCGGGTGAACATTACCAAGGTGGAGAATCGGACTTTTTACGCCGAGCTCCACATCGCGCGCACCTCGGGAGCTGTTCACATCGATGCGCGGCCGTCGGACAGCATCGCGATCGCACTGAGATTCGAAGCTCCGATTTACGCGCAGGAGAGTCTGCTGACTGCGCTCCTGCTCGAGGAAGGCCAGACGCCACCCGAAACACTCGCCGAACCTTCCGAGGAGATGTCCGCTGAGCAGTTGAAGGAATATCTCGAGAACCTGCGGCCGGAAGACTTTGGGAAGTTCAATATGTAGCCTGGCGGTCCTGCTTCTCCTGCAGGTCGCCGCTCCATCAGATCCGCAGCAGGTCTCAGGGAGGATCGTGCGCCCCGGACTCCGGCGCATGGATCCCGTGAGCGGAGCGTGGGTGGTGTTGCACCGCGTCGGACCTGACCGCGCCGGCCCGCTCGATTCTGTCCAGTCCGACGCTCGCGGACGCTACTCGTTCAACTATGCCCGCACCGGCAGCGTCGACGCCATTTACTTCGTTTCCGCGTCCCACGATGGAATCGCCTACTTCACGCCGCCGCTTGCCGAGGGAAAAGTCAGTGGAGACGATGGCGAGATCACTGTGTTCGATACCACGACGGGACACGTTCCCATGAGTCTGCGGGGGCATCACGTCGTCGTTTCCGCCGCTGACGCAAATGGGCTGCGCTCGGTTGTCGAGGTCTACGATCTCTCCAACGATTCCTCGGTGACTCGAGTTGCTGCTGGAGAAAGCCCGACTGGAGCTACATGGCAAACGCACATCTCTCCGGCCGCTACCAATTTCAAGGTTAGCCAGGGTGATATCTCCGATCAGGCGGTCACCTTCGCCGATGGTGCCGTGCGAGTTTTCGCTCCACTCGCCCCCGGGATCAAGCAGCTCTCCTTCTCGTATTCGCTGCCGGCAAAATCCTTCCCGCTCAAGCTGCCGCTCGAGAAGGAGACAGGCATTTACGAAATCCTGATCGAAGACAAAACCGGCAAGGTGAGCGGTCCCCATTTGCGAGAAGTGGATCCCGTGACCGTCGACGAGCGAAACTATCGTCGATTTCTCGCCAGTGACATGCCCGAGAATTCGCTCGCGGTGATCGATCTGCCGGCTCCGCCATCGACGCGCACAGTGGATCCGCGATACCTGGTCGCGATTACACTGGTGATTGGCGGCTCGATGGTGGTTGCGCTTGCGCAGGCATTGAGACGTAGATAGCTTCGCCACAATAATCGAACGCGGACGGGAGCCACGGAAACCGGTTTGAAGCCGGTGCGGCCCCGCCACTGTAACGGGCAGTTGTACGTCCACTCGTAACACCACTGGCTGTGGGAGCAGCTGGGAAGGTGAGTGTGACGGCCCGGAGCCAGGAGACGATTCTCGTCCGCGCCACTGTTACAGAACCTCGGGGGAGGTCCTGGTGGCGGTCAGGCGTCATTTGACGCGTGCTCGTTGCGGGCATTCCTCAGAGAGGAGTGTCCGTTTTGTTTTTTCAGGCTCGTCGGATCGTGTCACTGGTTGTCGCGCTTGCGCTCGCGGCGTGCAAGGGGCCGCAACAGGCTTCGTCCTCGTTGCGCGACGACTTCGGCAATCCGATTACGATTCCGGCTGTCGCGCCCTCGCGAATCGTCTCGCTCAATCCCGCTACGACGGAGATCCTGTTCACGCTTGGCGCGGGTTCACGACTGATAGGTCGCACCAAGTTTGACCTTTGGCCGGACTCGGCGAAATACGTTCCCGATCTCGGCAACGGGATCAACCCCAACGTCGAGGCAATACTGGGAACGCACCCCGACCTCGTGGTCTTGTACGCGAGCCGGGACAATCGTCCGGCTGCGACACGCTTGAGCGCAGCAGGCATCAACACTGTCTCGCTCAAGAACGATCACATCTCGGACTTCGCGCGCACGACGATGCTTCTCGGCAGGATCCTGCACGACACGGTGCGAGCCGCCGTCGTGCGCGATTCGGTGCAGCGGACTCTCGATCGAGTCGCCGGCGCAACAAGCGGCGTGAAGCGGCCGACTGTCTTCTGGCACATCTGGGACGCACCGCTGATTACAGTCGGCAGCGGAAGCTTCATGGACGAGCTGGTGAACATCGCGGGCGCCACCAACGTCTATCGCGACATCAACGGGCCGTCCGGTGAGATAACACTGGAAGACGTCGCCAAGCGCGATCCGGACTTCATTCTTGCCGGACCGATCGGAACACGCGCGATCGAATCAGATCAGCGTTGGAGAATCGTGCGTGCCGCGCGCCAGCAAAAAATCCTCACCGTCGACACGACGCTTGTCGCTCGACCAGCAGTTCGACTCGGCGAGGCGGCGGTGTCACTCGCCAGGCTGCTGCATCCCGGGATCGTGAAGTGAGAACGTTTCACTCCTACTACTGGATCGCGCTGGCGGCGGTGATCGTCGCCGTGGCAATGATCGCCGTTGCGAACGGACCTGTTTCAGTGCCGCTCGCTGGTGTCATCGATGCGCTACGCGGCGTCGGTGATCCAACGGCAGTCGCGATCGTGCGGGATCTGCGCTTGCCACGCGTCATACTTGGTGCCCTGGTCGGGGCTGGCCTCGGTGCGAGCGGGGCGATGTTGCAGGGAACATTGCGCAACCCGCTCGCCGAACCGTATCTGCTGGGTGTCTCGGGTGGCGCCGCTGTCGGGGCAGTGATCGCATTTGCCATTGGCGCGGTAAGTGAAGCCGCAATCACACTGGCCGCGTTCGCCGGCAGCGTGATCGCCGTTTTCGTCACGCTCGCCGTCGGTCGTACGGGTGGCCGCGCCACTCGCGGCGATCTGCGCACCCTTCTCATTGCCGGCGTGATCGTCGGAGCATTTGCCAACGCAGTGATCATGGTTGCGCTGGCGAGCGCCGAGCCGAATCGAATTCGCGGGGCGCTGTGGTGGATGATGGGCTCGGCTACTGATGCGACGTGGTCTCGC
>DASUZC010000263.1:0-14453 GCA_036377095.1 Gemmatimonadaceae bacterium
GAGCCGCTCGTCACCTGCACGTCGATCAGCTCGTCGCCCGCGTCGATCTTGATCGCCTTGATGCCGGTCGTGCGTACGTTCGAGTACTCGGAGAGCGCCGTCTTCTTCACCGTTCCGTCCTTGGTGCAGAAGAGCAGGAACTGAGTTTCCGAGAACTCGCGCACGGGCACCATCGCCTTGATCTGAGTGTCTGGTGACACGTTGATCAGATTGACGATCGGCTTGCCCTTCGACGCGCGTCCCGCCTGCGGGATTTCATAGACTTTCAACCAGAAGCACCTACCATCCTCGGTGAAGCAGAGGATGTAATCGTGCGTCGAGCCGATGAAGAGATGCTCGATGAAATCCTCGTCCTTGAGTCCCTGCCCGCTCAGACCGCGCCCACCACGACGTTGCTTGCGGTACGTGGAGACCGAAGTGCGCTTGATGTAACCGGAGTGGGAGATGGTGATGACCATGTCCTCTTCGGCGATCAGATCCTCGATCGTGAACTCGCCTTCATCGCTGGTGATCTCCGAGCGGCGGTCGTCACCGTACTTGTCGGCGACCGACTGGAGCTCGTCGCGGATGATCTTCAGGCGGCGCGGCTTGGACGCGAGAATGTCCTTCATCTCCTTGATAAACGCGCGAACTTCCTTGAGCTCTTCCTCGAGCTTCGAGATCTCGAGACCGGTGAGCTTGGCGAGACGCATGTTGAGAATCGCCTCGGCCTGGCGCTCACTGAGCTTGAAGCGCTTCTGCAGCTGATTGCTCGCCGTCGGAGTATCGGCAGCTGCACGAATGAGCTTGATCACCGCGTCGATGTTGTCGACGGCGATCTTCAGTCCTTCGAGGATGTGCTCGCGCTCGAGCGCCTTATCGAGCTCGAACTGCGTGCGACGAACGACGACCTGGTGGCGGTGCTCGATGTAGTGCTGCAGCACATCCTTGAGCGGCATCACCTTCGGCACCAGCTGACCCGTGTGCGAGTCCGGCACGAGCGCCAGCATGATGACACCAAACGTCGACTGCATCACTGTGTGCTTGTACAGCTGATTGAGCACAACACGCGGGATTGCATCGCGCTTCAGCTCGATGACGATGCGCATCCCATCCTTGTCGGACTCGTCGCGCAGCGCGCTAATTCCCTCGAGCTTCCCTTCCTTCACCAGATCGGCCATGTCTGAAATGAGCTTCGCCTTATTGACCTGGTACGGCAGCTCGGTGACGACGATCTGGGACTTGCTCTGCCGCTCCTTCTCTTCGATAACGGCGCGGGCGCGCATGACAATGCGGCCGCGTCCAGTCTCCTGATAATCCTTGATGCCGGCGCGTCCGTAGATGTACCCGCCGGTCGGGAAGTCGGGACCCTTGATCAGCTTTCTGATGTCGCCCGGTGTCAGCTCCGCGTTGTCGATCAGCGCTATCAGTGCCGAAACGACTTCCTTGAGATTGTGGGGCGGAATGTTGGTCGCCATGCCGACGGCGATGCCCGACGACCCGTTGACGACGAGATTCGGCACGGCGGACGGGAGCACCTTCGGCTCCTGCAGGCGATCGTCGAAGTTGGGCGCGAAATCGACGGTGTTCTTGTCGATGTCGGCCAGCATTTCCATCGCGACACGGGTGAGTCTCGCTTCGGTGTATCGATACGCCGCGGCGGGATCACCGTCGACCGATCCGAAATTTCCCTGACCGTCGACGAGCGGATAGCGCAGCGAGAAATCCTGCACCATGCGCACGAGGGCGTCGTACACCGAGGTATCGCCGTGCGGGTGATATTTGCCGAGCACGTCACCGACGACGGTTGCGGACTTTTTGTAGGGGCGGCCCGGAACGAGTCCAAGCTCGTTCATGGCGTAGAGAACTCGACGATGCACTGGCTTGAGCCCGTCGCGCACATCGGGCAGTGCGCGGGACACAATCACGCTCATCGAATAGTTGATGAACGATTCTCTGATTTCTTCGTGGATGAGGCGCGGGAGGATGCGCTCTCGGTTGTTCGGAGCCGTCATTAAATCCGGTGGTTGCTACGAGGATTGGAGGCCGAGTGGGAAGGCAAGACGCCTCCTAATGAAGTAGCCGAAATGTACAGCCGATCGACGTTCAAAGCAACCTTGGCCATGCGGCGTAACCTTTTGTCATACAAACAGTTAGCTAGACGGCAAGCTCATGCGGACCGGCGTTACTGACTTGTGGTAAAAAATGTGACCATGCTAGCTCATCAGTAGCACCCAAACTAGGCCCCGGACGACCCACGTCAAGTAAAGCTTACTTGACACCAGTGAAAATCGTCATATGTTTGACCGTGGAAAGTTAACTTGACATGGCGCAAACGATTCGAAACCGGGTTAAAGAGCTTCGCACGGAGCATGGGTGGACGCAGCAACAGCTGGCGGAAGCCGTCGGAGTCTCACGTCAGAGCATCAACTCGATCGAGCGCGAGCGCTACGTGCCTAGCCTGGAGTTGGCGCTGACGTTTGCGCGGGTGTTCGGCAAAAGCACGGACGAAATTTTCAGTCTGGAGAAGAGAAAATGAGGATCCCGATTCTCGGAACGGAAATCGACGAGCGTTTTCTGCGCCACCGCCAGCGCTCGACCAGCCTGGGCGGAATCGCGGGCGTAATCGTAGCCGTCGGGCTGTTCGAGTATCGCTACTTCGTAAACGGTTTCGTCAGCTGGGATTTGCTTGCAGTTGCTGTAACGATGGTGGGGGTAAAGCTGGCCTTGATGACGTGGTATTTCTTTACTGAATGACTGGAGAAAAAATGCTAATTAGAGAAAAGAATCCGCGAGTGATGATCAAGATCGGAAATGTGTTCCTGATCTTCTTTTTCCTGATGAATGTCTTGCCGCACCCAACGTCGAAGTTCGGAGATGGTTTGTTCGACGGGATTCACGGCGCGTTGCTGGGCGTCGGAGGCGCGCTCATTCTGTGGGCGGTGTACCTCAACGGACAACGACGCCGGAGTCGCGTTCTACCGAAGGACTGAACGGACCCAGCTCCTCACGCCGCCACCAGGCGCCAGTTCGACGCCTGGTGGCGACATCGGTGAACCAGTACCGGTAGATCACCGTCCTCACCTTCATCGGTGGATTGCCGGCGAACGGATCGGCGCGAAAAAGCGATAGCACGCTCGGACTTTCTTCGACCAGCCGCTGCTCGGTGAGCACGACCCACGGGTTTGCCTGCCACGAGTCGAGTGATGCGAACCACAGATTCCAGTCAAATCGCGGCTGATACGGAGCGTAGAGGCCGGGGCGCTCATCCACCTCCTGCGGCTTGTAGCGGAACCGATAAGGGATCCAGCTTCTCCCGTCGACGCTTCCCTGAAATTCGATCTCGTACCGCGCGGGGGTCATGATCGCAAACAGACCATACGCATTGGCGATTCGGAATGGAGCGAGCAACCGGTACGGCGCCGAGAGAATTGAGCTCGACCCGCCGAACAGAAATGCGGCAACAGTCGCGTAGAAGGCGACGCTGAGTACAGCCAACTCTACTCGCCGGAAGATTCGCGATCGCCGTGTCGATTCTGTCTGTTCGACGTCGGCGCGCGAAAACCCCAATCTCTCGAGGAATCGGTCGTCGAGCAGCAACACGCCGAGCACGAGCACCAGGTAATTGAGGAACGCGTAATTGGCGGTAGCGATGATTCCGATCTGGAGCGCAGTGACAACGAAGAAGCACGCGATGCGGAATCGCCGCGGCAGGAACACCCCCCACACCAGCACGAGCTCGACGGCGAAGGTGACGACGACGGTGCCGGCGTGGTACCAATGCGGCAGATGCTGTACGTACCATCCCATCCACGACGGGAGCGGCCCGTTCTGGTAGTAGTTGTCCATCGCGGTCAGGTTTCGCCACGACTCGTCTCCACTCAGAATCTTGACGAGCCCGGACTCGAAGTAGATGCGAAACCATTCCCAGCGCAGCATGAAAAGGCTGATGCGCGAGGGAGGATGATGTCCGCCGAGTCCGGGTTGTAGGCCCCGCGGGGCAAAGAAGAAGGAGATGAAGCCGGCTTCGAGGAGCATCCCGTCAGACTGATAGGACGAAAAGTTCTGAAGCGCGGCGATGCAGGAGAGGAACAGCAGCGTACAGGCGGCAATCATCGCGCGCGGGGCGAGATTGAACACCAACGCCAACGACGCGATGACGCCGAGCACGATCACCGTGGTCAGCGCTGCATCCGATGCGTTGATCCAGAGCAGCGTGGGCGCGTACCAGATCCTCTCGACCGGGCCCATCATACCCGTGAGTTGATGCAGGTAGTAATCGGCGGGGAGGATACCGCGCTCGCCGATCAATCCATGGATCTGGAAGGCGAGCGAATAGAACGCCGAGAAGAAAATCAGTCCCAGTGCGCGTAAAAAGAGCCAGCGCGGCCACAGGTAGCCGTCAGCTGGCTTTTCGAAATTTCGCGACTGTTCTATTGATGTCATCTGCGCCAGGTTGCTCGCAAAGTGCGAGCTACGCTAGCGCAGCCAAGCCAATCAGCTCACTCCGTGCTCGCGAGTAGCTGCGATTCGGGCGCGAACAGGAACACCATTCCGCCGTTGGCGAGCTCAGGCAGGACGCGCTCGGCGCGCTGCTCTTCCATCGCCGGGCAACCTTCGCTGCGACCAGCTTTCGTCGCGCTGACGTAAGGTGCACCGTGGGCGACGACGCCGCGCGCACGCGCGTTGTCGTTTGAACCACGCGTGACACCCTGCAGTCTCAGTCCCACCGAGCTGTAGGTCATGCCGCCGGCGTGACCGGTGAAGCGATAGAGCTCCTGGGCGACATAGAGACCGAGCGAAGTCATCGCACTGCCGAAGCCATTGGAGAAGCGGGTCGGGACGCCGTAACGCGACACCGATGAACCACGACCGTGCGCCACTGTGAACGGTCCCTCGAGGATCGACATCGTGTTCATGTTGAACACGTAGCCGCGCGGCTCGGTGCTCGGCAATCCGTAATCGACGAAATAGAGCAGCGGCTTCTTCACGTCGCTTGGATGAGCATTCACGTAAGCGAAGTAGCTGCGGAACGCAGTCTCGAGCGCCTTGGGGTGGCTCAGTGGGCGTACTGCTGAAGTGAGTGCGCGAAGTGCGGAATCGATTCTAATTGCCAGCACGTTGTCGCTCGGCTTATCCGTTGTCACGGACGGGCGCTCGGCTGCCATCAATACCGGCGGCGACAAGAGCGGAGCCGGCTGGGCTCCAGGGACAAAACGCGACGCGACGCAAACGAGCGCCGCCATGCCAATCAATCCGTTCTTCACGTATTCACGTATCAATTCAGACCCCTCACAGGTGGCTAAAAATGGTGTGGATGGTAGACTACCGGAGACGACTAGTCGCTCCGAAAATCACCCCAAAAATCATTGCTTGGATTGGTTCCGAACTACCGACTAATATACATCCGTTCTGAAGAATTTCCAAACCATTTTTTTATTGCTGAGCTATGCCGCAACGCACTGGTAGCGCTACACTTCCGCTTCATTCCGGCAGAGCTCCGAAATGGCTTTTTCAGCGTATGGCTGAGCTTGCCCCGGCCATTGCTGAGGTGATGGTTCTGGAGCACGGCAGAGCTGAGTTTCTGGCTCGGCTTTCCGACCCTCACTGGTTCCAGGCTTTCGGGTGCGTTCTCGGATTCGACTGGCACTCGAGCGGGGTTACGACGACGGTGTGTGGAGCGCTAAAGGAAGGGCTGTCCAAGCGCCAGAACGAGATTGGAATTTTCGTGGCCGGCGGCAAAGGCAAGACTTCGCGCCGCACACCAATCGAGCTGGTTGAATACGGCACGCGCGCCGGTGTCGACGGAGCCCGACTCGCCTACAACAGCCGCATGGCAGCGAAGGTCGACTCGGCCGCCATCCAGGACGGATTCGGGATCTATCATCACAGCTTCTTCGTCAGCACCGAAGGTGAGTGGGCAGTCGTGCAGCAGGGAATGCGAGGCGGCGATGGAACTGCGCGACGCTACCATTGGCTCGGCTCGCAGGTCAACGATTTCGTCAATGAGCCGCATGCGGCAATCGCGAGTGATGCGCAGGCCGACTCCGTGCTGAACATGGTCGCAGCGGAATCCTCCGCCGCGAGAAATGTCTCCACCGAGTTTTCGCGTCAGGAGCCGCGAATCATAGATAGAGAGATTGCGCGAGTGATCAGCATGGAGCTGCCCAAGCGACACTGGGTGGACATCCAGCAAGACATCAACCCGGCGCATCTGCGAAAGGTTCTGCTGAACACGTACGAAGCGAGTCCACAGAATTACGAGCAGTTGCTGGCCATTCCGGGCGTGGGACCAAAATCAGTGCGTGCGCTCGCGCTCGTTTCGGAAGTCGTCTACGGATCACCAGCCAGTATGCGTGATCCAGCCCGATTCAGCTTCGCCCATGGTGGCAAGGACGGTCATCCATACCCCGTGAACCGCGACGTCTATGACCAGTCCGTGAATTGGCTGAAAGAAGCTGTGAACAAGGCCCGCATCGGTCATAGCGAACGGCTGAAGGCGCTGAAACGACTATCCGAGTGGGAGTAACCCGGAGGGCGTTTCGACGGAGATTGTCACCGCCAGAATAACCGGCCGTAAGCATCGATACGACAACACATTTATTCTCGGCCGATGGGCGGTTTTCAGCGCCACGTTGCTGACAGCAATACAGATTTCTGTAACCGCAGCAGCTAACGTTCGTCTTCACAACGACTTACGATCGCAGATCCATTGGTCGATCGACCCCATTTTTGCGCGCAATTTTGACGTCAAGTGTTTCGTTACTGGCGTAATTCAGGTCAGGCATTTTTGCTCGTTTGTTCCCAGCCGGATCAGGTAGCTCAGCGGGCGATTGATCGTCTATAAACGATGCCCGCATCCAGAGTCGAACCCGGAACGATTAACGCCGCTCAGCCAGCGACGCACACCACGCCGCGCGCGCGAGCGAAATTTCCCGTTCCCTTCCCTCGCTTCGAGAGCCTGCGCAGCAGAATTCTCGCGTTCGCTGTTGCGGCAGCGCTCCTCCCCGCGGGCACCATGCTTGGCGTCTTCTATACACAGAATCGCCGAGCTCTGGAAAAGAAAATCAATGAAGATCTCCTCTCCGGCAGCGCGCAAAGCGCGCGGGCGACCGGCGTCTGGCTGAGAGAGAGACTCTACGACCTCCGCGTCTTTGCGGGCTCGGACGAAGTCGTCATTACGCTCGACCACGGCGGGCGGCCGAGCAATTCGCCAACGGAAGGCAGACTGCGTGACTACCTCGTCTCGCTACACGAGCGCTTCAGCGACTTTGAGAAGCTGATCGTGCTCGATCTCGACGGCAACGTCGTCGCGACCAGTGCGCCTGGTGTCACCAAGGTTCCGCTTCCCGCCGACTGGCAGCAGTCGCTCAAATCCGACAATCAAATCGTCGGCGATCCTTACTGGGATCCCGTCGCCAAACGCGCGAAGCTGATCGTCGCGGTTCCGGCGCAGCGAGCCGACGGGAGACTGCTTGGTGCGTTCGCCGCCGAGCTCAATCTTGCTCCGGTACAGCTGCTGCTCCGCTCCTTTGCGCCGGACAGCAGTGGCTCCATCCATCTCGTCAACACGCGGGGCGCGCTGATCGCCAGCTCCGACGGCGTCAATGAGGTGTTGATCAAGTATCCCATGCCCGCACCGACGATGAAAAAACTGCGCGAGCGTGCCCGGGCACCGTTCGGATATTCGAGCTTCCGCGATCGCGAAGTCATTGGGACACTCGAATACGTGCCGCAAGTGAACTGGGCAGTACTCGCTGAGATGTCCGCCGAAGCAGCGTTCCTGCAGGTGCGCCGCTTCCGCGATGTTGCGCTCGGCGTAATCGTCTTCCTGCTGATCGCGGTCACGCTCAGTGCGTATCGTCTCGGTCGCCTGATTGCGCGTCCGCTCGATCGACTGACCAAGGCAGCGGGTGAAGTCGCAGCTGGTGATCTAACCGTCGACCTTCCGGCGGCGCCCGGTGGTGGAGAGATCGGCTATTTGACAGACGTCTTCAACCACATGGTGTATCGCCTGCGCGATGGTCGCGCCGAGCTGGATCGCATCAACGAAACACTGCGCAAGAAGAACGAGGAGCTGGAGCTCCTATCAACGACTGATAGCTTGACAGGCCTGTCGAATCACCGCTCGCTGATGAAGCGGCTCGACGACGAAGTCGCGCGCTTCCGCAAGGATCGCAAAGGATTCTCTGTTCTCGTGGGCGACGTCGATCACTTCAAACAATACAACGACGCGTTCGGGCATCCGGCGGGCGACGAAGTACTACAGACCATCTCCGATATCATGCGCGATTCGACGCGCAAGACCGACTGTTGCGCCCGTTACGGTGGTGAAGAGTTCGTAATTGTCCTTCCAGACACCACCGTAGCGGACGCGATGGACACCGCCGAGCACATTCGCGCGCGTGTCGCGGCAAAGAAGTTCAATGGCCGCAAGATGACGCTGAGCATCGGCGTCGCGACGTTCCCGGAAGACGCGGACGATGCGGAAGCAATCATCGCCGTCGCCGACGAAGCTCTCTACCAGGCGAAAAGAGAAGGGCGCGACCGTACGGTACGCGCCCGAAGACTTGCCAAGACTGGCTGATTAGCTAGTTCGTAGTATCAGGCCTGCTGACGAGAGTGCGGTGAATCCACCCGCTGCGGCCGTTCTCGTCACTGATACGAATCCACTCATCGGCATACGAGTACGCGGTCAAGGAACTGCCGGCATCCGCCGAAAACGAAACTGCGAAATTTGTTCCCGGTCCCTCGCGCACATTGCCTTTCGTTGAAGCCTTGAGCTTGATCGGAACAGCGAACAGCGTCTCGCCCGGTCTCGCCTCGCCCCGATTCGTACCCAGTCTTCCTCGATAACCGGAAGCAACGGTCTTGGCCTGATTGGCGAGATAAAGTGCACCCCCGTAGTTCTGCTTGTCGAACTCCGTCGAGCTCTGTCGCACCAGGCGAGTAACCTGCGTCACTTCGGGCGGAGTGTCCTGCGGCGCGTTCGACTTCATCGTCTGCAGCACAACCTCTGCCTCGGCCATTGCGGACGCAGCCTGCGCTCGGCTGGCGACGCTCTGCAGCTTGGCCATCGCGCGCACGACTTCAGCGCGTGTGTCCTCGAGACGTGTCTGGAGATCCTCGATCTGGGCGTCGCGCGCCATTAACTGGAGCTCGAGACGGGCGGCGCGCTTTTCGGCGTCCGGGTCCTTCACGTTGACGGTTACGGTCTCGCGCACGACCTTGATCGTCGGCGGCGGGGCCGGTTTGGACTGAGAGCACGCGGCGGTAATGGCCGAGAGCGTAAGTAGAATCAGGGAATAACGCACGAGCAGAACCTCGTCGGATGCATGATGGTCGAGTCCGGCGAAGCGCCGGACCCCCTCTCACCGGTAACGAACGAGCAGGCGAAGGGTCACAAGCGGGAGGCGGGAGGCGGGAAGCGAGAAGCGGCTCTACAGCGAGGAGAATTGTGAGAAAGGCGTTGATCGTATTGGGGTTTGTGATCGCAGGTACGTCGAGTGGAGCGCAGTCGCTCAGCTGGACGCTGGGGCCGTTTGAGAAGCCGGGTAGCGCGAATCCGATTATCACGCCGAGTGCGTCATCGACATTCCGGTCTCCGATGGGGGATAGCGTCGTGCACTGGGAGGAGCTGGCGACCTTCAATCCAGCCGCTGTGGTACGCAACGGCAAAGTCTACGTGTTCTATCGCGCCGAGGATGCAGGCGGGCGACAGGAAATTGGGTTTCACACCTCGCGCATCGGACTCGCCGAGAGCAGCGACGGGTTGCACTTCACGCGACAGCCGGCGCCGGTGCTGTATCCGGACAAGGATGAGCAGGCACGCTACGAATGGACGGGCGGCGTCGAGGATCCGCGTGTCGTGGAAACCGAAGACGGCCGTTACGTGATGACGTACACGCAGTGGAATCGCGACGTGCCGCGTCTGGCAGTCGCGACATCCCGCGATCTGGTGCATTGGCAGAAGCACGGTCCAGCGTTCGCTGCTGCTGACGGCGGAAAGTACCTGCGCTCTGAGACGAAGTCGGGGTCGATCGTCACACGTCTGCAGGGCGAACGACTGATCGCGACGAAAGTGAACGGGAAATACTGGATGTACTTCAACGTCCCCGACATTCTGCTGGCGACGTCGGACGATCTGATCACGTGGACTCCGCTCGCCGATTCAGATGGCAAGGTGCTCAAGGTTTTGTCGGCGCGGCCGGGTTACTTCGATTCCTGGCTGGTTGAGGCCGGGCCGCCGGCAGTTCTCACCGACCGTGGAATTCTTCTCATCTACAACGCGGGTAACAGCGGAAGATTTGGTCAGGCTGGATTGCCGGAGCGCGTTTACACCGGTGGGCAGGCGCTGTTCGATGCGCGGAATCCGATCAAGCTGATCGCACGCTCGGAGGAGCCGTTCATCCGGCCGACGGAGCCTTACGAGAAGACGGGGCAATACAAGGAAGGCACGACTTTCAGCGAAGGGTTGGTGCGGTTCAAGGGGCGGTGGTTCCTGTATTACGGGACCGCGGATTCGCGGGTGGGGGTAGCGGTTTGGGATGCGACACGCCGCTGATGAGGACCGAGGGCCGAGGACTAACGGCATCGATAATCGCGGACTAACCGAGGACGCGGACAAAAAAACGTGCCCCTTGGAATCATGAGAAGGCTGTTGGCGCTTTTGTTCGTGCTCGGATGTTCGAGCGCGAAGTTGACGCCTGCCCTCAGTCCACGTGACTCCACGGTCTGGTGGCGCAACGGAGTTTGCTACGAAGTCTTCGTCCGCTCCTTCTACGATTCCGACGGCGACGGAATCGGTGACCTGAAGGGGCTGATCGCGCGCCTCGATTACATCAACGACGGCAATCCCAGTAGCACGAAGAGCCTCGGTGCGAATTGCATCTGGCTAATGCCGATCGACAAGGCCCACAGCTATCACGGCTATGACGTAACCGATTACTACCACGTCGATCCGCAGTACGGGACGGACGACGATTTTCGAGCACTGGTGAGCGAAGCGCATCGGCGGGGAATACGGGTGATCGTCGATTTCGTCCCGAATCATTCATCGAGCTACCACCCGTTCTTTCAGGCAGCGTTAACGGATCCGGCGAGTCCCTATCGGAGCTGGTACCGCTTCTCCACCGCCAAGCCGACGCAGCCCGGGCCGTGGGGTCAGGAGGCGTGGCACAAATCGCCGCTGCGCGACGAGTACTACTACGGTGTATTCTGGCACGAGATGCCGGATTGGAATTACGAGACACCGGCGGTTGTCGACGAGATGCTCAAGGTGATGTCGTACTGGCTGACGGCGATGAAAGCAGACGGATTCCGTTTCGACGCGATTCCTTATCTGGTCGAGGATGGAAACGCGCTGCAGCATGCACGCGGGACTCACGAAGTGCTGAAGCGGTTCGGGAATTCGATTCGCTCGCAGGCGCCGCAGTCATTCACGATCGGTGAAGAATCGGACATGGCCGCACTGCCGACTTACTATCCCGATCAGCTCGATTCCTACTTCGAGTTCGGCGTGGCCGCGGCAACGCTGGAATCAGCACGTACCGGGAATGCGAGCGCCTTCGTGACAGCCGTGAACCGGGCGAACACTTCCCTGCCCGAAGGACGCTGGTCGCCATTTCTCACCAACCACGACCAGCCGCGAGTGATGGAAGTATTGAACCGGGATATGTCGCGCGCTCGATTGGCTGCGACAGCGATGCTGATGCTGCCGGGGATGCCGTTCGTGTACTACGGAGAAGAGATCGGGATGCTCGGGACCAAGCCCGACGAGACTATTCGTACGCCGATGCAGTGGAGCTCGGCGGCAAGCGGCGGATTCACGAGTGGAAAGCCGTGGGAGCCGCTACAGCCGGATTGGCGGACAAAGAACGTCGCGGGACAGGATGCGGATGACTCGTCGCTGCTCAATCACTATCGGCGACTGATTCATCTGCGGAACGCGCACGTCGCGTTGTCGCGGGGACGGCTGCTCGTCGAGTCGACCAACAATGCTGCAATAGCTGCGTTCGTTCGGCAGACGAGCGAGGAAACACTTCTCGTCGTCATGAACTTTGGGGCTGCGGTGCTGAATAATGTGAGCGCGACGATGAATAACGAATTATCTGGCAGGAGACTGCGGCTCTTAGACGGTGAGCCTGAGGGTGGTTGCGGTCCTGCGACCGTTGTCAGCGATGCAAGGACGTTTACGATCGCTTGGATCGGAGCCCTCGTCGGTTGTGTTTACCACGTGACAAGGTAGGTGCGGGGTGCCAGGTGGAGGTACGAGGAGCGATACTCGCATTCCTGGTTGACGCGGTGAGAGGTGGGAGTAGCGTAGGTGCCTGATACCAGGAGACACCCCGGCACAATCGCAATTCGACGACGAGGGTTGTCGCAGAATGAGGGGCTCTCTAGGAACGCTACGTCAATTTGCGACCATGAGTGACTTCAGAAAGCTTGATGTTTGGGTGAACAGTCATGCCCTCCTTCTCAATGTGCACGGAGCCGCAAAGGGGATCCGAGGGGCTGACTACCTCACGCTCCGGAACCAAATGCTCCGCGCGGCGATGTCCATTCCTACCAACCTCGTCGAAGGGGTCGGCCAAAAAACCGCTCGCGAGTTTGCGAGATTCATCCGCATCTCGCTCAACTCATCAACCGAATTGGAGTATCATCTCCTCATCGCTCGGGATTTTGAGGTCATGCAACTCGAGCCCTACAACACCCTGACGCGTGAGACCATCGAAGTCAGAAAAATGCTGCACGGCCTCCTGGGGAAAGTAGAAAGCCGCGCGAAGAACGATGGCAAAGGGAGGGAGCCGCGTAGTTAAACCTGGCACCGGGCACCTACGCTACTCCTACCTCTCACCGCGTCGACCAGGAATGCGAGTAGCTCTCCTGGCCCCTCACACTCGCACCACTCACCTCAAGCAGTTCGCAAGTAGACCCGCGCTAAGTAGCAGTCTCCTCCGCCACGATCGGCGTAACGGCGGCGCGATCCTCTTCCCCGGTTCGAATCCGGTAAACCTTCTCCACCGGCAGCACGAAGACCTTGCCGTCCCCGACCTCTCCGGTGCGACCACCAGTGAGAATTGCGTCGACCGTCGGTTTGACGAAATGATCGGAGACTCCGATCTCGATGCGGACTTTGTCGTGCAGCTCAACTTTCACGGTGGTACCGCGGTAGGTCTCGACCTGCTCGGTCTCACCTCCATGCCCTCTCACGCGACTGATCGTTAAGCCGCGGACTTCCGCTCGATACAGTGCTTCGAGCACGTCGTTGAGTTTCTCGGGTCGTACGACTGCGACGACAAGTTTCATAGCTGCGCTCCGTCGGCGGGCACCAGGATCGCGCCCTCGCCTCTGCTGTATGCTTCTTCACCGTGCTGCGTGACGTCGAGGCCAATTCCTTCTTCCTTCGCGCTCGCACGCAGCTTGAATCCGAATCCAATCGCCTTGATGATGACGTAGGTCGCGACAGAGCTATACACGATTGTCGCCAGAATCGCGGCTATCTGAATTCCCAGCTGCCGCGGATTTCCGAACAGCGCGCCGTCGGCGACACCGTTCCAGCTCTTTTGAGCGAGGAGGCCTGTAAGAAGAGCGCCCACTGTTCCGCCGACGCCGTGTGCGGCGAGAACGTCCAGCGAATCATCCAGCCTGGTGGTGGCCCGATAGAGAATTGCGAAGTAACTCGCCGGAGCCGCGACGGCGCCAAGCACTATCGCCGACAGTGGGCTGATGAAACCCGCCGCCGGAGTGATCGCGACGAGGCCGACGACAATAGCGGTTGCGGCGCCGATCGCCGTCGTCTTGCCGGTCCGCATCAAATCGAGAAGGCCCCACACGACCAGCGTCGCCATTGGGGCGAACATCGTATTGCCGAATGCCAGCGCCGCCACCGGCGACGCGGCTAGCGCGCTGCCGGCGTTGAAGCCAAACCAACCCAACCAAAGCACGCCAGTTCCGAGTAAGGTGAACGGAACGTTCTGCGGGATGATCGCCTGTCGCATGTAGTCCTTGCGACGACCGAGCACGATCGCGCCGACGAGTGCCGCAGCGGCGGCGTTGATGTGCACGACGGTTCCACCGGCGAAATCGAGCGCCCCGAGCTTGCCGAGCCATCCACCGCCCCACACCCAGTGCGCGATCGGCGCGTAGACGCCAATGCACCACAGGGTGATGAACGTGATGTACGGACCAAAGCGCATGCGCTCGACGATCGCACCAGAGATCAGTGCCGCAGTAATGATCGCGAAGGTTCCCTGGTACGACGCAAAGAGGATGTGTGGGATCGTTCCCTTGGCATCGAGCCCAACATTGCGCAGAAAAGCAAATCTGAGATCGCCGAGGAAGCCACCACCTTCAGCGAAGGCGAGTGTGTATCCAAGGAAAGCCCACGCGATGCCGACGAAGCCGAGGGCGACGTAGGACATCATCATGGTGTTGAGGGCATTTTTTGCTCGGACCATTCCGCCGTAGAAGAA
>DASUZC010000264.1:0-2632 GCA_036377095.1 Gemmatimonadaceae bacterium
CGACGCTGTGCGACGGGCACTGGAGATCACCCCGCCTGAGCTTGCGGCCGACATCGTCGACCGCGGGATCGTGATGACTGGTGGCGGTGCTCTCATACGAGGCCTGGACGTTCTGCTCTCACAGGAGACTGGACTTCCGATTCACGTCGATGAAGACCCGCTGACCTGTGTTGTGCGCGGTACAGGCCGTATTCTTGATGACGAGGCAAAATACTGGTCTGTCCTGGCAACTTGAGGTAATACGTGCAGCGCACGCTCCGCAGCAACACCCGCTACGACCTGATCGTTCTGTCGACTTGCGTCGTTCTAGCTCTGGCGGCGCGTGCCCTTCCCAACAATTTGCGCGAGCCAGTCGCGACGGGTATGCGCCGCAGCTTCCTCGCGCCACTGGTGATGTTGCAGGAGAGCGCCGAGCGCGGTCGCCAATCGCTGCTCAGCGCCGACGCCAAGCAACAGTACCTGGACAGCCTCTCGCTCAATGCGATGAAGGCCGGCTCGCTCGAGATGGAAAACGAGCGCCTTCGCAAGCTCATTGGACTCGGGTCGGGAGTGCGCTGGGGCTTTATTCCCGCCGAAGCGCTGCACGGTCGCGGGGTGCGGGATGAAACGACGGTGATACTCAGCGCGGGCTCGCGCGCCGGCGTCTCGCGATTGAGTCCCGTGATCGCCCCAGAAGGACTCGTCGGCGTTGTCGACCAGGTCGATCCCACCATGAGCCACGCGATGCTGTGGACTCACCCTGACTTCCGGGTCAGTGCGATGTCGCCCGACGGAACGGCATTCGGAATAGCGCAGGCGCACCTCACTGGCGCGACCGGCGGATATCTGATCGAGCTGCGCGGCGTGCCATTCCGCGCCACGCTCAAGCCCGGACAGATGATCGTCAGCTCGGGATGGGGTGGTGTGTGGCCCCGTGGCATCCCGATCGGGACAATCCTGCAGGAGATCAAAACCAGCGAAGGCTGGGCGCGCACCTATCTGCTTCGCCCGGCGGTGAATCCGGCGGACGTCTACCAGGTGATGATTCTCCGGCGCGAGCGTCTTGCCAAGGGCCTGGATGGCGTTTGGACGAGCGTCGCACAGGTCGACGCCGCTGCGCAAAGGATCGTGGTCTCAGGCGATTCTGCAGCCAAAGCCGCGGCGCTGGCTGAAGCTGCGGCTCGCCGTGCGGTGCTTGATTCGATGGCGCGCGCTAACGGTGTCGCGCCACTTGGTGCGGGAGCCGATTCGGTGGCAGCAGCTGCCGCCGCGCGCGCTGCTGCTCAACGCGCCGCTGAACGGCGACGCGCAGCCGCAGAAGGAAGAGCACCGGACACGACGGTCAGACGCGATACCAGCAACGCGCGCACGGACACCGCGCCCCGACGCGACTCGGTGCGTACCGACACAATTCCGCGTCGTCCGGGGGGAATGCGATGAACGTCGGCGCAGCAATTCGCGCGACCATCACCTTCCTCATCTTCGTCGTTCTCCACTACACGCTCCGACCGCTGCTTGGCTGGCGTGCACCAATGGACTTCCTGATCCTTGCACTCCTCCTCGCGTCAGTTCGTGTAAGGCCGGCGACAGCTGCGATCATCGGGTTTCTACTGGGACTCATCTCCGATTCACTTGCGCCTGACGCGCTCGGGGCAGGGGCGATCGCGATGACCATCGTCGGGTTTGGCGCTTCGTACCTCAAGGCCGTCTTTTTCGCCGACAACCTCGTCCTCAACGCTTTCTTCTTTTTCCTCGGGAAGTGGGTGTTCGACATTCTGTATTTCGTTGGTGAGCAGCGAGTCAAAGGAGTGGAGCTTCTCCAGCAGCTTCTCCTCTGGTCGCCGCTGTCGGCGGCAGTTACCGCGGCGGTCGGCGTCTTGCTACTCTTCTTGATGCGACCGCTGTTGGAGCCGACTCCCGCATGAGCTTTCATCCGAACGACGTAGCACGCCGAGCGCGCATGAGCACGCTCTTTCTGGGCGTCGCGTTTCTGGTTCTGATTGGCGCGTTTTTCAAAACGCAGGTAGTGCAGCACAAGCAGTATGTGATGCAGTCGCAGGAAAACCGTCTGCGACCGATTCCGCTGCCGGCGCCGCGCGGAATCATCTACGACCGGCACGGCGAAGTGATCGCCGAGAATCTACCGGCGTACTCGGTTTCAATCACTGCGCCGAACGTTGACAGCTTGCGGAGTGCGCTGGCCCAACTCCAGCCGACGCTGCAGCTGACACAGAACGACATGAACCTCGCCATTCGCCGTTTTCGCCGTGCACCGACACGACCGACGGTGATTCTCCCCGACGCATCGATCGACATCGTCTCGGTGCTCGAGGAACATCGGCTGGATTTTCCCCGTCTGATCATTCAGTCGGTGCCGAAGCGCTACTACCCGGACGGACCGATAGTCGCCTCCTTCGTCGGCTACACGGGTGAGATTTCCGAGAACGAGCTGAACGACCCGAAGTATGTGAACTACAAACCGGGCCAGCAGATCGGAAAGGGCGGACTCGAGAAGCAGTACGAGAACATTCTCCACGGCCGGGAGGGTGTGCGCTTCGACGAGGTAGATGCGCGCGGACGTCCGGTGCGCGGCGAAGGGCCGCGTCCCGATCTGGATCCGGTCGGTGCACCGCCGCTCTACACCAACATCGAT
>DASUZC010000265.1:0-5488 GCA_036377095.1 Gemmatimonadaceae bacterium
TGATGAGTGACTCATGCCGACGGTTCGATTTCCGCCGACGAGCCACACTGATCCCTTGAAGACCACCGCACGTCCGTAATTCCTCGCGGCCTTCATCGGCGTTGCGCGATCCCATCGATTGGCGATTGGGTCGAATCGCAGGACCTCATCGAGTGTCGTCTTTCTCGCCTGCGATTCACCACCGAATACGTAGATCTCACCGCAGTAAGCGGCCGCGCCGGCGGTACCTCGTGGCTCGATGGAAGGTCCGCTCGTCCACGCATCTTTGGATGGATCGTAGACTTCGACGTCGCCGAAATCTCCGGGTCCGCTGCGGCCGCCGATCGAGTAGAGCTTGCCAGCGAAAGCGACCGCTGCCGGACTTCCTTTCGTACGTGAAAGCCGCGCACGCTCCGTCCACCGATCGGTGGCTGGATCGTACTCGGAGTGATTGGCCAGAGTGCTGCGAGAGTTTCCGCCGCCAATGACATGAATTTTTCCGTTCAGCACGGCGGCTGCGTGTCCGCCGCGCGGTTCTGCCAATGCCGCGGCAGCGCTCCAGGTGTGCCCATCTATGTCGTAAACGAGAACGTCGGCGGTGGGAACGTTGGTGGTGGTCTTGAATCCGCCAATGACATAAATACGGCGTCCAATCACCGCTGCAGCCGGAGCATTCAGCCCATCACTCGGCAGACGAGTCTCAGCCCGCCAGGTGGTCCCATCAAATCGTTCGACATCGAGCACGGGCTGGCCGCCTTCGCCGGTTCCGCCGATAGCGTAGATCGCGTCTCCCGTACTCACGACTGCATGGGCTGAACGGGCGTGCAACATCGGCGGCGCGTCGTGCCAGCTGCCGGCGACAGAGTTGTTTGAATGTGCAGACATCCCTGCACACGACATCGCGATCGCGGGCAGCAAAGCGCGCGAGAGAGAGTACGGAGTTGTTGTGCGCATCATCCGGGTCAGACTACACGGTGGTCGAGCGCCTGACTGTTTACATCTCGTAAACCTTCGCGGTAACTCAACGCTCGCGGAAGGTTACAGCGTCGTCAGATCAGACGCATGTAGCGGCAGGAGTTGAAGAGCACGATAACGGTGATCGATAGCGCTACAAGGCTCGAGCCGAGCACTACCAGGACGTACCCAAGTCCATGCGGCATTCGCGGACGCAGCTTGGGATCGATGCCGAACAATTGCGCGCTGTCTCCACGTCCAACAGCGAGGCCGACCCTGATCACGTGCCAGCCGAGGCTCGCCACAATAGCAATGAGGACTCCGGCTTCGAGCCACAGGTACCAACGCAGCCCGCGAAATCCCCAGTGGGATACGACGTACTGGTCCGCTCCTGACATGCCGGTCAGATCCATCGTCAGCGATCCGCCGATGACAGTGATGGAGATAAACGCCGCCAGCCAGATGAGTAAGGCGGTTGTGATCGCTTTGCGCCGGACAACTTGGATCGGGACTGTCATGATTCTTTACGGTGACGAATTCCGCGTCGCGCGGCAACTGCTCACGGCTCGACGCGCAGCCCCGCGGCGTCCGGGAATCGTCCCATGATTCCCCAGCCGCCGAAACGATCAGTCACGATGATCGAGATGTCATTCGGCCCGGCGCGAAGCGGCAGGTACACCGTAGCCTGATCGAATGAGATCAGGCCGTCACGCCGTCCCGCGAAATCGTAAGAGTCGTCGCGATGGAAGATAGGCGAGCCATTGACGAACACCGTGACCCGATCGCTGAAGCCGAGGTCGAGTCGCCGGGTACCGGCACGCTGCGCAGTCACTCGTATTCTCGCGACAGCGCCGACGTACCGCGTCACCTTCGGCATCGGTACGTGGCGGTGGAGCTCCACGAAGCCATCCGGCTCGATCGCCAAAGTACGAAAACTGCTCGTCCACTCCGGCGCGATTGTCGATAGCGCAGTATCTGGTGCTGCAAACGCCGGCCCTACCTCCCATCTCTCTATGACGCCTGCGGGTAGCGTTGGCTCCGCGGGTGCGTTTGCAAAATCATACGCGACCACTCCCGGTCGGACGTTAAGGTTTGCGTAGCGAACGCCGGGTCCGCTGCCCGGCGTTCCTGTCGGCACGAGAGTGCTGAGGACGATGTACCCGGGTTGTGGATCGCGGGCGAGTCTCGGCACAACCATGAACGGCTTGATGGTGTCGCGCAGGAAGAATGCGGCTCGACGTCCTGACACGACAACGCGCAGATGCTGCCAGACATTCGGCACGATGTCCGGCGCGGCAGTGCCGCGAACACCGTAATAGAGTTGCCACGCGCTCTGCCCCTGAAAAACCGGAGCGTATTGCGCCGCGTCGGGGAGTTGTGCCTTGTGCGGACGCAGGTAGAAATCCTCGTACTCACCCTCGTTCTGCACGCGAAAATTCACATACACGAACGAGCGACGACGTGACGTCATTACATCGACATCGATGGTGCCGTCTTCGAAGCGAATGTCGCGACGCTCGGCGGATCCGGTCTCCATGCGCAGTATCTGTCGGCCGTCGAACATCTCCACCCGCGTCGAATCACCGCTCAACTTCCACTGGGCGTCCGAGAATGGAATCTGTTGCGCCGCCACTGGTAGCGTGACGACAGTCAAAACCGCGCAGAGGACAAGACGAGTCGCTGGGTTCATGTCTAAGGCTGCGATGGTTTCGGCTTGTCCGCAAATGTTACGGCATGCCCGAAGCGCCACTGGCTGTTCTCGCGCTCCTTTTTCGTCGTCGCTACCATTCCTTTCACCATCGGCATCAGTTCACGCTGAGCTGGAGTCAGTATCTCCCCGACCGTATCCGGCTGCTCCCAGAAGACTTTCCAATACAGCTTATCGCTCGCCTTCGCACTATCCAGCTCGGCCTTGCCGGCAACCCCAGCGCCGCGCGCCAGAAATTCTCCGAGCGGAACGTAGATCGCCCTCACTTGTGCGGAAAAGGCCGAGTCCGCTCTTGTGAGAGCGGCAATTTGCGACCTTGTAAGAAATAGCGAGTCGCTCTGCTCCAACACCAGCTTGTAGACATCGGATGTGCTCGAGAGGTAGAAAGCTGCCAGGGAGTCCGCGCTGCGCCGCGCCCAACCGCGTTGACTCTTTACCGGCTCAACCGCACGCCGCAGCTGCTGTAGATCGAAGTCCGTGGACAGCTCGAACGAGAAGTCGATTACGATGCGGAAAGGATTTCTCAACAGGTTGTGGCCGGGCCTGGTATCCGCGAAACGGGGATTCACGTCGTAATTGAATCTTCCCGTCGCAACGTCGAAGCTGCGAGGAATGAGCAAAACCGGACTTGGCGACGCCGGAGATCCCCACCCGCGCAGATTGTCGCCGTGCACCAACTGATCGACGCCTGCCATCACGTTCTGGAGATAGACGTACGGAGTCACTCGTCTCCGCCATTTGCCCGGGATTGGCGGGCTCCATTGGATGTTGAGCGACTGCGTCCACGGGCCACGACAGCCGTTGCGCGGCGCTACACGCCCGAGATTCTCCCGCAGACAGTCTCGCGCGACCGGTGAACCGCCGGCGAGTAAAGCGCGCAGTTGACTTGCGAGATTGGTATCACTCGTTCCCGCCGGGTCCGGAACGAAAGCGCGATCCCCGCCTCTGCCATCGCCGTTCACATCCCCCTGAACGATCGGGGTGAACGGCAATCCTGATTGCGCTCGCGCAAACAGCGTAACGGTCCCGGTCTTATCGGTGCTGAATGCAGTCGTCAGCACGAAGATGTGATGGGCCTCGTTCGCATTCGGCGCCCACTCGCGCAACCGCGGATCTCCAAATGCTGCGCCATCGAAACCGCGATATTCGCGTTTGGTCGATTGCAGAGTATACGCGAGCGATCCATAGAACGAGGCGCCAGTGCGGAACTTGAAGACATCCGGCGAGATGGCGAGGTTCAGCTGCCCACCATAGCCGCGCAAGTCGCTGACACGCACGCCGACGTTGCCATACTCATTGGACCGGCGCGATTCGACAGGCGACACGGCGCCACTCGCGGCGTCGATCGACGCCGCCGAAACGAACACCGGCCGATTCGCTTCGCCGATGAGATTCATTTTCGGAATGCCGTCGAAGTTCGCATCGATCACCCCGGGCTGTGACAGATCGTAAGACACGAGAGTGCCGACGCGATAAAGAATTCCACGGGAGCTGGTGTTCCAATCGAGCGACGCGCGCCAGCTGCGCGGCACATCATACGATGGATCTATGAGAGTCGCAGCGGGTGCACGTTCGGACAGCACTCCGCCTCCGCCGGCGCACTGTATCGGAATCGATGATGGATCGCTGGAGAAGAGTGACCAATCCGGCGCAGGGACGGCGGTGCCTACGCAATTGAGGAGCGACGTGCCGCCGGCAAGTCCTGTCGACGATGACGCGTCGGCAAGAATACCGGGGCGCAACAGATCGCGAAATTCTCCGACGCCGCCACGCAGCGTACCGGACATGTATCTGTAGTAGCGACCGGTTTGGTTCTGCATCGTACCCGAGCCGTTGTCCTTGTCGCGATTGTACGTAAAGGTGAAGCCGATACGGGGGCTGATATGCAGACGAGAAGGCGCGACTCCCGTCCGCACGCCGAGTGATTGCTCCAACGCGGGATTACGCGCAGGCTTGCCGCCGAACCCGTCACCCTCAACGCGTGCGCCGTATATCAGGTTGAAATAGCGTGTCGGTCCGAATGTGTGCGCAAAAGCAGTCGCAACGTTCCAGACTTTCCCATCGCGCGGCGGTTGCGACAGTGTGCGAGAGAAGCTGCTCGCGCGTCCCGCCGTGAAATCTTCGATCGAGTTGAACGTGTATGTGCCGAGCGCGTTAGAGAAACCTTCTTCGCGCAACCCATCCCAGCGTCCCCACAGCAATCCGCGGAAGCGGTGGGTTCGGCCGCTTGCATTCCAGGCGGTCAGATTGCCGGCTTCGAGTGTCCAGCGTGATTCGGTCGTCGGCAGAGATCCGCCACCAAGACTCACCGGCGTGACGTCAGTACCGTTGTCCAGGTTGTCCGAGCGAACGAGCACGTTCGCGCCGGGCAGCGTTTGGTACGGGGATATCGTGGTGCGCACCCCACTCAGGGCGACGCGCGTCTCGTTGAGTGTTCTGTGGCCGGGCCCGATGTAAGCCCCAAGTGTGATTTGCGCACCAAGGTTACGCTGCCGCAGCTCACTCCCTGTGGACGGCGCCGCCAGTGGACCAAAGCCCAGCGCGCCATCGCGTGTGAAGCCGGCGTACGTAGTCAGCGCGCGCGTTTGCAGGGTGTCGCGCGTATCGTCGAACCGACCCAGCCACGTGATCGCATTGTGCGCACGATTACTGGGCACGCCTGTCCCTGACACTGGCAATCCCGTCGGGAGCGCGAACGCAAGCAACCGAGCGACGGAGTCGGGATCGATGCCCGCATTCAACAGCGCCTGTCCCTCAGCATTCAGCAGAGTTGCCGGCTCGCTGATCGATCGCGCCAGATCGAGAGCAACGTTGTAAGTGAGAGCCTTGCGAATCAGCTCTCCATCG
>DASUZC010000266.1:0-27422 GCA_036377095.1 Gemmatimonadaceae bacterium
CGGCAGGAATGAAGCGAGCTCGATTACCGCCTTCACCTCTCCCTCGAACAGCACCGGGAGAACCAGCACGTTGCGCGGCGGCGCCTCGCCCAGGCCTGACGAGATCCGGATGTAATCGTCCGGAACATTGGTCAGCAGGATCGGTTTCTTCTCCAGCGCCGCCTGCCCGATGAGCCCTTCGCCAAGGTGGAACCGGTTGCCAATGTGCTTGCGCTCCTTGAAGGCGTAGCTCGCAATCAGCTTCAGCACCGGCGTGTTGTTGTCTTCCTCCATGATGTAGAACGCGCCGTGGTGCGCGGAGACGAGCGGTGTAAGCTCCGACATAATGAGCTTGGACACCGCTTCGAGATCCTTCTGTCCCTGCATCATCCGCGAGAACTTGGCGAGGTTGGTCTTCAACCAGTCCTGCTCCGAGTTCTTCTCGGTGGTGGACTTCAGGTTCACGATCATCTGGTTCAAGTTGTTCTTCAGCTCGTCCAGCTCGCCTTGTGCTTCGACCGCGATCTGCCTGCTCAGATCGCCACGAGTTACCGACGTGGCGACGTCGGCGATTGCACGCACCTGCGCAGTGAGGCTGTTCGCCATCGCGTTCACATTGTCGGTGAGCGATCGCCACGTACCCGCAGCACCCGGCACTTCCGCCTGACCACCCAGCTTGCCTTCTGTACCAACTTCCTTGGCAACGCGGGTCACTTCGTCGGCGAAGACTCGCAACGAGTCCACCATCGCATTGACAGTGTTCTTCAGCTCCAGAATCTCACCGCGCACTTCGACGGTGATCTTCTGTGAAAGGTCTCCCTTCGCCACCGCCGTCGTCACCAACGCAATGTTTCGAATCTGGCTGGTCAGCGATGAAGCCATCGCGTTCACGTTGTCAGTCAGATCTTTCCACGTTCCAGCAACGCCCGGCACGTTTGCCTGGCCGCCGAGTCGTCCTTCCGTTCCCACTTCTTTCGCGACACGGGTTACTTCCGAGGCGAAGGTGCTGAGCTGATCGACCATTGTATTGATCGTGTTCTTCAGCTCAAGAATCTCGCCCTTCACGTCCACCGTCATCTTGCGCGACAGGTCACCCTTCGCGACGGCGGTGGTGACGTCGGCGATGTTTCTCACCTGACCAGTCAGGTTGGACGCCATGAAATTCACGTTGTCCGTCAGATCCTTCCACGTGCCTGCGACGCCCGGCACGTTTGCCTGGCCGCCGAGTCGTCCTTCGGTTCCTACTTCACGAGCCACGCGTGTTACTTCGCCGGCGAATACGCTCAAACTGTCCACCATCGTGTTGATGGTTTGCTTGAGCTCGAGGATCTCTCCCTTCACGTCGACGGTGATCTTTCTCGACAGGTCTCCCTTGGCGACTGCCGTTGTCACGTCGGCGATGTTTCGAATCTGACCGGTCAGGTTCGACGCCATCGCGTTCACGTTATCGGTGAGGTCCTTCCATGTTCCGGCGACACCCGGCACCTGCGCCTGACCGCCCAGCTTTCCTTCGGTACCTACTTCCTTTGCCACACGGGTTACTTCGGATGCGAACGCACTGAGCTGGTCGACCATGGTGTTGATGGTGTCCTTGAGCTCCGCTGTCTCGCCTTTCGCTTCGACGGTGATCTTCTGTGACAAATCGCCGCGCGCCACTGCTGTCGTGACCGCGGCGATGTTTCGCACCTGGCCGGTAAGATTGCCGGCAAGCGTGTTCACGTTATCGGTAAGGTCCTTCCATGTTCCTGCGATTCCCGGAACCTGCGCCTGGCCGCCAAGTTTTCCTTCGGTTCCGACTTCGCGCGCCACACGCGTTACTTCGGCGGCGAACGCGCTGAGCTGATCGACCATGATGTTGATGGTGTTCTTCAGCTCGAGGATCTCGCCTTTTGCTTCCGCCGTGATCTTGCGATTCAGATCGCCGCGCGCGACGGCCGTCGTCACGTCGGCAATGTTGCGCACCTGACCCGTAAGGTTGGACGCCATGAAATTCACGTTGTCCGTCAGGTCCTTCCACGTCCCTGCAACACCGGGCACTTCGGCCTGGCCGCCGAGTCGCCCTTCGGTGCCCACTTCCTTTGCAACGCGCGTCACTTCCGAGGCAAACGCGCTCAGCTGATCGACCATGACGTTGATCGTTTGCTTCAGCTCGAGGATCTCCCCCTTCACGTCGACAGTGATCTTTCTCGAGAGGTCGCCCTTGGCGACTGCAGTCGTCACGTCGGCAATGTTGCGGATCTGACCGGTGAGGCTCGACGCCATCGCATTCACGTTGTCGGTCAGATCTTTCCAGGTGCCGCCGACTCCCGGTACGTCTGCCTGGCCACCCAGTTTCCCTTCCGTTCCTACTTCCTTCGCGACACGAGTTACTTCCGAAGCGAAGGTGCTGAGCTGATCGACCATCGTGTTGACGGTGTTCTTCAGCTCGAGAATCTCGCCGCGTGCATCGGCCGTGATCTTCTGCGACAGATCGCCACGCGCCACGGCAGTGGTGACCGCGGCGATATTGCGCACCTGGCTGGTGAGATTTCCGGCGAGCGTATTGACGTTGTCGGTGAGATCTTTCCACGTGCCGCCGATACCCTGCACTTCTGCCTGGCCACCAAGTCTTCCGTCGGTGCCTACTTCACGCGCGACACGGGTTACTTCCGAGGCAAACGCGCTCAGCTGGTCCACCATCGTGTTGATGGTGTTCTTGAGCTCGAGGATTTCACCGCGTGCGTCAGCGGTGATCTTGCGACCCAGGTCACCACGCGCGACGGCGGTGGTGACGTCGGCAATGTTTCTCACCTGACCGGTGAGGTTCGACGCCATGAAGTTCACGTTGTCGGTGAGATCCTTCCATGTTCCCGCTACCTGCGGCACGTTGGCCTGCCCACCGAGCTTTCCTTCCGTACCTACTTCACGTGCGACGCGCGTCACTTCTTCAGCGAACGTGCTGAGCTGGTCGACCATGGTGTTCACCGTGTTCTTCAGCTCGAGGATCTCGCCTTTGACGTCGACAGTGATCTTGCGGGAGAGATCGCCCTTGGCGACCGCCGTCGTAACGTCGGCGATGTTTCTGATCTGGCCCGTGAGGTTTGACGCCATCGCGTTCACGTTGTCGGTCAGATCCTTCCACGTTCCGCCGATTCCAGTAACCTGTGCCTGTCCGCCCAGCTTTCCTTCGGTTCCGACTTCGCGGGCAACACGGGTTACTTCGGAGGCAAACGCACTGAGCTGATCGACCATCGTGTTGATGGTGTTCTTGAGCGCCTGCGTCTCGCCCCGTGCTTCGACAGTGATTTTCTGTGACAGATCTCCTTTCGCGACCGCGGTGGTGACCGCGGCGATGTTTCTTACCTGACTGGTGAGATTGCCGGCCAGAGTGTTGACGTTGTCAGTTAAATCCTTCCACGTTCCGGCGACGCCCGGCACTTCCGCCTGGCCGCCAAGCTTTCCTTCGGTTCCGACTTCGCGCGCGACACGAGTTACTTCGTTGGCGAACGAGCCAAGCTGATCGACCATTGTGTTCACGGTGGTGCCGATGCGCAGGAACTCTCCCTGCACCGGTTTGCCGTCGATCTCCAGCACCATCTTCTGCCCAAGATCGCCCTCGGCTACCGCACTCAGCACGCGCGCGACTTCGGTCGTGGGCGAAGCCAGATCGGTGATGAGTGTGTTGACCGAATCGACTGTCGCACGCCAACCGCCACTGATTGGCCCGATCGAAGCGCGGTCGTTCATCTGACCTTCGCGTCCGATGGTGGTACTGACGCGCATCATCTCATGGGACAAGCGCTCATTCAGCTTGGCGATGCCGTTGAATGCATCAGCGATTTCGGAGAGGAGCGGATCTTCGGCCAGCGGAAGACGGACCTCGAAATCACCGTCTCGCAAGTCTCGCATGGCATTGAGCAGTCGGCGCAGATCGACTTCGCGAATTTTCCCGTCCCGCGCCAGCAGATCTATTTCGCGCTCGGGACCGCGCCGCTGCGTGCCGGCATTATTGCCGTCACCGTTCCCGTTTCGTTTTGTGCTTCGACCTTTGCCGCCGTTGCGCCCGTTGCCGGTCTTTCGGCGGGACGACGCGGGGCTGGCAGAGCGCGGTGCGGACTCTTCTTCCGAACCTTCCTCTTCCAACTCGATAGTGTCGCCTATCTCCACGACAATACTCCTTGATTTTGACTCGATTCTCCCCGTGGCGGGGAGCCGACCTCATCAGCCGATTAATCCGGGGATGGAGGGATAGCTCTATTGTTCAAAAGCGGGGCCGTTGCTGAGGCCGCGGCTGCCCCCGCCTTACGAACGCGGCGGAATGACCTCCACTCGATCGCCGCGACGGATTTTCCCCTCTGCTACGACACGGGCGTAAACCCGGCTCCAGCCGGGGTGGAATAACTGCGAGATTCGCCGGAAAAGGCCGTCGATAAACGAGTCCCTGATCGTTTTGCAGGGCCTGGTGAAGGATGCAACCTCGAGCTCGACCTGGTCGCCGCACCTGATTCGCGCCCCGGGAACGACCAGATCCCAGTTAACTCCTTCTACTGTGACATTCTCCCCGATCGTCCCGATGTCGATTGGATGTCCTTCTCGCTGCAGTGATCGGATCAGCTCAAGGGAGTAGAGGCACACCGCTCGCTCAGCGCCACCGTGGTGTTTGGTGTCGTTTTGCGCGTCACCAACGATACCGGATCGCGACACTTGGGCGTCATCAACACCAGTTTTCGGGACTCCTCCGCTTGAGACATTGATCGCCCGGATAATCCCAGTTCGAGATTGATCTAACTCGGTACCTGCCGAAGGAGAAAGGATCTCGGAGTTGGCCGTCATCCGTCGGAATCTGGTTGTTCGGCGGCCGACTTTCCACCCTTCTCACTCGCCAGAAAGCTCACCGGGATTCCCCCGTTCCGCGTGTCAAATCGCGAGCGAAGCGGCACACCGGCCTGGCGCGCAAGCCGAGGCTCTGCCACAAGCATTCCCACGCGCCACTCGGCCTTTGCCGCAACGGATCCAAGTCGAGCGTAGAGGTTTCGAAGGTCTGCCCCTTCACCGACGCGAATCCCATAGGGCGGATTCGTCAGGACCCAGCCTTCACCCCGCTCAATGACCTCCAGCGAATCAAGCGAAGCGGAGAGCGATCGAGTGGCGAACTCGATGTCTCCGGCAACGCCTGCGCGCCCGGCATTTCGCGTCGCGGCCCCAATCGCTCC
Organism: Gemmatimonadaceae bacterium; assembly: GCA_036377095.1. GTDB lineage: Bacteria > Gemmatimonadota > Gemmatimonadetes > Gemmatimonadales > Gemmatimonadaceae > UBA4720. The sequence continues at coordinate 5,172 of DASUZC010000266.1, forward strand.
GTCATCGCGATCCGCGCCGTGAATCGTCGCACCACCGTGCGAAGTGGGCCGGGTCTCCGCTTCCGCTTTCGACAGCAGATCCTTCCACAGAGCCGAATCGAAGTTGGGCCAGCGCATGAATTGAAAGCTTCGTCGAATTCCCGGCGCAATTCGGCGGGCGATCAACGCCGCTTCGATCGGAATCGTCCCCGATCCGCACAGCGGATCGATCAGAGGAGCATCCGGTCGCCAGCCGCTGGCGAGAATCATCGCCGCCGCCAGTGTCTCGCGAAGCGGCGCTTTGGCGATCTCCTGCCGATATCCGCGCCGATGCAAAAGCTCGCCGGAGCTGTCCGCGCTGATCTCGCATTGATCGTTCACGATGCGCACCACGAAGCTTTGCGAGCTGGCGGTCGCGTCGCCGTTTGGGCCGCCTTCCCCTCGTACCTCCACATCGGCTTCGTCGCTGCCCGTGTCGTCTTCCTGCGCAGACGCAATTCGAAGGTTGCTGCCCGGCGAAGCGAACTTCGCGATTACACCGAGCACACGCTCGGCGACGGCGTCGGAGTGATAGAGCCGCGACTTGCGGCAGGTTACACGCACGCCTACCGCGCTGTTCGCCGGCAGAAAATTCTGCCATGGTATTTTCTTCGCTCTCCGCTCGAACTCGTAAAACGTGCTGGCGTGAAATTGTCCCAGTCGAACAATCACGCGACTGGGTGTACGAAGATGGAGATTGGCGAGGTAGAGGAGCCGATTATCACCGCTGAATGAGACGCCCCCCGCTTCCTGGTTCCCCCGTACACCCAGTGGTTTGAGCTCACCGGCGGCGATGGATTCGAGACCGGGCGCGGTGGCGGCGAAGATATCCATGACGGAATACTTTGTGCCTGTATCAGGCAGAGTGTCAAAACGAATAACCAAAGAGTCAGCCCGACAGCTGCTCCAGGAACGCTTTGGCCACTCGGATTTCCGGCCTGGCCAGTGGGAGCCGCTCGATGCGGTACTGTGTGGCAAAGATGCCCTCGTAGTCATGCCCACCGGCAGCGGTAAATCCATGATTTATCAGCTGCCTGGCCTCCTTCTCCCCGGACTCACCATCGTAGTGAGCCCGTTGATCGCCCTGATGAAGGACCAGCACGACAAGCTCTCGGCGCAGGGCGTCAGCTCCGTAGCGATGCACTCGCACCTGTCGACATCGGAGACGCGCGAAGCCCATCGACTTATTGCGGAAGGAGTCGGAGAGATCCTTTATCTGACTCCGGAAAGGTTCAAAGACCGCGCTTTCTTCGAGCACCTGCTCTCCCGCCCAATCAGTCTCTTTGTAGTCGACGAAGCCCACTGCGTCAGTCAGTGGGGCCATGATTTCCGACCCGATTATCTCTCACTCGGCGGAATCGCCAAGCGACTCGGACGTCCGCCGATCCTCGCGCTCACCGCCACCGCCACCGAGCACGTTCAAGGCGACATCATCCGCCAGCTCGGGATGATCGACCCGCACGTCACCATTACCGGGTTCGCGCGACCGAATCTCCGTTTCGAGGTTGTGCGCACCGTCAACGATCAGATCAAGGACACCATCCTCCGCCACGCACTGCGCGAGTTCGAGGGCTCCGGGGTCATCTACGTCGCGACAGTCAAGGAATCCGAGCGACTGTATGACATGCTGAAGGAGGATTTCAGCGTTGGGCTCTATCATGGCAAGCGGCCGGCGGCGGACCGAAAGGAAGTCCAGGATCGCTTCATGGCCGGCGATCTCAAGGCGATCATCGCCACCAACGCATTCGGGCTCGGCATCGACAAGCAGGATCTACGCTGGGTGATGCACTATCACTTCCCCGGTTCGATCGAGGCTTACTATCAGGAAGCGGGACGCGCAGGCAGAGACGGGCAGCCGGCGATCTGCCGAGTTCTGTATCGGGTGGAAGACAAGCGAATCCAGTCGTACTTCCTCGGTGGGAAATACCCCGAGGTCCAGGAGGCGGCGCAGGTCGCGCTTGCTCTCGAGAAGTATCCTCTCAAGACGCCGGTGCTGCTCGACGACATCGTCCAGCTCACCGGCATTCCATCGCGGAAGGCGAAGATCGTTTTTGCCCTGCTCAAGCGGCACGGACTGGTGCGCGAGCACCGCGGCGGCAAATGGGAGCGGCTTGGTGACAACCTTTGCGCGGTGGACCTGAGTGCCGATCTGCAGGACTACGAAGAACGCCGGGCGATGGATCAGGAGAAGCTGCGCACGATGATCCAGTTCTGTCAGACTACGCAGTGCCGCACCCGCTACATCCTGGAGCACTTCGGCGAGGAGGTCGATCGCGACTGGCGCTGCAACAACTGCGACGCCTGCGATGAATTGGATGCCGCCGCTGCTTCGGCAAAGGAGGACAAGACCGAGGACGTTCAGCTAGCAGTCAGCTAGTTGCAGTTCCCGGCCTCTGTCCGTCAGTAGTAGCAATCACTACTGACCATGAAAAACAGTCTCGCCGTCAAAATATTCCGGGGCTCGCTGTTCCTCTTCATCGCCCTTGTCGCCTCGTACACTCCAAAGCTGCTCGGGCTTTCGGAAGCCACTCAGGACAAGGCGAACGTCGCGACCATCATCGCGCTTTTCACGCAGGGCGTGATCTGGACCAACATCATCGTCAATTACTACATCCAGCGGTTCGTGACGCTGCATGCGACGGACGGCAGCAACATCACGAGTTTCAAGGCGCTGGGCGTTGTTGCACGAGTGGCTGTCTGGCTGATCCTCGGCGTAGTGGCACTGTCGAAGGTGGGCGTCGAGATCAAGCCGCTGCTCACCGGTCTCGGAATCGGCGGCTTGGCGGTGGCGTTGGCAGTTCAGAACATTCTTGGCGACCTGTTCGCCGCCATCGCTATCGTGACCGACAAGCCATTCGTGGTGGGCGACCACATTTCAGTTGAGAATTATCGGGGCAAAGTCGAGCACATCGGTCTCAAGACCACCCGCGTGCGGAGCGATACCGGAGAGCAGATCATCTTCGCCAACGGAGAGCTCTTAAAGAGCAAAATCCGGAACTACTCGCGGTAAGCGGTAAGCGGGAAGCGGGTGGCGGCTAGCGGGTACGGGTAACGGGTAACGGGTAACGGGTAACGGGTAACGGGTAAGCGCGCTTTCCGTTTTCCGTGCCCGCTTTCCGTTTTCCGTTATCCGCTTCCCGCTTCCCGCTTCCCGTTATACGAGCCTTGCTTCGAGCTGGATATCGACATTGCCCTTGAGCGCCTTTGAGACCGGGCATCCTTCCTTCGTCTCCTGGGCAATCTGGTCGAACTTCACTTTGTCGATGTTGGGGACGGTCGCCTGAACGTTGAGTTTCATCGTCGTGATACCGAACCCGCCGGGCACCGGCTGCACGGTGCAGGCAGCGGTGGTCTCGACTTTGGTCGGTGGAGTCCCGTTTTTCTCCAGTCCCGCGCTCAACGCCATGCTGAAGCAGGCAGCTTCCGCGGCCGCCAGTAACTCTTCCGGATTCGATCCGACGCCGCTCTCGAAACGCGAGCTGAAGTTGAACTGCCCGCCGACTGCTCCGCTCTCTGCCTTGAAGGTTCCTTTTCCATTCTTCAGTCCACCTTCCCAGGTGGCGCTCGCCTTTCTCGTTGGCATTTCGTCTCCGCGCGTTTGATGATCTGATCCGCGAAAGCTAATTAGATTCCGCTGCATGGAGAGCGCGCCCGCGACGACAGGTATTCCTCCAGCGATCGATCGAGTGCTGAGACTTTTTCGCTCGATGAATCGCGAAGAGAAAATGCAGGCGCTGGTGCAATACTCGAAGAGACTGGAACCGTTGCCGGAGCGCTTCAAGGATCTGGATCGCGGTGCGTTCAATGTCCCCGAGTGCCAGACGCGCGTCGATATCTTCCCCGAGCTGCGCGACGGCAAGATGTACTTCTACGCCGATCTCAATACGCGCGAGTCGCCAACGATTGCGGCGGTACTGGCTATCATTTTCGGCGCGGTCAACGGCCAGCCGCCTTCGGCCACCGTCGGCATCCCCGCCGACTTCGTCAGCACGCTGATGGAAAGCATTGGGCTCGCCGCCCGCGAGCCGGGTCTCAACGCGATGATCAACCGGTTGAAGCGTCACGCCCGCGAAGCGGAGAAAAAAACAGCGTGACGGTGTACGAGTGACCGCCATCCATCGCTGTGCGCTGACCTACGAGCATTTGCTCGAGTTCACATCGATGGAACAGCATCACTGGCACGACTGGTTCGTCGCAAACCCTGCGGCTTGGACAGTGCCCTTCGCGTCGCAACCAATGGATCAGATCGCCGGAGTGGTTAACCATATCTTCGGCGTCGAGCTCCGCTACACCCAGCGTTTGCGTGACGAGCGCGTCAGCGAGTGGGACGAGCTCGTCATTCACACCACGATCGAAGGGGTCTTCGCGCTGGGCGACAATGCGCGCGCTTCACTCGTCGATTTCCTCACAACGGCGCCGCAGGAAGAGCTCGACCGCGTCCTCACGTTCAAGACGCTGACCGCCGGCGTAGTGACAGCGAGCAAATACAAGATCGGGTCCAACATTTTCCTGCACGGAATTCGCCACTGGGGCCAGATCGCGACCGTGCTCCGGCAGAACGGATTCACGACCCAGTGGCCGCACGACATGTTGCTGAGCAGCCTGAAGATGTAGCCGTGTTGCGCATCGCGGTGCACTGCGTCGAATAACACGATGCTTTCCTTCTTTGGGGTGGTGGTACTGGTTGGCGCTGTCGTCTGGCTGCTGCGGCAGCGGGAGGCCGGCGAGCAGCCGCATGCCTCGTTGACCGAGGACCAGATCAAGCAGGGCTGGCGCAAGTTGGGTTTTTTCTGCGAGATAGACGCGGACAAGAGACTGTGGACGCTTACTGGCTCGCGCGCCGGGCTGCTTTACTTCCCTGACCTGCTGCTTGGCTACGTCAACGATCCCGCAAACGCCACCGATGGCGAGCGCAAGCATTTTGGCCCTTACGGCTCCCTCGAGATAATGACGTACCCGGAGGCGGGGTTCGATGGCCACGCGATTCGCGGATCGTTGGCAGCGCTCACGCACCTGGCCGAGCTCATCGAGCAGAGGCTGACGCTGGCGGAGCCAGGCGACCAGATAAAAATCCGCGAAGATTTCGCGCCGGCCAGCCCATTCGCGCTGTTGCTCGACGTCAGGCCCGACGGTTTCGACCCGGCGGCCGCCGATCGTGAACGTCTCGGTGCCACCGCAGCCCAACGGGCGGACAAGTCCCAAGCCTGACTTGACAGCTTTTATTTTGAGTAATATATAACCTATAGGTTCTACAACCTGTCAGTTATCTATGAATCGGACCACTCGACTCGATGCCACCTTCGCCGCCCTCGCGGATCCGACCCGCCGGGCCATTCTGTCGCGGCTCGCCCTCGGAGACGCGTCGGTCAACGAGCTGGCGAAGCCGTTCGACATCAGCCAACCTGCGATCTCCAAGCACCTCAAGGTGCTCGAGCGCGCGGGGCTGATCACACGCGGGCAGGACGCGCAAAGGCGGCCGCGACGAATCGACGCAAAACCGCTGTCGGAGGCAAACGAATGGCTGGAGAAATACCGGCAGCTGTGGGAACGGCGGTTTCGTCATCTCGACGATCTGCTCGAAGAGCTCCAGAAACAGCAGAAGAAACCCAAACGCGCCAGACGCTAGGAGAGGCGGCAATGATTAAGTCCGGAGATCTCAAACTGACAACTCGCGGCGACCGCGAGATCGTGATGACCCGCGAGTTCAACGCCCCGCGGCAACTCGTGTTCGACGCGTTCACGAAACCGGAGCTTATCAAGCGCTGGCTCCTCGGCCCTGATGGCTGGTCGATGCCTGTCTGCGAGGTGGATTTGCGCGTTGGCGGCAAGTACCGCTACGTATGGCGCAAGGACGACGGGGGACAGGAAATGGGAATGGGCGGTGTCTTCCGCGAGATCGATAAGCCGAAGCGAATCGTCAACACCGAAAACTTCGACGAGGCGTGGTATCCCGGCGAAGGGATCGACACCACTGAATTCACGGAGAAGGGGGGCAGGACGACCGTGACCCAGACAGTGCTCTACGTTTCGCGGGATGCGCGCGACGGAGTCCTCAAGTCTGGAATGGAGAGCGGCGTGAAGAGAAGCTACGATCGACTGGAGGAAATGCTGGCATCCACCCCAGGCAGCCGAGCATCGATATCCGCGACGGTGGACAGAGAGGCGAGACAATGACAGCACCACAGCCGGAGCGCCGAACAGGTCGTACCATCGGCGCTCTCGTTGCCGGACTTGTCGTCGGACTTGTACTTACGCTGGGCACCGACGCGATCCTGCACGTGACGAAAGTGTTCCCACCTTACGGACAGCCCGCGTCGAACGGTCCTCTGGCGCTCGCCACTGTCTACCGCTTCATCTACGGCGCGATCGGCAGTTATGTCGCCGCACGCCTGGCGCCGAGTCGACCCATGTGGCACGCAATGGTCCTCGGCGTGCTCGGTCTCGTAGTATCTGTTATTGGCGCCGTCGTGACCTGGAACCGCCAAGCAGAGTTCGGTCCACACTGGTACCCCATTGCGTTGGTAGTTCTGGCACTGCCGGCAGCGTGGCTCGGCGGGAGGATTTATGCCTCCCGCCAGCGCGCGTGGTCCGCAACTCGCGAGTATTTTGCGCGTTGAATAGCAGCGCCCATAATGGGCGCTCACCCATTACCAAGCGCTTGCCCAACAAATGAAAGTTTTTGTAACTGGTGGAACCGGTGCGATCGGCCAATTCCTTCTGCCGCTGCTCGTTGAGAATAAACACGAAGTTGTCGCCCTCACTCGCTCAGCTGACAAGGCAGCGCGGCTCGAGGCCGTCGGCGTCACACCGTTTATCGCGGACCCGCTCGACAAGCAACAGCTGACTGCCGCCGTCCGTCGCGCCGAGCCCGAAGTGATTATTCACCAACTGACTGCGCTGACCGGCGTTACCAGCTTCAAGAAGTTCGATCAGGAATTTGCGCTGACGAATCGGTTTCGAACCGAAGTCACCGATACGCTCCTTGCCGCGGCACGCACGATCGGAACCACTCGCTTCATCGCGCAGAGCTACTGCGGGTGGCCATATGCGAAGAAAGGCGGCCCGGTAAAGACCGAGGAAGATCCACTCGACCCGAAACCGCCGGAGAACTTTACCAAGACTCTGGCCGCGATTCGCTATCTGGAAGACAAGCTGCGCAGCGTCAACTTTCTCGAGGCGCTGACTCTCCGCTACGGAATGTTCTACGGCCCGGGCACCGGGATCGGCAAAGGCGGCACGCTGCTCAAGATGGTGAAGAAGCGCCGCTTCCCGATTGTCGGCGGGGGCGGCGGCATCTGGTCATTCATTCACGTGATCGACGCGGCGCGCGCGACCATCGCCGCGATGACGCATGGTGCACCCGGCATTTACAACATCGTCGACGACGAGCCCGCAAAGGTCGCGACCTGGCTGCCGGTGCTTGCACACGCCGTGGGGGCAAACCCGCCCCGCAGGATTCCCCACTGGCTCGGCGAGCTGCTCATCGGCAAGGCCGGTGTTTCGATGATGACCCAGATCCGCGGCTGCTCAAACGCAAAAGCGAAACGCGAGCTGAATTGGGCGCCCATCTATCCCAGTTGGCGGATTGGCTTCGCCGACGGCCTGGAGTAGAACTCGGTTGCTCAAAGACCTCTTCGACAACAATCGCGCGTGGGCGGCGAAGATGACTCGGCAGGATCCCGAGTTCTTCTCGCGTTTGTCCGCGCAGCAGGCTCCGCAATACCTGTGGATCGGCTGCGCTGACAGCCGCGTGCCGGCCAACGAGATCGTTGGTCTCGCACCAGGCGAGCTGTTGGTTCATCGCAACGTCGCCAATGTCGTCGTCCATGCCGATCTCAATTGCCTGTCGGTGCTTCAATTCGCTGTCGAAGTCCTGAAGGTGCGACACGTAATCGTGTGCGGACACTACGGATGCGGCGGCGTCGGCGCGGCGCTCCGTGATGACCGGCTTGGTCTCGTCGACAACTGGCTGCGCCACGTGCAGGATGTGCGCTGGAAACACCAGGCGGAGCTCGATCGCATTAAAACTCAGGAAGAGCAGCACCACCGGCTCTGCGAGTTGAACGTGGCAGAACAGGTGATCAACGTCAGCCAGACCACCATCGTTCGCGATGCGTGGGCGCGACACCAGCCGCTGGATGTTCACGGCTGGATTTATGACCTGCGGGATGGGCTCTTGCGGGATCTCGAAGTATCAACTCTTCACCGCGACTAGAAATGTCAGACGTCACTGTGCTTTGCCGGAACAATGGACCGTACTGGATCATCGGCGATTTCAAGCTCGTTGATGCAGACGGAAACCCGATCGAGATCCCGGAAGCGAAAAGAAAAACGACGCCGGAAGGATTGCCGCGCGTCGCTTTGTGCCGTTGTGGTGGATCGGTCATCAAGCCGTTCTGCGACGGGACGCACAGTCGCATCGGATTCATCGGAGCCGCTGCCGCGGTGCAGCAGGCGGACGGAAGCGCTCCTGCTCCTCCTACTCCCCCATCGCCTTGAGTAGCACGCGCTTCGCGCGCTGACCGTCCCACTCGCCGTAAAAGACTCGCTGCCACGGACCGAAGTCGAGTTTTCCTTTCGTGACAGGTACGATGACCTCGTGACCGACGGTAAGAGATCGCAAGTGCGCCGCCGCATTGTCCTCGCCCGTGCCGCTGTTATGGCGATAGTCTTCCGGCGACCACGGCGCGATTCTGTTCTCCAGCCAGTCGAGGATGTCTTTCCACAACCCGGATTCGTGATCGTTGACGAATACCGACGCCGAGATGTGCATCGCCGACACGAGAATCATTCCTTCGCTGATCCCGGCGGCGGCTCGACACTTCTCGACCTCGTCGGTGATGTCGATAATCTCCTGGCGCTTCTTCGTGTTGAAAGTGAGGTAGGTGGTATGGGTCTTCACGCCGGCTGGTTTTGTCTGAGCAGTTTGGCGTGCCACGAATCGCGCAGCGGCAGCTCGAACCGCGCGCGCCATTCAAGAGCTGTTGTCACAGTTGGGTCGAAGACCGTCGTCTGCGGCGAAAGTTTTCCTTTTGCACCCAGGTCGCCGAATTTCTCCCGATCAACCGATTGAATTGCGCCCTTCTCATCACGGAAGAAAACCAGACCACTCGTTACGAGACTGGCACCGAGTGTTGGCTCGATCCCTTTGAGGGTGCGAAACAATCCATCGATCGAGCATCCGGATGCGCCGGCAGTGGACTGATCGACGGCAATCGTCAGGAAGCGGCCGTAGCGCCAGTCCCGACCGACGGTGAGCGGTGAGCCGTGCGCGGTCCACGTCGGCAGAAAACGATCGACTTCCCGAGTCAGCTGCTGCGACTGCTGATCGTTCAGTGTGCGATCTGCGCCGAACACCCAGGTGCGCGAGTTATCGGGAAGTTTTTCGAAAGAGACTAACGGCATTTTCTTTTCTCAGAGGCAGTATTGACCGTTGACGAACCAGCATCGCGTGTAGGGCGAGCTCTTGAAAAAATTAAGCAGGGCAAATCCAACTTTGTTCTCACCGTCCTGCGAAGGCGTCGTCCCATCCTGCTCGAAATCGGTGCGTCGCCATAGTAATCCATCCGACCGCGGTGTCTCGCCAGCCGCCCACATGTATGGGCCCCACAACACGACGGGTGCCGTCTTCTTCACGTAGTTCAGACTTCCCACCGATGGATGCGGCGCTGACCCGCGCACTTCCTTGATCTGCGATTCGATCAGCCACTTCACGGCGAGACCCTGATCGTACGCATACGGCTCCGGCGATAAATCCGTCGTCGCGTATCCCGCATAAAGCCTGCTCGAAAGAAAAACGAGCTGGAGATGTGGATACCGCGCACGCAACGCACGCATCGCCTGGCCGAGATTCGACATCAGCACGCTTGCGTCCGAGCCGTCTGCCGGGATCGAGTTCACCGGATAGATGTCGTCCAGCTCCGCCCACACGATCTGCACCTGATTCTCGCTCAGCCCCAACGGCGTCAGGCGTGCCGTTTTGATCCGCTCGTAGTTGGCGGACGTCGCTGATGCCCACGTGCGTGCGTCCTGTCGTCCGCTGTCAGCGCCGTTGACGATGACCATCGTGTAATGATTGACGGTTGGATCGGCCGCAGCGCGACCCATCAATGTCCACGCCGCGCATGGGGGACGTGTTGTCGCACTACACCATTCCTGAGTCGCGTTCGAGCGACCGATCGACAACAGCACGTACTTGCCGAACGGGCTCTCGTCGCCGTTCACATCGAGCGGCTTGATTGCGTTGCGCCTCGCCTTTACCGCGGAATCGTGGTCGGGCGGTGGCTGGTTGATCCCGCCAGGATAAAGCCCGCCCTGATTGCCAAAGTAGGTGCCGGTCAGAAGATCGGTGAGCGGAATCCTGACGGTGTCGGTGGGCGGACCTTTTACTACGGGACGCGGGGGTGGCGGCGGTGGCGGTGGACTCGCGCACGCGGCCGTCACCGCGATCGCGCCGATCAGGATTGTCGCTCGCCTCAAGCGACTCTCGGCATCCTCAGGCCCGCTCCGAGCCCCGTGTAAATGTCCTCGCGCGTAGACGGAATGTCGGAGCGGCCGGCGGCATCCGGCTTGGCCAGCAGTGTCTGAATGACGTTGATAGCCGCAGTTGCAAACGCGTTGGCGGAGGTCGACATGTAAAGCCGCCACACGCGATATGTGTGATCACCAACAATGGCTTTGACGTCGGCGCTCCTGTTTTCGAGTGCGCGCACCCAATGACGCAACGTCATCGCGTAGTGTTCGCGCAAACTCTCGACGTCGCGTACTTCAAAGCCGACCTGTTCCGCCGCGGCAATTACATCCGCGGACGCAGTCAGCCTTCCATCGGGAAAAACGTAGGTGTCGATGAAAGCGCCGCTCTTCCAGAACTTGTCCCACATTTTTCCGGCGATCGTTTTAGGGCGCGCCGCCTCCAGACTTACTATGCCGTGATTGAGAAAAAGGCCGCCCGCTTTGAGCGCGCGATAGACGGACTCGAAGTAGACGGGCAGATGACTCTCACCAACGTGCTCCACCATTCCGACGCTGGAGATTTTGTCGTAAGCATCGTCCTGGGTGAGCGTACGGTAGTCGCGAATCTCGACGCGGCAACGGTCGGTGAGACCCGCCGCTTCGATGCGCTCCCGCGCCAGCGCCGCCTGGTTTTCGCTGAGCGTGATACCGGTCGCATCGACTCCATAGTGTTCCGCAGCGTGCATTATCAGCCCGCCCCAGCCGCTGCCGATGTCGAGAAATCGCTCGCCGGCTTTGAGGCGGAGTTTCCGGCAAATCAGATCCAGCTTTGCTTCCTGCGCCGCGTCCAGTGAATCGTCGGGCGACCGGAAGTAAGCGCATGAATAAACCATGCGCTTGTCCAGCCAGAGTTTATAGAAGTTGTTGCCGACGTCGTAGTGGAATCGTACCGCCGCCGCATCCCGCACCGGTGTGTGACGTGGACCGAGGTTTCTAGCGCGCTCGGGGAACCGCGCATTCTCGAGGTCGTCTTCAACCTTGCCAGGCAGCTTGAGCACAAGGGCGCTGAGCCGGGCGATCGCCCCAATCGAGTTGAGACGCGCCCGCATCAGATCCTTGAGGATTGCCGCGGCTTCCATGCTGCCATCGATCTCGATGTCGCCGCTGAGGTAGGACTCGACGAGTGACAGCTCCGACGGCGGAAGGAGCATGCGGCGTAACGCCGCCGGACGGTTGAGTACGAGCGTGAAGCGTGGATGCGGATCCCTGCCGCGATCCGTTACCCCGTCCCAGAAGCGGATGTCGAACGGTCGCTCGCGAGGCGGACCGAACATCGCTGCCAGCAGCTCGCGGCAACGGGCGAGGGCGCTGGGGTCGGACTGGATAGCAGTGTGCTCGAGTGTTGTCGACATCAATCGCTCGACCGTGGAACCTTCACCGGAGAATCCAGCAATCTCCACATGTACCAGGAGCCGATGCTGCGATAGGGCGCCCACTTGGCGCCGATTTTTTTCACCCGTTCCGGCGTCGGCAGCTTCCTCAGGCGATAGGCTTTCTGCATGCCCTTTTGAATTCCCAGATCGAGGTCGGGCAGCACATCGAGCCTGCCGAGTCTGAACATCAGGAACATTTGCGCGGTCCACCGGCCAATGCCTTTGACTTGCGTCAACGCCGTAATGATTTCCTCGTCCGTCAGCTCGTGCAACGTCTCGATCGGTAGCTGCCCCGAAGCGACCCGCGCGCCGAGATCCTTGAGGTACGCAGATTTCTGCCGCGACAATCCGATCGAGCGCAGCTGCTCATCGGACGTAATCGCGAGCTCCTGCGGGTGCGGGGTTCTACCGCCGTACAATCCCTGAAATCTGCCGTGAATCGTTCCAGCAGCTTTGCCGGAGAGCTGCTGGAAAACAATGGACCGCGCGACGGCGTCGAAGTGCGTTCCATTCCCCGAAGGCCAGCCTTTGTACGGGCCAATCCTGTCGATCACTTCCCCGAGTCTGGGATCGACTTTGCGCAAATGCGCAATTGCCTTGCGACCTACAGCGCTGGAGTCAGCGGATTTCATTCGTACCGGTAATAAGGCGCGTAGTTGAGAAGAGCCCGATCAGGACGGCATCGAGCCCATAGACAATTCTAGCCCGCAGTTGGCCGCGCTGCGAGGATATGGGGGCAACCCTCTATATTTGTGCGACTTATGTCGTCACCAACGTCCGCTGAACCCCAACTAACGTCCGATATGTCGCCTGAAGAGTTCCGGCGGCACGGACACGCCGTCATCGACTGGATCGCCGACTACCTCTCCGATCCGGAAAAATGGCCGGTGATTCCCGCTGTAAAGCCGGGCGAGCTCCGAAACTCGCTGCCCAGCGCTCCGCCCGAGCAGGGTGAATCGATGGATGCGATCCTCGCCGACTTCCAGCGGCTGATTGTGCCGGCAAACACGCATTGGAATCATCCGGATTTCATGGCGTATTTCCCGAACAGCGCGACGGGGGCCGGAGTCCTCGGCGAAGCGCTGTCGGCCGCGCTCAACGTCAACGCCATGCTCTGGCGAACGACGCCTGCGGCAACCGAGCTGGAGATACACACTCTCGGCTGGCTTCGTCAGATGCTGGGCCTGCCCGAAGGTTTCTTCGGATTCATTTCCGACACTGCGTCGGCGAACACTCTTTACGCGTTGGCTGCATCGCGCGAGCTGCATCCCGAGCTGCGACTGCGTGAAGAGGGAATGTCGGGACGGGCTGACCTGCCAAAGCTCACGTTCTACTGCTCGGAGGAAGCGCACTCCAGCGTCGATAAAGCGGTGATGACGCTGGGTTACGGCCTCGAATCGCTAAGAAAGATCCCAACGGATTCCGCCCTCCGGATGGATGCCAGGACTTTGCGCACTACAATCGAGACTGATTTGCGCGCTGGACGAGTGCCTCTGGCCGTGGTCGCCACTGTCGGTACCACATCGACCACCGCGGTCGATCCCGTGCCCGAAATCGCCGATCTCTGTCAGAAACACGGCGTCTGGCTGCACGTCGACGCATCGTACGCGGGCAGTGCAGCGATTCTTCCAGAGCGTCGTGACATTCTTGATGGATGCGATCGCGCGGATTCGCTGGTCGTAAATCCACACAAGTGGCTGTTCACGCCCGTCGACTGCTCGATTCTTTATGTGCGACGGCCGGAGGTGATGAAGCGCGCATTTCAACACATTCCGGAGTATCTGATCGTTCCCGATGATCCCGGCATCACCAATTTCATGAATTACAGCATCACCCTTGGCCGCCGCTTTCGCGCGCTCAAGCTGTGGTTCGTGATCCGGAATTTTGGGGTCGAAGGGCTTCGCTCGATGATACGAGAACACATCCGGATTGCCGGCTGCCTCGCCGACTGGATCGATGATGATCCCGAGCTCGAGCGTCTGGCCGAAGCAAGCTTCTCGACGGTGGTCTTTCGACATCGGCCGCGCGGAGTGAAGGATGCGGATCTCGACGCGCACAACGCGCTGATATTGCAGAAGGTGTTGGCGACGCGCGAAGTTTTCATTTCCCATACGAGGGTGCGCGGCAAATACGCGCTGCGCGTCGCTATCGGGAATATCCACACGACGGAAGCACATGTCCGTCGCGCGTTTGAGTTGATAAAGCAGGCCGCGGGTTAACTACAAAGGAACGAAGAATGCTGCGCGGTATATTATCTGGACTTGTTTCAAGCCTACCCACCCACCGAATCATTAATTGACAGATCAGGGAGATCCTTGATGAGAGTTACAGTGACCAGAGCCGCGGCTGCGTTGGCGACCGGCCTCGTTATGGCATCGCAAGCGGCGGCGCAGAATGCATCGCAGAACGCCCCGCAGTGCGACCCCACTGCCAACACCAAAGGCGATATTGCCAGAGCGCAGTTCTCGATGACGCGCGCAATTTCGGCGATCGACAAAGGCAATCCGCTGCGCGATCTGCAGGATGCGCTGCGCCTGGTCGACAACGGCAACGACAACCCGACGGCACGCGCTTATCTGCGTGGCGAGGCCTACGTCATTTACCTGATGCAGCCCAATACGCCGGCGGTCGTGCAGCGCAGCGCACTCGGTCTGACCAACAACCCGACCGGTACGATCGATCTCTACGCTGCCGCTGACTCGGCCTTCACCATCGTCGAGACTGCGGCGCCCGAATGTGCAACGGTCGTCTCACAATGGCGTCAGCAGAAGCCGTGGCTCAACACGCTGAATGGTGCGATCAACGCTCTCAACGCGAATCAGCTGGATTCGGCGGAAGCTCTAGCCAAACGTTCGCTGTTGCTGGATCGCAAAGCTCCCTACGCCTACTCGGTGCTCGGCTCGATCGCGAAGAGCAGACAGAACTGGTCGGCGGCGAATGAGTACTGGCAGCAGGCGCTGAAGGCGGCGGGCACCGACACTACGTACGCTGACGTACGCACGAAGACCATGTACGAAATCGCAGCGGCGGCGGCTGACAAAGCCGAAGCGGCGAGCGGTGCGGCCAAGCGGACTGCGGCCAAGGATGCAATAAAGGCGTGGCAGGATTACATCGCGGCTTCCAACAATGATCTCTTGCTCGCGGATGCGATCGACCAGGCGTCGCGCATGTACTATACCGCCGGAGACAGCGCGTCACTGCCGACGCTTTACGCTCCAATCCTCACCGCGCCTACGAAGTATGGCGAGCTCTCGCTCGTGCACGCGGGCGTCATCGCAACGCGCAGTGGCCACGTGAAAGACGCTGAGAAGTTGTTCGAGTCGGCACTGGCTCAGAATCCGTACTCGCGTGACGCAGTCAACAACCTCGCTGCCACCTACATCCAGAACAACCAGTACGCGAAGGCGTTCCCGCTGATCGACAAGCTGATTGCCATGGATCCGAACAATCCCGATAACCCGCTTCTCTACGCGTTCGCGTATCAGGGGCTGTACAAGGGAACGAAAGACAAGAAGCTGCAGAAGATCTACACCGACTCGCTCGTCTACTTCAACAACAAGTCCGAGAATGCGCCGGTGAAAGTGGTGGTGACCGAATTCAGCCGCCGTGCCGATGCAACAGTGCTGGCCGGGACGATCGAGAATCGCAGCACTACGGCGAAGTCCTACACGCTGAGCATCGATCTCATCGATAAGAACGGCGCCGTCATTTCTACGGAGACGGCTAGTGTCGGTCCCGTTGCCCCGAAGTCGACAGGAACTTTCCGGATCAATTCGGCGAAGGGAGGGGCGGTCGGGTATAGGTACAAACCGCTCACCTAGCACGAAAACTCAACTGCAAGGAACTGGTTGTGAGTTGCGAGTTCCAGGTTGTGAGTTGCGGGAAGCAGTCGGCTAGACCCACAACCCGCAACCAGGAACCCGTAACCCGCAACCAGTTCTGTTGCTTTTTTTCTGAACTTAAGAACTCCTCGGCAGCATCAACGGATCCGTCTCCACCAGCGCACCGATAATCCAGAATCGCGCGCCGTCGAACCAGAAAATCGCCACCTGCTCCAGCTCGCGCGCCAGCGCGATCGCTTCATCCTGAGGCATCACTACTGCGACACTGCACTCGCAGTGTGAGCGGTCTGGAGAGCACGCGTCAACATCGACGAACCTGTAGCCGCTGCGCTTAAGCCGTTCGCTCAGATCCCGCCGGCGCCTTTCGTTCTCTGGTTGCGACAAATCACGGCCGCGCGGATCAAACGCCGTCAGCACCGCAAACGGATCGGCGAAACCGAGTTTTCGCAGATCCGTCACCGTTTTGTCAGGCGGAACTGCGCGCAGATCTATCTCCAGCTTGGGATTTGTCGAAAACGTGAGAATGGTCTCCGGATATCGTGGCCAATCGGGGTCATGCTGATCGGGCGTTGATCTCATGATTGCCGGAGTTACAATCTTCGCACCAGGGTAGCGCCGCCTTCGCCGCAGGCGACTGGTACGCTCCTTGACCGTCAGGCGAACGTGAAATCGACACAGATCTGGCCGGAACTCCTCTACCTCGTGCGACACGGCGAATCGGCCGGCAATGTTGCGCGGGATGCAGCGGTAGAAGCGGGCGAGCCGATGATCGACATCGACATTCGCGACATCGATGTGCCGCTGTCGGAGCTCGGACAGCGTCAATCAGTCGCGCTCGGCCGCTGGCTCGGCGCGCTCGCGCGGGAGCGACGTCCGAACATCGTGCTGACCTCGCCGTACCTGCGCGCACGTCACAGTGCCGGTCTCATCGTCAAGACCGCCGGCATGAAAGAGGACTCGTATTCACTTATTGTCGACGAGCGGCTGCGCGAAAAAGAATTCGGAATTCTGGATCGGCTGACCGCGGTAGGAATCCGGGACAGCTACCCGGATCAGGCGGAGTTCCGTCGTTTGCTGGGCAAGTTCTATCATCGCCCGCCCGGTGGAGAGAGCTGGTGTGATGTCATTCTCCGACTGCGCAGTGCGACAGAGATGATCTCGCGCGAATACTGTGGGGAGCGCGTACTGATCGTATGCCATGCGGTCGTCGTGCTGTGCATGCGCTACATACTCGAGCACCTCACCGAGGCCGAGTTGCTCGCTATTGACAAGAAATCAGAGGTCGCGAACTGTTCCGTAACTCTATACGAACACGATGAGACACTCGGCCCACGCGGCAATCTTCGTCTCAAGGTGTTCAACTTCTCCGCGCCGCTTGAAGAGGCGGGCACCACGGTAACATCAGACCCGGACGCTAAAGTTGGCGCGCGCTAACAAGCGTCCTGTCGCTGTAACGAGCGCTCTCCTTCGCCGATGGCCGTTGCCTCAGCCCGGTGCGAACGCCGACAAACAGGATCGCGGCGTAGCGATGGTGATCGGCGGCGCTGCCGAAGTGCCCGGCGCACTCGCCCTCGCTGGAATTGCCGCGCTCAGAGTCGGCGCTGGAAAGCTGAAGATCGCCGGGCCGCGCAGCGCAATGTCGGCACTTGGCGTCGCGATGCCTGAAGCGCGCGTGATCGGGCTGCCTGAAACCGGCGACGGATTCCTGGATCGACGGTCGGCCTCACGCGCCGCCGATGTAGCGAGCGCCGAGGCAATTCTGATTGGACCCGGAATGCTCAATGAGGAAGCAATCCGCGGTTTCATGGACGAAATCGTCAGACGCGTCGCGGACAGGGTACTCGTCATCGACGCGCTGGCGTTATGTGCGCTACGGGGTGGGCGTTACCGGTTCAGCGAAGAAACCAGTGTCGTGCTCACACCCAACATCGGTGAGATGGCAAAGATCACCGGCGATAAAACTGAGACGATCGAGCGCGATCTCCAGGGCGTTGCACTGCGAGTGTCGGAGGACCTCAATGTCGTCGTCGCGCTCAAGGGAGCCGAGACGATTATCGCATCACCATATGGCGAGGTATTCCGATACGCAGAGGGCGACGTCGGTCTCGCAACTTCAGGCTCGGGAGATGTATTGGCCGGCGCACTTGTCGGGATGCTGGCGCGTGGTGCGACGTTGGATCAAGCCGCTGTCTGGGCAGTGTTCCTGCACGGCGAAGCCGGCAATCGATTGGCGCGACGCATCGGGCCAATCGGATTTCTGGCGCGGGAGCTGACTAACGAGCTCGCGCCGATTATGAACGGATTGTCGAAGAAAAGAACCGGCTAGATGTGTAGCGCCGGGATCGCGCTCTGCGGTGTTGTCGGCGTATCGCGACGACGCACTGTTTCGCCCGGCGGCGCCTTCATCGGCAGCCGCAACAGAAACGTCGTGCCGGCGCCCGGTCGGCTGGCGACGGTTACATCTCCACCCAGCAAGCGCGCCAGCTTCCGCGTCACGCTCAGGCCAAGACCGGTGCCACCCGTTTTTCTCGTCGCAGTTTGCTCCGCTTGCCAAAACGGCTCGAATACGTTCTCGATGTTTTCGGCAGGAATACCGACGCCGGTATCGGCAATTTTCACCTCGAGCATCGCGCTATCGACGAGACAGCTTACCCGCACCTCTCCCTTGTCGGTGAACTTGATGCCATTGGACAGCATGTTCACCAACATTTGTCGCAGCTTGGTGCCATCGGTCTGGATCGCCTGATCCTCTTCCAGCAGCTCGACGATGAACCTGATGTCCTTTGCCGCGGCCATCGGCTCGACCAGCGCCGCGGCATCACCGAGAGTGTGATTCACGGACATCGATTCCCAGCGCACCCGCTCGCGCCCGATATCGACTCGCGCAAATGTCAGAATCTCGTCGATCAATCCGAGCAAATGACGAGCGCTGGCGTTGATTCTTCCGAGCTGCTGGCGTTGCAGCTCCGTCACCGGACCGGTAATACCATCTGACAGAAGCTCTTCGTATCCCATGATCGCGGTTAGCGGCGTGCGAAGCTCGTGGGACATGACAGCCAGAAAATCCGTCTTGGTGTTGTTGGCTCGCTCTGCATCCGCGCGTGCCTCCTCCGCCTCCTTGAGCGCCCACTCAGCGTGAGCGCGCGCTTCCATCTCCAGCGCCAGGAGATCCACCCGCTCTTTATCCGTGTCGCGGAGCACGCGCGCCGACCAGAGCACGAGCCCGACGAAAATGATGATGGTGAGGATGGCGAAAAGGGAAACGCCAAGATCCGATGCATAAATCCCGGCTGATTCGCCGGCGACTCGAATGATTCCAAGGAAAATTGGCGCCAGCAGCGCCGCCGGCAAAAGCCGGCGCGTGAGCACGCCGGCGGCACCTTCGTCCAACAACAGTGACGCGACACCGCGGTCCCGCGCCGCGACGAGAATTCCGCTGCCGAGCAGCAGCAGCCCGATGCTCGTCACCAGGGCCATGCCCGAGTCCTGGGTGAAGCTGTACATGCTCTCGACATCGAATACGTAGCCGAGCACGGCCATCAGCGCGATCAGCAGCCCGGGCGCGACGAAAAGCTGCGCGCGAAAATCGCGTTTTCTCTGATCGTGTGAGATCGAGGACAGCGCGAGACCAAAGAGCAGGAAGGTGCCCGCTGTGTTGACCGCCATCCTTCCAGCTGGCGTTCTCGTTAACTGATGCAGCCGATTGCCGAAGAGCAGCAAATCGAATCGGGATTCGCCGCCGCGCAGGTACTCGTACAACGTGAGCCCGGCTATGGTTGCTACCAACGCTGCCAGTGTCTGCTGAATCGCCTCCGATTTCGTGGTTCTACTGCCGCGGGCTGCGATTATCAGTGAGACGCCGGCGAGTACGAAGCACACCGCCGTCATCGGCAGCATCGGATAGGTTTTGTCGCGCGGCGTGATGATCAGCGGGACATTGAGCGACCACCCTATCAGCACCAAAGCGCCGATAGAGACCACCGTGATACCTGCTATTACCGGCACTCGCTCGAAGAAGGCGATGAGCGGGCTGTGACGAGCCGGCGGGCCGGGTGCAGCTGTACTTGGATTGGCCATGTTACGCGTTGACGCGAAAAAACCTACCCGCGGGTAATTGCCTGTGCAATTCTACCACGCAATCGCGCGGCGATCACGAAAGAATCCGCCTGTCGGCCCGTTATCGGGTAACGTCGCCAGCCAGATTGGCGTCTCAGCGCTCTTTTCTACCGAGCGTGTGGCACCTCTTCCACCCATCGCGGTGCGAGCCCAGCCTGGATCGACTGAGTTCACCAGGATCCCCATACCTTCCGTCTCCGCTGCGAGCACTCGCGTCACAACGTTGAGCCCCGCCTTGGACAGTCTATAAGCGATGTAACCGGCGCCCATCTCGCTCAGTGACCCCATTCCGCTGGAGAGATTAACGATTCGACCGTAGCGGCGCGTCTTCATGATCGGAATCGCCAGGCGCGAAAGGAGCAACGGTCCATAGACATTCGTCTGCATCGTATCGCGCACGATCTCCAGCTCCTCGAGTGGATCCGCATCGTCATCATCGACCATGATACCTGCATTGTTGATGAGAATGTCGAGACGACCCACCTCGCGGCGCATCCAGTTCATGCATTCCCGAATGCTTTGCGCGTTGGCGACGTCGAGCTGACGCGGCTCGACGAGAAGGCCGTTCGCCTTTAGCTCGGCCGCCGCAGCAATTCCTTTGGCGAGGTCGCGCGAGCCCAGTATTACGCGAACTCGCTGCTGCCCGAGCTGCCGGCAAAGCTCGAGACCAATACCGCGGTTGCCTCCAGTCACGAGCGCAATTCTTTGCTCGGCCATTTTTCGGATCGAGTTAGTCGAGGTTATAGCGTACTAAAACGTAGAGAACCCTGTTTGTCTGGCAAGTTGACGCGCCACGAGTATCATTCCAGTTATTGCGACGTTCCCGCCTCGTTCAATGACCGTTTCCCGCCTCACATCCCACGCGCCATCGACTGCCTCGATCTCGAAGCAGGAGATAGCGAATCTTCTGACCGAAGCACGTCAGCGAACGCTGCTGCTTGTCTCCGGCCTGTCCGACGACGACCTGCATCGCCAGCACGATCCGCTGATGAGTCCAATCATCTGGGACATCGGCCACATCGCGCACTTCGAGGAGTTGTGGCTGACGCGCAATCTCGATGGTCCGATCGAGTTCTCCGAGATGCCGGGAATGTACAACCCGTTCGAGCATCCAAGGGCAACCCGCGCATCGCTGGCATTGCCAACACTGGCCGAGATAACGGAGCGATTGAACGAGATCCGCTCGCGCGTGCTCGATCGTCTCGAGTCCATCGAGCTCGACGATCGCAAGCCGCTACTGCGTGATGGCTACGTGTATCACATGGTGCTCCAGCACGAGTACCAGCACAATGAGACGATTCTGCAAACGCTGCAGCTGAAACAAGGCGAACCGTACCGTGCCCCTCGGGCGCGCGCGTTCGCGACGCACCCGGCGTTTGCAGCGGAGATGATCGAGTTTCCCGGTGGTCGCGTCGCCATCGGCACCGATGATCGCAGCGCTGCCTACGACAACGAGCGCCCGTTGCACGAGGTTGAGCTCAAACCGTTCCTGATAGATCGCGCGCCTGTGACAAACGGGCGCTATCTCGAGTTCATGAACGACGCCGGCTACAGCCGTGAAGGGCTATGGTCCGAACAGGGACGCCGCTGGCTGGCGGAGAGTGGCGCCGATTCGCCCAAGTACTGGGTTCGTCAGGGCAGCAGGTGGATGAACCGTGTGATGGATCTGACGCGCGAGGTCGATCCCAATCGACCGGTTTGTCACGTCTGCTACTACGAGGCGGAAGCATTCGCGCGTTGGGATCGCAAGCGTTTGCCAACCGAGCTCGAGTGGGAGGCGGCTGGCTCGTGGGATCCTTCGACACGTACCGCGCTCGGGTTTCCCTGGGGAGCCGCGGCCGATCCGAAGTTTGCCAACATCGATCAACTGTCATTCGATACGGCTCCGGTTGGAACGTTCGAGGAGAACGTTTCTCCGATCGGCTGCTATGGAATGATTGGCGATGCCTGGGAGTGGACGTCGAGTGATTTTCATGGATATCCCGGATTCAGGGCCTTTCCCTATCGCGAGTATTCCGAAGAGTTTTTTGGCAGTGATTACAAGGTTTTGCGCGGCGGGTCGTGGGCAACGCGGGCGGGCGCCATTCGCAACACCTTCCGCAATTGGGACTATCCCATAAGGCGACAGATCTTCAGCGGTTTTCGCTGCGCACGCGACACATGAAAAACGGAATTCATTCCGACGTCGTTGGCGGCACACCGCCCTACACCGTACGTCGCTCGCGCCAGCAGATGGTGCGCGATGTCCGACAGGGATTGACCCAACAACCGAAACAGCTCTCGCCGAAGTACTTCTACGACGAACGCGGATCCGAGCTGTTCGAGGAGATCACGCAGCTTCCGGAATACTATCTCACACGAGCCGAGCGTTCGCTACTCGAGAATCGCAT
>DASUZC010000267.1:0-25867 GCA_036377095.1 Gemmatimonadaceae bacterium
GCCACCGCCACCCGGTTCGGCGCCGGGATACCACGCCGCCCACCATTGAACGGACAGGAAAACGAACAGTGCCAGCAGGGGCATCCATGGGTAGGCCTCGATACCGCCACTCTCAGTGACGCGAATCGGAAGGACCGATAACGCGGCGTTTGCGTCGCCGAAGTGGGTGCTGAGTCCCGACTTCAGGGCGTCCATGCCACCAACGGCGCGCACCGCGTAAACGGCGAGAATGATCACCGCCGTCATCTTGATCACGAACTGGACGAGGTCGGTCCAGAGAACGGCCCACATGCCGGCGCCGGCGGAGTACGCGACGGTGATGACGAAACAGATTCCGACAGCGACTACTTCTCCGGAAATGTTCATCCCGAGGAATCTGACGTCGTGCAACCCGAGCGAGATGGTGAGGATCTTGATCATCGCCCGCGTCACCCAGCCGAGGATGATGAGATTGATGGGGAGGGCGAGGTAGAGGGCGCGGAATCCGCGCAGCGCCGCGGCCGGCTTACCGCTGTAGCGGATCTCCGCGAACTCGACGTCGGTCATGACGTTGGCGCGTCGCCAGAGGCGGGCGAAAAAGAACACGGTGAGCATTCCGCTCATCAGCATGTTCCACCAGATCCAGTTGCCGGCGACGCCGTGGTTGTAGACGAAACCGGTGACGACGAGGGGGGTATCGGCCGCGAAAGTTGTCGCTACCATGGAGGCGCCGGCCAACCACCAGCTCACATTCCGTCCAGAGATGAAATACTCGTCGAGACTTTCACCGCCTTTCTTCGTAAATGCGAAGCCGATCGCGGTGGACAGAATGAAGTATGCGGCGACAATGGCCCAGTCGATCGCTGTCAATGCCATATCAGGTGGATTGAGGTGGCAAACTGGCTAGGCAAGACGTTTGCGTTCCTCGCGTCTCGCTTTGCCCAACGTACAAGGACGCTACAGAGTATCATTTGGTACCACCCAACAAGATCAACTTACCGGACACCAATCAATGAACGGATATCTTCGGCCGCTGGCAGTGATCTCTGTAATCTGCAGCGGTTGCGTTGTGACTGCCAAGCAGATCGATCCCACTGGCGACCTCGCCGAGGCGAGGGTCAGGCCGGGAATAAGCGTTTTGGTGAGTGACAGCGTCAACCTGATCCGCGGCAAGCGGATCGGACTCCTCACCAATCAGACCGGGATCGACGAGAAGGGCAGATCGGACATCGATCTGCTGCGGGACAAGAAGCCCCGCGAGGCCGGGGTCAAACTCGTCCAGCTATTCTCGCCGGAACATGGGCTGCGCGGCACTGAGGATCGTCCGAACATCGCCAGCGGTATCGATCGTGAGAGCGGCTTGCCGGTCTTTTCTCTGTATGGCCAGCAGACGATCGCACCGCCCGACACCATGCTGGCCAAGCTCGACGCCCTCGTGTTCGACCTGCAGGATATCGGAACTCGCACGTGGACCTATGTCGGCGCGATGATCTACTCGATGCGGGCGGCGGCGCGCACCAACAAGCCGATCATCGTTCTCGATCGTCCGAACCCGGTCACTGGTTACATCATCGAAGGTCCGCTGCTCGACAGCGCGCTGGCGAATCCCGAAGATCCGACACCCGCGCGCGCGGGACAGGCGTATGCGCTGTGGCCGATGCCACTGCGGCACGGCATGACAATGGGAGAGCTGGCGCGCTACTTCAACGACATACTTAAGATTCGCGCCGATCTGCACGTCGTCCCCGCGCAGGGATGGCGTCGCGACGTGTGGTTCGATCTCACCGGCCTGCCGTGGGTCAAGCCATCGCCCAACATGCCGTCGTTGCAAAGCGCGATGCTGTATCCGGGACTGGTGGCGTTCGAGGCGACGAACCTTTCGGTCGGACGCGGCACGCCCGAAGCCTTTCAGCGCGTGGGCGCGCCGTGGCTCAACGCCGCCGCGACGGTAGCGATTCTCCGCGATCGTGAAATTCCGGGCGTACGTTTTTATGCCGAGAACTTCACACCACAGAACCCGACTGACGGTAAATACAACGGCCAATCGATTCCCGGCATCAGAGTCGTCGTGGTCAATCGCAGCTCGCTGCAGGCGGCGCGCGTTGGCGCGAATCTGCTGTGGGCGATCAATCGGACTGCCGGTAGCAGATTGACTATCAACGCGCGCGAATTCGATCTGCGGTTCGGCTCGCCGCAGGACCGTGTCGCGCTGCTCAGGGGCGACGATCCCGATGCCATCATCGATCGAGAGTACAGAGCGGCATACGTATTCAGGGAGTCGACGAGGCAGTACCTCATTTACAGGTAGGGTGATTGAGGGCCGAGGACCAAATGCATCGATCATCGCGGACTAAGTGAGGACCGCGGACCTTAGAAGCGAAGTGCACCGCTTGGCGCTTTCAGCAGCTAGCTGACCGCTGGGCGCTGCAGGCGACGTGACAGATCGCGATTGGGCTGGCAAACGCGAGTTGTAGATCAGACCGCCAGGGAGATCTGTCCCGTCTTCTTGCAGCCGACAGCTATCAGCGTGCTGCTATCAGCGCCCAGCGGTGTAGTGCGCTTTCAAGTCCTCGATCCTCACTTAGTCCGCGATGATCGATGCACTTGGTCCCCGGCCCTCGGTCGCTCAACCAGCTCAGCACAGCTCTTGCACGCGATGTTAGCTCTCAAACACGAATCTCGGAGGCAACGAATGCGCGCTCTGATGCTATCGCTGTCGATGTTCGCCCTCGCCGCCTGCTCAGGTCGGCAGGTCGAAGTGCGTACTGGACCGGAGCCGGCGGCCGACGTCGCGCTGCACGTCACGAACAATCTCAGTCAGGCAGTGAATGTTTACGTCGTGAGCGGCACCAGCGACATCTTCCTCAAGCAGGTCGCTGCCAATACCGTCGAGCACATCCCTGTTTCCGGCGTCGCGGCAGGGTCGACGGTGAATTTGCGCGCGGTGACGGTCGATGGAACACGGACCTACACCAAGAGCAACGTCACTCTGAACGCGATGTACGACTGGCGACTACCCTGACCGATCAACCTTCCGGCGATCGCGGTGGGTGGAAATAGGTCGTTGGAGCACTTAAGTTTACCGGGCCGTCGCGTCTTCGAAGCGCCGGCCTCTTTTTTTGCCGTCAGCCGGCGGATCCGGCACGTCGGCTAGCTAGTGCTTACCGCCGGCCTGAGCTGAATGCCCCCACGCTACGTAAAGCAGCCTACAGACTACGTAAAGAACGGAGCGCTCCGCGCCATCGAGCCGGCAATCGCATTCCTGGCTCGCCACAACGTCAGCCCGAACACCATCACCACCGTCGGCACGATACTGACTGTGGCCGCGAGCATTGTTTACGCGACTGGTCATATCATGACCGCCGGCTGGATCATGAACGTCACCGCGTTCTTCGACGTCGCTGACGGAGAAGTTGCCCGCCGCACCGGTCGTTCCAGCGTCTTCGGCGCGTTCTACGACTCCACATTGGACCGCGTCGCCGACGGGGCGTTGATGGCCGGTCTTGCGTACTTCTACGCGACAAATCCCTTCCACCACAACCTGTACATGGTGGTGGTTTGTCTGGTTTGTATGGTCGGCACGTTCCTCATCTCATACACACGCTCACGCGCCGAGACGCTCGGCATCGATGCCAAGGTTGGATTGATGCAACGGCCCGAGCGAATGGTTTTGTTGTCGGTTCCGCAGTCGTTCTTTGGGTTGTTCTGGAACGGGTGGGTGCTGATCGGAATTATCGTCCTGCTGACAATCACTGCCTGGATCACGGCCGTGCAAAGAATCGCCTTCGTCTACCGGGCGACGAAGGGGAGAGACGCGAAGCCAATCCGCATGGTCAGCGATCAACCAGCCCCGAGCTCCAACCCTGCCACTCCCGCCGCCAAAGCGGCAATGCCGGCGCCCCGCCGCGCTCAATCATAGCAAGCACGGAGAACAAAATTGGCCAGATCCTCTTCTGGTGCCTCTTCTAAATCAATTGCGCCTGCAACGGGCCGACTGGGCATTCTTACGCCGGGACTCGGCGCTGTCGCGACAACGTTCATGGCGGGCGTCGAAAGCATACGCCGCGGCCACTCGAAACCGATCGGCTCCCTCACTCAGATGGCGACAATCCGCCTCGGCAAGCGCACTGACAAGCGCGCGCCGCTGATCAAGGAATTCGTGCCGCTCGCCGAGCTCGATGACATTGTGTTCGGCGCCTGGGATCCGATTCCTGACGACGCACTCACCGCTGCCCGCAAGGCGGGCGTGCTCGAGGAGCGCGACATCGAGCCGATCGCCGATTTCCTGAAAGCAATAAAACCGATGCCCGCGGTGTTCGACAACAAGTACGTCACGCGCATTCACGGGACCAACGTCAAGAAGGGCAAGACGAAGCGCGACCTCGCCGAGCAGCTGCGGCAGGACATCAGGGATTTCAAGACGCGGAACAAGTGCGATCGCATCGTCATCGTGTGGTGCGCATCGACCGAGATCTTCATCAAGCCCGGCCCGCAGCACGCCACGATCGAGCAGTTCGAGAAAGCAATGGAGAAAAACGACGACGCCATCGCGCCGTCGATGCTCTACGCCTACGCCGCGATCATGGAAGGCGTGCCGTTTGCCAACGGCGCACCGAATCTGTGCGTGGATACTCCGGCGCTACTGAAGCTGGCAATCGACCGGGGCGTGCCGATTTCCGGCAAGGATTTCAAGACCGGGCAGACGTGGATGAAAACCATCGTCGCGCCGGGCCTCAAGGCGCGCATGCTGGGTCTCGCCGGTTGGTATTCAACCAACATTCTTGGCAATCGAGACGGCGAAGTCCTCGACGATCCGCAGTCGTTCAAGACCAAAGAAGAGTCGAAGCTGAGCGTGCTGCATACGATCCTGCAGCCCGAGTTATACCCGGATCTCTACAAGGATTTCTCGCACGTCGTCCGCATCAACTATTACCCGCCGCGCGGCGACAACAAGGAAGGCTGGGACAACATCGACATCGTCGGGTGGATGAACTATCCGATGCAGATCAAGATCAATTTCCTCTGCCGCGACTCGATTCTCGCTGCGCCGATCGTGCTCGACCTGGCGCTGTTCAGCGATTTCGCGCAGCGCGCGGGCATGAAAGGCATCCAGGAATGGTTGTCCTTCTACTACAAGAGTCCGATGGCCGCGCCCGGATTACAGCCGGAGCACGACCTGTTCATTCAGCAGACGAAGCTGAAGAACACGCTGCGACACTTGATGGGCGAGGATCAGATCACTCACCTTGGCTTGGAGTACTACGCGTCATGAGAGCGGGAAGCGGGAAGCGGGAAGCGGGGCGCGGTAAATATCTTCTTCTCGGATTTGCGTTAGCGGCCGCCGTGAGCTGCGGTGGAAACAAGAAGGCGCTGGAGCTGAGGCTGTGGTCTGATTCGTACGCGTTTCGTGTGACCGAAGTCCCGATGCCGCCGCGGGCTCTGGAGACGGTGATCTATCGCGTCGTCGTGCAGGACAAGAAAACGGGCCAGCCGATCGAAACCGGTGAGGGCCGTATTTTTATGACGAGCCCGGATCGCGCCAGCACCCATGATGGATTCAAGAAAGAAAAGGAGCTGGGGACCTACTCGGCGCGCCTGTTTTTCCCGACGGTTGGAGACTGGGCCGCAGCGATACAGTTTCGTCGTGATACGAACTTGCCGCTCGAGCGTGTCGACTGGATTCAAACCGTACATGCTGCGACCGAGCCGGGAACTTCCGAGTAGAGATGAGACACTTTTTTCGCACGCAGCTGGCGCCAGTCGAAGTGCTGCGCATCGCTGATGAATTCTTCCCCGAAATCAGTATGGAGCGTTCCGGACATACAGTCCGGTCTCGCACCTTCGCCGGCGATCTGGGCAATCTTTCGCTGAGCGTGCGCAAGGAAGGCGGCCATTACACCTTCGTGGAGATTTCGACCGACCAGACCGGCGAGAGCCGACTGGATCGCAACGCGAAAAAATTCTTCGTAGCTCTCCATAAAGCGGGCGATCCCCGGCACCGCATCGAAGCGGCCTACTAGCATGGGGCGGTCAGGCACTACCGCGCGTCCAGCCAGTCTCGGTAAAGAGCGCGGCAGCGACGACGCACCAACAACGACGCTCAAACCCGAACAGCGGCTCGAACTTTACTACTACATGCGATTGACGCGCGCACTCGAAGAGAGGCTCGTCAACCTGTACCGCCAGACCAAAGTGGTCGGAGGATTGTTCCGTTCACTGGGACAGGAAGCGGACGCAGTGGGCAGCGCGTACGCGCTCGATCGTTCCAAAGGCGACATACTGTCACCGCTGATCCGCAACCTCGGCTCTATGCTCGTTCAGGGCGCAAAGCCGGTTGAGATTCTTAAGCAGTACATGGCGAAGGGAGATTCGCCGACCCGCGGTCGAGAGCTCAACATCCATTACGGCGATCTGGTCCGTGGATTCATCGGCCAGATCTCGCATCTCGGTGACATGGTGCCGGTGATGGCCGGGGTCACCCTGTCGTTCAAGATGAAAAAGCAGGATCGCGTCGGGCTTGTCTATGTCGGCGATGGTGCTACATCGACTGGCGCATTTCACGAGGGAATCAACTTCGCCGCGGTTCAGCGGTGCCCGTTGGTCGTGGTCGTCGAGAACAACGGTTACGCGTATTCGACGCCGCTCAGAAAGCAAACCGCGGCCCGGCAGCTCGTTGACAAGGCGATTGGCTACGGGATCACCGGGGACCAAGCCGACGGAAACGACGTCGTCGCGACATACGAGGTGACGAAACGCGCCGTAGACCGCGCCCGCTCGGGCGGTGGCGTCACGCTGATTGAGCTGATGACCTATCGTCGGAAGGGCCACGCTGAGCACGACAATCAGTCGTACGTGCCCGCGGGCGAGATCGAGCGCTGGGCAGCCGAGAATGATCCCGTGGATCGCTACGTCAGACAACTGTTGGCAGAAGGCGTCGCTCAGTCGGAGCTCAATGCGATCGATGCGCGCGTGAAGCAGGAGATCGATGCGGCAACGGATGAAGCAGAAGCGTCGCCAATGCCGGATCCGACAGACGCGCTGATCGGGATCTATGCCGATCCGCCGGAGCTGTCGCCGCTCTGGTTCCGACAGGGAATCAGATCAGCCGTGGAAGAACACGAGCGTCCAGCGAGTTGGGGGACGCACGATGTCTGAGGTCACCTACCTCGAAGCGATCCGGGAAGCGCTGTTCGAGGAGATGGAGCGGGATGAGAACGTCTTCTGCCTGGGTGAGGACATCGGCGCGTACGGCGGCGCTTTCAAAGTCACCGAGGGATTGGCGGCGAAATTCGGGGAACAGCGGGTGATCGACACTCCGATTTCGGAGGCAGCGATCGTTGGCGCTGCGGCAGGTGCGGCGCACATGGGGATGCGTCCGGTCGCCGAGATGCAATTCATCGACTTCATCTCGACCGGCTATGACATGCTCACCAATTACGTCGCGACGGCGCGCTATCGCGCGATGCTTCCGTGTCCGATGGTGGTACGCGGTCCGAGCGGCGGGTATGTGCGGGGTGGGCCGTTTCACTCACAAAACCCGGAAGCTGCGTTTCTGCACACCCCCGGCCTGAAGATCGTTTATCCGGCGACGGCGAGCGACGCCAAAGGATTGCTCAAGTCAGCGATTCGTGACGACGACTGCGTGCTCTACTTCGAGCACAAATATCTCTACCGCCGCATCAAGGAAGAGATGCCGGCAGGCGATCACGTAGTTCCGATCGGCCAAGCTCGGCTGGCGAGAGAGGGGAAGGACCTCTCGATCATCACGTACGCGGCAACGGTCTGGAAGGCGCTCGAGGCGGCTGAGCAAGTGGAGAAGGAGGACGGACTGTCTGTCGAGGTTCTCGATCTGCGGACGCTGTTGCCGATGGACGACGAGGCGATTGTCGACACAGTGAAGAAAACGAATCGCCTGCTGATCGTGCATGAAGACACCCGAACGGGCGGAGTGGCAGGTGAGATCACGGCGCGCATCAACGAGAGTGCGTTCGAGTGGCTCGACGCACCGATTCTGCGCGTGACCGCCGCCGATGTTCCGCTGCCGTACTCGCCGCCGCTCGAGGATTATGTGTTGCCGCAGACGTCCGACATCGTTCTCGCGCTGCGGAAGCTGGCTGCCTACTGATGGCGGCGCAGCCGCCCGATCGCGCGGACATCGTCGCGCGCAACATTGGGGTCGGATGTATCACCACTGTGGCCGGGTTCTTCAGCGGTGGAATGATCGCGGTTCTCGTTGGAAAATTCGTCGGCAGCGCGCAGGGCTGTCGGCCTCCGGAGGGACTTCCGGCATGCAATTGGTGGGTATATGCTGGTATCGGCGCCTTGATCGGGGCGATCTCGCTACCTTTCCTTGCATTGCGGCGGCTCAATCGGGCCGCCGAATCGAACAACTCGAAGAGGTGACGCGGTGGCACGGGTAGACATCATCATGCCGCAGATGGGCGAGTCGATCGCTGAGGGCACACTTTCGAAGTGGCTGAAGAAAGTGG
Organism: Gemmatimonadaceae bacterium; assembly: GCA_036377095.1. Lineage (GTDB taxonomy): Bacteria > Gemmatimonadota > Gemmatimonadetes > Gemmatimonadales > Gemmatimonadaceae > UBA4720. Next base: position 8,469 of record DASUZC010000267.1, read on the forward strand.
GCGACGAGGTGAAGCGCGACGAGCCAATTTTCGAGATTTCGACGGATAAAGTCGACGCGGAGATTCCGGCTCCCGCCGCCGGCGTGTTGGCCGAGATTCTCGTCAAGGAAGGCGAGACCGTGGCGGTGCAAACGGTGGTTGCGCGGCTGGAGACTGAGAAGGGAGCAGTAGCGGGAAGCGGGAAGGGGGAAGCGGGGAAGCGGGAAGCGGGAAGCGGGAAGGGGGAAGCGGGAAGCGCTGTTGCCGCGACTGGCGGGACGATCCCCGCGGCGCCGTCATCGCCCGCCCCCCAGCGGGAAGTTACTCCGAGCCCCGCTCCTTCCCGTCAACAACCACCCGCGCCAGCCATCGCTGCATCGCACACAGGCAATGGCAACTCATTCGAAGATCGGGTGCGTACCAAGTCGTCGCCGCTGGTGAGAAAAATCGCTGCCGAGCACGGCGTCAACATCTCATCGCTGCAAGGTACAGGTGTCGCTGGTCGGGTGACGAAGCGCGACATCCTCGGTTTCATCGAGTCAGGCGGCCCCGCGACGACTGCGCTTCCCGCTTCCCGCAGCCCGTTTCCCGCTTCGCTGCCGCTCCCACAACCGTGGCCGGGCGACGTCGTCGAGCCGATGAGCAAAATGCGCGCGCTCATCAGCGAGCACATGGTTGCCTCGCGGCATACCTCGGCACACGTCACCTCGTTCATCGAGATCGATTTCACACGCGTCGCGCGCATCCGCGCTAAGAACCGGGCCGAGTTCGAGGCCGCCACCGGTCAGAAGCTGACCTACATGCCGTTCATCATCAAAGCAGTGACGGAGGGATTGAAGGCCTTTCCCGTGATGAACTCTTCCGTTGCCGGCAACAACATCATTTACAGAAAACAGGTCAACATCGGCGTCGCCGTTGCACTCGATTGGGGACTGATCGTGCCCGTCATCAAGCGCGCCGACGACCTTTCCATTTCAGGCATCACGCGCGCCCTCAATGATCTTGCCGCACGCGCCCGCGCCAAGAAACTTTCTCCCGAGGAAGTGCAGGAAGGAACGTTTACCATCACCAACCCGGGCGTGTTCGGCTCACTGATGGGCACGCCGATCATCAATCAACCGCAGGTCGCCATCCTAGGTGTCGGCGCGATAGAGAAACGCCCCAAAGTATTGACGGGCACTGATGGCGAAGACGTAATCGCAATCCGTACGTGCGCGTATTTTTCAATCTCGTTCGACCACCGTGTGATCGACGGCGCGGTCGCCGACCAGTTCCTCGCATTTCTCAAGAAGACAATCGAAACATTTCCCGAGACCGGTCTCTAGGATGCCCAAGGCTTTGACCATTCAGCGCTCGACAGTTCCATCCGCCGAGCGTGCAAACTACACGAAACGACTCAAAGCGCTGCGCTCGCACTATGCCGCGTCGAACTGCCGGTTCTGGGTGTTCGAGGAGATGTCGCTGCCCGGAGCGTTCATCGAATTCACCGAGGCTGACGACGAGCAGACGCTTACCAACGCGCACACCAACGCTCCATTCAAGACGCTGGATCCGTCGCGCGTTTATCAGGAGGTCGACCTCTAATGCCGGCGCGCCCGATCGAAGTCGATGGTCAGCGCTGGAGTGTGTACCCGTCCGGCTACATCACACAGTACACCCAGGACGAGTACGGATTGATGTTCACCCGCGGCGAAGGCAAGGATCGCGAAGTGCGAGTCAGTCGCTACTCGCCGCAAGGAAGTCGCTCGCGCGAGCAGGCGTTCGCCGAGCTATCGGACGCGCAGCTTAAAGAGCTTTTCGAGCAGTCGCAGCCAAGCTTCACATCGCCTGAGGCCGGTTACGAGCAGTGAGCGATGATGCGGGCCGGCCGGCGTTTGTCGACCTGCATACACACTCCACAGCGTCGGACGGAACTCTTCCCCCTGAGCGAGTAGTCGAATCCGCCCAGCGCTGCAAGCTGACGGCGATAGCCCTCACCGATCACGATAGCATTGGCGGCGTTGCCGCCGCGCGCGCGGCCGGTGAGCGACTGGGCATCCGCGTCGTTGCCGGGTGCGAGTTGAGCGCTTTCCAGGACGAACACGAGGTGCATGTGCTCGCACTTCACCTGACGCGCCTTGGAGCACTGGAGCAAAGACTAACCGAGCTGCGCACGCTACGCCTCGACCGCGCGCAAAAGATCGTTGAAAAACTGAACGGCCTCGGCATTCCCGTCACACTCGAGGAAGTTTTGCGCGAGTCGAATGGTGGGGCGGTCGGCAGGCCACACGTTGCCCGCGCGTTGATTGCCCACGGTGCGGTGCAGGACTTCAAGGAGGCGTTCACTCGCTACCTCGGTGCCGGCGGCAGCGCGTTCGTGCCCAAGGCGCGACTTTCAATAGAAGACGCGATCGACATCGCGCACGAAGCGGGCGGATTGGCTATCTGGGCGCATCCGGCCGATGGCGGCCGTAGAGAAAGACTGGAGCCGCTCATAAACGCCGGCCTCGACGGCATCGAAGTTCGACATCCCAGTCACACGCTGGAAGATTCGAAGCGCTTGCAGGCGCTGGCAGATTTCTTCGGGTTGGTGGTGAGCGGCGGGTCCGACTGGCACGGCGCCTCGGAAGGGCCGCGCAAGCTGGGTACGATGAATGTTCCGGCGAGCTGGCTGGAGAAGCAGGATGAAAGGCTTGCCTCCGCTGCATCGGCGGAAAACGGAAGCTGAGGAACGAGCGTGGAGCTTGACGGCAAGGTAGCACTCGTCACTGGAGCTGGAACGCGCGTCGGACGCGTCATCGCGCTGGCACTCGGCAAGGCCGGAATGCGCGTCGGCCTGCATTACTACGGCTCGGTGAAAGGGGCACGTCAGACCGCGGACGAAATAATCGCGTCCGGCAGCGACGCACGTACGCTGCCTGGTGACCTCACCGATCCTGCCACAGGTCCGCGCGTCGTCGAGCATATCACGAAAGTCTTCGGCTCACTCGATGTGCTGGTCAATTCGGCGGCCGTAATGTTGAGGACTCCGGTCGGCGAAGTGCTGGTCGAAGACTGGGACGCGATGTTCGCACTGAATCTTCGGGCGCCGTTTTTCCTGTCGCAGTCGGCCGCTCGTGTAATGAAGGACCGCGGCGGGGTAATCATCAACATCGCCGATCTCGCTGCGTTCGAAGCCTGGCGCAACTACATACCACACTCGATCACGAAGGCCGGCATCATCCAGATGACGCGCGGCCTCGCGCACGCCCTCGCGCCGAAGATTCGCGTCAACGCGATTGCACCAGGCGCTGTACTACTGCCGGAGGGCTGGACCCAGGAGCAGCGCGATAAACTGATCGCCACCACTCCGCTCGGCAGAATCGGCGCGCCTGAGGATGTCGCACAGGCCGTACTCTATCTCATTAGCGCTGATTTCGTGACAGGCGAGACCATCATCGTCGACGGTGGTCGCCGCGTGCGCACCTGACCAAAGCACTCCACGCGGGTGATAAAGAGGGGCTGACGCGAAGGTTATATTTCGCCGAGCGACTCTGCTGTAGCGCAACGCAATCGAGGTGAGTTCTTTGGCAACAGTGCGTGATTATGACGTTGTAATTGTCGGCGCTGGTCCGGCGGGAATGACCGCGGCTCTGTATACGGGCCGTGCCATGCTGAAAACGGCCGTACTAGAGCGCGGATTTCCGGGTGGCGAGCTGCTCAACACCGAGTATCTCGACGACGTGCCCGGCTTTCCCCAGATCCTCGGAAGCGAGCTCGCCGAGAAATTCGCCGCACACGCCAAGAAATTCGGCGCCGAGTTTTTCGAGACGACGAGCGTAACTTCGGTCGCCAAGATGGAAGATGGTTACTTCAAGACCTCGACCGATGGCGGCGACACATTCCGCTCGCCGGCCGTGATTGTCACTGCCGGAGGCACACCGATCAAGCTTGGCATCCCGGGAGAGCTGGAGTACGCGGGACGCGGCGTGTCCTACTGCGCTATCTGCGATGCCGCGTTCTTCCGCGAGCAGGTGGTAGCTGTCGTCGGGGGCGGTGATGCGGCGTGTGAGGAAGCCGATTTTCTGACGCGCTATGCCAGCAAGGTCTATCTGATCCATCGACGCAACGAGTTCCGCGCGTCGAAGATTCTGCAGAAGCATGTCTTCGAAAATCCGAAGATCGAAGTCATCTTCGACACTGTTGCGGAGAAAGTCGACGGCGAGCCGGACACCGGCATGACCGGGCTCCATCTGCGCAACGTACTGACCGGCGAAAGGAAGCTACTTCCTGCCACCGGTCTGTTCGTATTCATCGGCTTCCGGCCCAACACCGGAGTCATCGCTGGTCATTTTGACCACGATCCCCTCGGCTACGTCCTGACCGATAGCGCGATGATGTCGTCGATTCCGGGACTGTTTTGCGCCGGAGATCTGCGCTCACAGCTGACGCGCCAGGTTACTACCGCGTCGGGAGATGCCACGACAGCTGCGATTGCCGCCGACAAATACATCACTCGCTTCAAGGAGACGGAGAAGGAGGGATCGACTGCAGCAACCCGCGAAGCGATGCAGAGCTCGCATGTGAGCGCGGGGGGCTACACTTGATTCGCAAAGCGTGAACGTTCGCACGATCACCGTCGGCGCGTTCCAGGAGAATTCCTATCTCGTAATCGACGAGGATTCGCAGCACGCGGTTATCGTCGACCCCGGCGGCGAGGGACAACGACTTGTCAGCGAGATCGAGCGCTCGAAGGCGACACTCGATGCGATCTGGATCACTCATGCGCACGTCGATCACGTCGGCGCAGTTGCATCGGTAAAAGAGCGCTGGAACGTGCCCGTTTATTTGCACCCGCTCGATCGCAGACTGTACGAAGCTGCGGGGCGGCAGGCGGAAGTCTACGGCCTCCCGTTCGAAGAGCCGCCGACGCCGGATCGGGAATTTGCCGACGGACAAAAGCTGAAGCTCGGCGATTCCGAAATGACCGTGATGCATGCGCCCGGCCATTCACCCGGTCACGTGGTGATTCACGGGGACGGCGTCGCACTCGTCGGTGACTGTCTGTTCGCCGGCTCGATCGGCAGAACCGATTTGCCGATGTCCAATCCACAACAGCTCGCCGAGTCGCTGAAGAAGATCGCGGCGCTGCCGCCGGCGACGGTTGTGTATCCCGGCCATGGGCCGGAGACGACGATTGGCGAGGAGAGACTCTCCAATCCATTTCTCAACGGAACTGCGCGCATCGTCGGTCGATAGGCGCCATCTTTAACCAATGAGCAATACTCGTACGGAAAAGGATCCACTGGGCACGCTGGAAGTTCCCAACGATGCACTCTACGGAGTGCAGACATTGCGTGCAGTGCAGAATTTCCCGATTAGCGGCCTGAAACCTCTTCCTGCTTTCGTCGACGCGACTGTGCGCATTAAACGCGCAGCAGCGCTGACGCACAAAGAGACAGGACGGCTCGATGCAAAACTTGCTGACGCAATCGTAAAAGCGGCGGACGAAGTTTTGGCCGGGAAGTACCGGGACCAGTTTGTCGTCGATGTCTACCAGGCCGGCGCCGGAACTTCGCACAACATGAACGTCAACGAGGTCCTCGCCAACCGCGCCAATGAGATCCTCGGTGGTAAGCGAGGCGCGTATTCGCCGGTGCATCCCAACGATCACGTCAACATGGCGCAATCGACCAACGATGTGATTCCGACTGCAATCAGGCTGGGGTGTCTGAGCGAGCTGCCGTCGGTCCAGGAAGCGTTCGAGCTGCTTGCCAGAGAATTCGAGCGCAAGGCAAAGGAGTTCGACGACGTTCTGAAATCCGGTCGCACGCATCTCCAGGACGCGATGCCCATTCGACTTGGGCAGGAGCTGAATGCGTATGCGGGCTCACTGCGGCGAGGCATCAAACGTGTGGCAGAAGCGGCGGACTATCTGCGCGACCTCGGTATCGGTGGCAGCGCAGTGGGAACCGGCGTCAATGTCGAGCCGGAATATCCCGCCTTGATGGTGAAGCATCTCCGGGATTCGGCGAAGGTCGACTTGCGCGAGGGCAAAGATCGAGTGCAGCTGATGCAGAGCATGGGCGACGTCGCCGCGTTCAGCGGGCAGTTGCGCGTGCTCGCCCTCGATTTGAGCAAGATCGCCAGCGATCTGCGTCTGCTCGCCAGCGGGCCGCGCACCGGCCTCGACGAGATTCGTTTGCCGGCTGTGCAACCGGGATCTTCCATCATGCCTGGCAAAGTGAATCCATCCATCCCGGAAATGGTGAACCAGGTGTGCTATCAGGTCGTTGGCAACGACACATGCGTCAGCGTTGCCGCCGAGCACGGCCAGCTGGAGTTGAACGTGATGATGCCCGTCATCGCATACAACGCGCTGCTGTCGATGATGATCCTGCGCAACTCAGCCCGCGTCCTGGCGGAAAAGACCGTCAAGGGAATGGAGGCGAACGAAGCGATGTGCGAGTACTGGCTGGAGAGATCGGCGGCACTTGCCACCGCGCTCGCTCCCCAGATCGGCTACGCCCGCGCTGCCGAGCTCAGCAAGCAATCGGTCAAGGAAGACATCCTCATCCGTGATCTGGTACAGCGCGAAAAGGTGTTGCCGGACGAGGAGATCGATGAAGTTCTCGATCTCCGGAAAATGACGGAGATTGGGGTGCCGGGGGGCAAACACGGCGGGGTCTCTGCGGGCTGAAACCGCGGGCCGAGGACTAAGTGCATTGATAACCGAGGATTAATTGAGGATTGCCGACAATTACGGACCAGTCCTCGGTTGTCCTCGATCCTCGATTAGTCCGCGATGGTCGATGCCGTTGGTCCTCAGCCCTCGGTCCACCGACTGTAAAGACTTGTCGTCCGCGGCTTTATCCCCTATCCTGAGGTATGCGGATAACAACCTGGGCAGAGTACGGCGTGATCTGCGCGTTGAACCTCGCGAAGCGTACTGATCTGGGACCGGTCAACGGTCGAGAAATAGCGCGGCAGGAACGGTTGCCGGCGGATTACGTCGAGCAGATTCTGCTGAGACTGCGGCGCGCCGGCGTCATCACCAGCACCAGGGGAGCCCGGGGCGGCTACGTTCTGGCGCGGCCACCGGCCGAGATCTCGATTCGCGATGTCATCCACGCGTCAGAGCTCGAGACCTTCGACCTGCACTGCGTGAGTCACCCGGTTGAGGAGGAGCGCTGCTCCGCCTCGCACAGCTGCAGTATCCGCCCGGTGTGGGTGATGCTGCAGCAGAAGATCGACGATGTCCTTCAGGGAGTGAGCCTCGCCGATCTATTGCACGACGAGCCCACTGTCCGTGAGCGTGTTGGGTTGCCAAACACGGCTGGCGCGGGCCGCGAAAAGGCGGGACTACCGATCCTAGAGACCGTGTAAATCCGGGCGCAGATGCAGAAACGGCGCGCTGCTCAAGCAGACGCGCCGTTTTTTTTGCCTGGCGTTAGCGATCCAGGATGCGGTTCATCTCACTGCGGCCAGCAAACCACGCTCGCGATCGTACGCGATCGCGAGCGCCGCAACCGACCGGCCGAGTGCCTGACCCGCTCGTATGTCGAAGGGGAAATGGATCCCAGCGATGATGCGCGACTCACCCGCCGCAGCGACCTGTTGATCTACCACAGTCGCGTGCTCAGGGAAGAATGTCTCGATCACTGTACCAGCCGATGCCGAGACACACGAGTGCCCAGATGGATAGGACGGGTGGTTGGGTAGCCCGATCCCAACTCCATTGACAACCGGATCGAGCGCGACCGCGGGGCTCGCCTGCCACGGCCGGATAAAGTAGTAGCTGAATTTTGCTTCCCAACATCCGATCACCGCGTCCATGGCCGCCGCGTTTGTCAGAGCAAAAACGTGCGCCGCGGCACGTTCGTCGAGACCATGCTCGGCGATGTATTGTGCTGCCAGCCGGTCCCAGTAACCCAGCGGGGTCATTGTGCCTTGCGGGAGATTCCAGGCTCTCGCGTCGGCAAGCTGGGCTGGTGTGCGTCCACTGGATTTCGTGATCGTTTCATTCAATCCCGCGAGGTAGTCGGGCGACCCGAAGGTCGGTGGCGGTGCAGGATGAAATTGCGCGCCACTCGTCAGGAAATACGGCTTCATCGCACCGAATTGCGGACCAGCAATCGGCGGAAGAGTACCACCGGGTGGAGCGGGGTTCCGCGTCCAGAATCCTGACCCAGTGAGAATTGCTCCTGGTATGCACGTCGCTGACCGCGGTGCAGCCAAACATGCCGGCGTCGAGAATCCGTCGCTGGCGGCCCACGTCTTCATGACCTCTCCGAACGCGCGGCCGATCGCGACACCGCGTGTGAACTGCGGATGGACTCCCCCCGGACCCGCCGTGCCTTCGTTGGCGAGCCGTTCCTCCAGCACCGCGGCGGCATCGGGGAAGAGGTACGACAAGACCTGAGCAGATGCTCCGGCGATCGCGCCTCGCTCCGCTTCGAACCGGCTGCGGCCGCCCGCGCCGAACCCGTTGCTCTGCAGGGCTTCGTCGGCGTCGAGTTGGTTACCGGCATCGACAACGGCTCCGTACTGAGCGACGCTCAGCAGCGCGTACGCGCGCACAGCGTTGATGGGTGACATCGTAGCCGGATGGGCGGCAACGAGCGATCGCGCTTGTTCCTGCCATCCGACGCTGGCAAGCCCCGCCGGGAAGGATCGCTCGCTACTGACCGATGACGGCGCGCGTAGCTGCGAGCTCGCAGGATCGGTGGGTCGGTCCGTGCAAGCCGAGAGCGCGGCGATGGCAGCGACGAAGACCAGCTGCATGGAGCGGAGGGCGCGCTCGAAACGAAGTGAGGTGCACGGAAGGAGCGCGCGCGGGTGCGGCGGTGTACTACGGGCAGCGAGTGACATGGTCACCCCGGTTAGTGGAGGCTGCTACATTGCACGCGCTAGGGCGGGACTGCAAGCGTGCGTCAAAGCGCTCACCACTCGTTCACCTGTAGCTGCCAACTGATGCGCGAAGTGTCGCGCAGATAAACAAATCAGTGCCGAAGGGGGGACTCGAACCCCCACGAGCTTGCGCCCACTGGCTCCTGAAGCCAGCGCGTCTACCAGTTCCACCACTTCGGCGAGGTCGGGTTCCGAAGATAAGGAGCTTGGCATAGCGAAGTCAACGAAGCTTCGCACGCTCGACAGCGTCGTTTTTGCTGATGCGGCTGCACGATCCAAGGCGTTCGCGATAGTTTCGTCGAAGTTGCCTCGCACACGAGAACTGAGTCAAATGGCAGAGAAAGTCGAGAAAGATGCGAAGGAGTCGATCGCGCGGAACAAACGCGCGCGCCACGACTACCACATCCTCGACACGTGGGAAGCGGGTCTGGTGCTTACCGGCAGCGAGGTCAAGTCGCTGCGTAACGGGAAGGCCAACATCGCCGATTCATACGCGATCGTCAAAGACGGAGAAGTTTTTCTGCTGAACCTGCACATAGCGCCGTACGAACAGGCGAGCTACTTCAATCACGAACCGACGCGCACGCGCAAGCTGCTGTTGCACCGCAAGGAGATCCGGAAAATGATCGGCGCGGTGGAACGGCAGGGCCTAACCCTGCTGCCGCTCGAGCTCTATTTCCGGCGCGGCAAGGCCAAGGTCGCGCTCGCGCTCGGCAAGGGCAAGAAACTTTACGACAAGCGCGCAGATGAAAAGCGGCGTGACGATGAGCGCGACATGCAGCGCGCGGTGCGCACTCGATGATCGCGTTGGTCTTCGCTCTGCAGATCGCCGCGGGAACACCGATCCCGACGTTCATCACTGTTCGAGATGGTGCGGTGACCACATCGGTCCCGGTAACGATCAGTGCCGGCGATCCGAGCGTGCGCGCTGACGTGCTGCTGAAAGCTCTGAAAGGCACACTGATCACCGGAACGAATCTCCATTACACTCTGGTGCTGCCGCGCACGCGGCTGGCGGTGATCGACGGAATTCCGTTCGCCAAACTCGACACTCTTACGGTACCGCTGACGCGCGCACCACAGGTGCGCGGCGGGCAGCTCTATCTGCCTTTCCAGTTCGTCAGCGAAGTCATCCCGCGGTACGCGGGAGGCTATTACTACGACGCGGCTCAGGCCGAGCTGCGTACGTTCGCTGTCAGGACCGAGACGCGTGTTGCGGTGACAACGCCGGCAAAAACTGCAGCCAATAGCACCGCGGTGGCTGCGCCGGCGAGGCTACCTGCCAATTCCACCGCCGTGTCGACGCCGCTCCCCAGAAGTTCGGTGCCGACGGCCCGCGTATCCACTACCAAACCACGAGCCCGCAAAACGGTGGTAATCGATGCTGGTCATGGTGGCCCGGATAACGGCATGACCGGACCGATCGGCAACAATCCGCCGTGGTTCGTCGAGAAAGACGTGACGCTATCGGTTGCGAAGAAACTCGAAGCGGTGCTGCGCGCGCGGGGCTACGACGTCCTCATGACTCGCACCACCGACACGCTGATAGCGCTGGCCGATCGCGGCCGGATCGCCAACGCCAATCACGGCGACGTTTTCATTTCCATTCACTGCAACGCTCCGGGCTACAACACCGCGGCCGGCGCGCGCGAGCGTGGGTTCGAGACATATTTCCTAGCCGAGGCCAAGACCGAGGATGAGCGCCGGGTCCAGGACATGGAAAACGAATCGGTGAAGTTCGAGACCGGCGCCAACGCACCAAAGGGCGATCCACTTAGTTTCATCATCACCGACATGGCTCAGAATGAGCATCTCCGTGAGTCCAGTGACTTGGCGCAGACAATTCAGGATGGATTGATCGAAGTGCATCCGGGACCCAATCGGGGCGTGCAGCAGGCCAACTTCGCGGTATTGCGCGGCTCGTACATGCCGGCGGTCCTGATCGAAATCGGATTTGGCAGTAACCAGTCCGAAGCGACGTATCTGACCGATCAGGCCAATCAACGCGCGCTCGCGAGAGGCATTGCCGAATCCGTGATCGCGTACCTCGGGCACTATGAGTCCCGAGTCGGAGGCCAGCGGTAGCGGTGACATCGTCCTCGCTCGCAGTCACCGCCGCGGGGATCGAGTTCCAGAATCCGGTTTTGCTTGCCGCTGGCACCGCAGCTTATGGGCGTGAGCTGGCCAGCGTCATCGACCTCGATACGATCGGCGGGCTCGTCACCAAAGCAGTGAGTCTGGAGCGGCGACACGGGGCGCGCGCGCCACGGGTGGCCGAATTCGACGGCGGGATGATCAACGCGGTCGGGCTCGCCAACCCCGGCGTCGAGGAAGTTCGCGACGAGCATCTGCCGTGGCTCGCCCAACATCTACGCCGTGCGAAAGTTCTGGTGAACGTGGTCGGAAACCAGGTTGAGGAATTCGCCGGCGTCGTCTCGATTCTCGATCCGTCTTCGGCCGTGTCCGGGTACGAGCTCAACGTCAGCTGTCCGAACGTGAGAGCAGGCGGAATGGAATTCGGCGCCGACGATGCGTCTCTGACCGCGGTGGTGAGTAGGGCGCGCGCGGCGACACGCAAACCGGTGTTCGTCAAGTTATCGCCGACGCTGCCGAATATTGGGAAGAGCGCCAAGGTTGCGGCTGCTGCCGGAGCGGATGGGATTACTGTTGTGAACACACTGCCGGGACTCGCAATCGACGTCGAGACGCGCCGGCCGGCGCTGGGATTTGGGACCGGCGGCGTCAGCGGCCCGGGTTTGCTGCCTGTAGGAGTCCTTGCGACATACAAGGTGGCCAAGGCAGTCGAGTTGCCGGTGATCGGAGTCGGTGGAATCAGCAAAGCGACCGATGTCGTGCAGTACGTGATCGCCGGCGCATCTTTGGTGGCGATGGGGACGGCGGCGATGCAGGAGCCGCGACTGCCGCAAAAGGTGATTCGCGATCTGGAGAAGTGGTGCGAGCGTCACGATGTGAAATCGTTGACGGAGCTGAGGGGCACGCTGGAATGGGAATCATGAGATGACACCGTCGAATCGACCGGCGGGGACGAGAACGAAGGTCGCCACGCGCGAACAGCCAGTGGCCTCGCGCAAGCCTGTTCCCATCGTCGCACTGGATTTTCCGCGCGCCGATCTGGCGCTGGCGATGGTCGACCGCCTCGGCGACGCGTGCAAGTTCTACAAGGTTGGTGGGGAGCTGTTCACTGCGGCTGGTCCGCAGGTCGTGCAGGCACTGCGGGCGTTGGGCAAGGACGTTTTCCTCGATCTCAAGCTCTACGACATTCCGAATACTGTGCGGGGAGCGGCGAAAAGCGCGGCGACGATCGGAGCTCGGCTGCTCACGGTTCACGCGACCGGCGGCCGTGAAATGATCGCCGCCGCCGTCGAGGGTGCGGGGGACAAGTGCGGGGTACTTGGCGTCACGATCCTTACCTCACTCGATGCTGCGATTCTCCGCGAAGCGTGGGGGCGGAAGTCGCTGGAGATTTACGGTGAGGTTCTGCGCCTGGCGGGAGAGTGCGCGGCGGTGGGCGCCCACGGCGTCGTCTGCAGCGGGTTGGAGGCGCAGAAGATCAGCGCCAAATACGGCGAGAAACTGAAGCTGCTGGTGCCGGGTATTCGTCCCGCGGGCGGCAAAACTGACGATCAGAAGCGGACGGTCACCGCGTCTGAGGCCGCGAAGGCGGGGGCCAATTACATAGTGCTGGGGCGGATGATAACGGAGGCAAAGGACCCCCCGAACGAGCTCCGCTCGGTGATGAAAACCCTTTAGCGGGAAGCGGGAAGCGGGAGGCGGGAAGCGGGAGGCGGCACGGCCGGAGGGAGAGCATTCGAAGCGCGCGCTCGCAGTTCCGCTTCCCGCCTCCCGCCTCCCTTCTAACTCACGATGCCTTCATGGGTTGCATTACCTTCCCAGCCCGTGTAATTTCAAAGGCTAACCTCGGAAAATTTTGGAGGGCCAGTCGGCCCTCCTTTGGCTATCGAGCAGGAGTTGGGTCGTGAAAGTCCGCAGCAGCGTCAAGCCGATCTGTGAGCACTGCAAAGTCATCAAGAGACAGGGCGTGACTCGCATCATCTGCAAGCGCAATCCAAAACACAAACAGAAGCAGGGCTGATTAATGGCGCGTATCGCTGGCGTCGATCTTCCGCGTGAGAAGAAGCTCGAGATCGGTCTGACGTACATTTTCGGGATCGGCCGCGCGACCGCGCGCCGCATTCTCGAGACGACGGGCGTCAGTGCTGACCAGAGAGTTCGTGACCTGAACGATGCCGACACCAATCGGCTGCGTCAGGCGATCGAAAAGGATTTCCGCGTCGAAGGCGCGCTGAGAACCGAGATCGCGATGAACATCAAGCGGCTTATGGACATTGGCAGCTACCGGGGTATTCGTCATCGCCGCGGTCTGCCGGTTCGCGGTCAGCGCACGCACACCAACGCACGCACAAAGAAAGGTCCGCGCCGCGCAATCGCCGGCAAGAAGAAAGTCACCAAGTAGAGTCCGCTCTGGATAACGGTTAGAAACCAAGTAATCGGGTAACGAGAAGAATGGCAGTAGGCAAAAAGGCTAAGCGCGTAATCGAGGCGGAAGGAATCGCTCACGTCAGCGCGACGTTCAACAACACCACCATCACCATCACCGACAGCAAGGGGAACACGATCTCATGGGGCTCGTCGGGAAAGGCCGGCTTCAAGGGATCGAAGAAGTCGACGCCGTTTGCCGCGACCGTTGCCGGTGAGCAGGCTGGACGCGAAGCGGTCACGCTTGGCGTTCGTCGGGTGCACGTGAGAGTGCAGGGACCGGGCTCGGGTCGTGAGTCTGCGATCCAGGCGCTCGTCGCCGCCGGGCTGCAGGTCAAGTCGATCAAGGACGTCACGCCGATCCCGCACAATGGCTGCCGCCCGCCCAAGCGTCGGAGGGTCTAACCGATGCGATATACGGATGCGAGCTGCAGGCAGTGCCGGCGCGAAGGAACGAAGCTGTTCCTCAAGGCGACGAAATGCTTCACCGAGAAGTGCCCGGTCGAGCGCCGTCCAACACCGCCCGGTCAGCACGGAGCTTCAACGGCCCGCCGTCGCAAGATGTCGGAGTACTCGAAGCAGCTACGTGAGAAGCAGAAGATCAAACGCATTTATGGCGTCAGTGAGAGACAGTTCCGCAACACCTTCGAGCGCGTTGCACCGCTACCGGGAATTACGGGACACAATCTTCTCGCCGCGCTGGAGTCGCGCCTCGACAATGTCGTGTACCGGATGGGATTCGCGGGCAGCCGCAAGGCAGCGCGCCAGCTCGTGCGGCACCGCCACGTTGAAGTGAATCAGAAGTCGGTCGATATCCCGAGCTTCCTCGTGCAGCCGGGTCAGGAGATTCGGGTTCGCATGAAGTCACGCGAGCAGGCAAACGTGATGGCGGCGATGGATCAGTCCAGCCGCGGCGCACCGTTGTCATGGATCGCAGTGGATCGCGACACCTTCAGCGGCAAAATGCTGGAGCGTCCAACGCGGCCGAATATTCCAATTGCTGCTCAGGAGCAGTTGGTCGTAGAGCTCTATTCGAAATAGTTATTCCGAACTGCGAACGGTTGGAGTTGACGCAGTTCACCATTCATAGATCCAAGTATTCGGGACCCTAACTCCCGTTACGGGCTCACCGCGCGTTAGGGGCGGGGTGGCTTGTTCAAGGAAAAGAAAAAAAATGGCAACCGCAATTGATCTCAGGGGCCTTGTCCGTCCGCAGCTGGTTGAAGCGACCAAGCGCGAAGACAATCCCAACGTCGCAGAATTCAGACTACAGCCGCTCGAGCGCGGCTTCGGACATACCCTCGGAAACGCCATGCGGCGTCTCCTTCTCTCCTCGCTCCGCGGGTCGGCAGTGTGGGGATTCCGCATCGACGGCGTCCTCCACGAGCACCAGACCATTCCGGGCGTGGTCGAGGATGTCCATCAAATCATCGGCAACCTCAAATCGCTGACGCTGTCACTCGACGAGGGCGTCGAGAACACCGTGCTGCGCATCTCGCGCAATTCGGCGGGCCCTGTCACCGCGAATGACGTCGAGAACCAGAGTGGCGTGACGATTGTCGATCGCAACCATCACCTCTTCACTCTGCAGGGTGATCGCGAGATCAACGTCGAGTTGTACGTTGGTCGTGGTCGCGGCTACGTCGAATCGGATCAGCACGTCGTCGACAAGACATTGCCGGTGGATGTGGTGAGAATCGACTCGATCTACAATCCTGTTCGTCGCGCCAACTTCGCCGTCGCCGAGACGCGCGTTGGTCAGCGCACCGACTACGATCGTCTCACGCTCACCGTGGAGACCAACGGCACCGTCACCCCCGAGGAGGCTGTGAGCTACGCCGCTGCGCTGGCGCAGACGCACTTCCAGTATTTCGCGGGTTTCGGCTCGCACGCTTCCGCTCCGCTGACTCCGGGAACGGAGATGTCGGGCGGCGACGCGCACCGTTTGGCCGATCTGCTCCGCACGCCGATCGAAGATTTCGAGCTCTCCGTTCGCTCGGTGAACTCGCTCAAGAACTCCAACATCCGCACGCTTGGTGACCTGGTCCGTCAGAGTGAGAGCCAGATTCTCCAGGTCAAGAACTTCGGCAAGAAGTCACTGAACGAGATCGCCGACCTGCTCGAGCGCGAGAACCTCAACTTCGGTATGAAGTACGAGGAGACGCCCGACGGAGTGCGCATCACCGATCAGGGCACGCCGCCAAATCGCAACGTCGCCACCGTCGGTGCTGACGAGGAAGAGGAAGGCTAAGAATGCGTCACCGTAAGAAGGGCAAGCAGCTTCGTCGCACCAGCGAGCAGAAGCTCGCGCTGATGCGGAGCCTGACGAAGGCTCTCATCGAGCGTGGTGCGATCGAGACGACCGAGGCGAAAGCGAAAGAGCTTCGTCCGTTCGTCGAGAAGCTGATCACCAAGGCGAAGACGGGCACGCTGCACAGCCGCCGTCTGGCGGGTCGTCACGTCGCGCATCGCGAAACGGCGGACAAGCTGTTCAAGGACATCGGGCCGCGGTTCGCGACGAGGAAGGGCGGTTACACGCGCATCCTCAAGACCGGTCATCGGAAGGGCGATGGCGCGGAAATGGCGCGCATCGAGCTTATATCGGCGGAGGGCTGACCATGGCGCAGATCAGAAGGAATCGCTGCTACATCTGCGACAAGGGCGTCGCCTACGGCAACAACGTCTCGCACGCGAACAACAGGACGCGTCGTACGTGGAAGCCGAATTTGCAGGTCGTGCGCATCGTGATCGATGGTAAGATCACCAAGGTGAAGGTGTGCACTCGCTGCCTGCACGCGGGAAAAGTTCAGCGGGCGCCGAGAGGGAAGAGCGCTGCGTAATCCGCAACTCGCCGATTTTGAAAAAAGGGGAGCCTTTGGGCTCCCCTTTTTTCTTGGACTGAGTACTCCGGACCAACATCGCATCGACAATCGCGGACTAATTGAGGAGCGAGGATCGCTAACACGCGTTCCCAGGCTTCATCCTCAGTCATGGTCCGTACTCAGTCCGCGATTGTCGATGCCGTTGGTCCGGAGTACTCAGTCCTCTCCGATAAGGTTTACACTCGCTAACTTTGAACGCTAATGCCGAAGAGAACTGACCTCCGCAAAATCCTCGTAATCGGCTCCGGCCCGATCGTGATCGGTCAGGGCGCTGAGTTCGACTATTCGGGCACTCAGGCGGCCAAAGCGCTGCGCGAGGAAGGGTTCGAGGTCGTGCTGGTGAACTCCAATCCGGCCACGATCATGACCGATCCGGAGTTCGCCGATCGCACCTACATCGAGCCGGTGACTCCCGAGTACGTCGAGCTGGTGATCGCCAAGGAGCGGCCGGATGCGCTGCTGCCGACGATGGGCGGCCAGACGGCGCTCAACGTGGCGATGAAACTGGCCGAGCGTGGAGTGCTGGAGAGCTACGGAGTCGAGCTGATCGGCGCCGACGCCCGCGCCATCGCAATGGCCGAGGACCGCAAGCAGTTCGCCGATGCAATGAAGCGGATCGGGCTGGTGTGCGCGGAGGGCGGAATAGCCACCACGCTCGATCAGGCATTCGAGATTCTCGAGCTCACCGGCTTCCCCGCAATCATTCGCCCCGCGTTCACACTCGGCGGCAGCGGCGGCGGAATCGCCTACAACCGCCAGGAATTCGAGGAGATAATTCGTCGCGGTCTCGATCTGTCCCCGGTAACGCAGGTGCTCGTCGAGCGCAGCGTGATTGGCTGGAAGGAGTTCGAGCTCGAGGTGATGCGCGACGGCGCTGACAACGTCGTGATCGTCTGCTCGATCGAAAACATCGATCCGATGGGAATCCACACCGGCGACTCGATCACCGTCGCACCGGCAATGACCCTCACCGATCGCGAGTATCAGATCATGCGCGACGCCGCGGTCGCAGTCATTCGCGAAATCGGTGTCGAGGCCGGCGGCTGCAACATCCAATTCGCCATCAATCCCGAAGACGGCGAGATGCTGGTGATCGAGATGAACCCGCGGGTGTCGCGCTCTTCGGCGCTGGCGTCGAAGGCGACTGGATTC
>DASUZC010000268.1:0-2890 GCA_036377095.1 Gemmatimonadaceae bacterium
CCAGGTCATTGACGACCTGGCCCAAAAGTTCGTGCAGCATTTCGGCATTAGAGCGATCCAGGTTGCCCGATGGCTCGTCGGCGAGAAGCACCTGCGGATCCATCGCCAGCGCCCTCGCCACCGCCGTCCTTTGCTGCTCTCCGCCGGAGAGCTCGCCCGGCCGGTGCGACATTCGCGCAGTGAGGCCCACCCGAGCCAGCAGTTCCGCGGCACGGCCTCGCGCGAAATCGTCCGACCGGCCGGCGATGCGCATCGGCATCATCACGTTCTCCAACGCTGAAAACTCGCGCAGAAGGTGATGAAACTGGAACACAAATCCGACACTCCGATTGCGGAGCTCTCCCAACGCATTCTCATCGCGACCCTGCACGGGCTCTCCCCCGATTACTACATAGCCGCGCGTGGGTTTGTCCAGTGCTCCAAGTACATGCATCAACGTGCTCTTGCCTGCGCCGCTCGCGCCGACAATCGCAACCATCTCTCCCTTTGAAACAGAAAGATTCACGCCGTTGAGCACGTTGAGGATGTTGCCATCGCCACCGATGTAAGACTTGTAGACTTCGTGCGCTTCCAGAACGGTCATCGTCATTCGTGGCGGATTGCCTCGATCGGGAATAGGCGAGACGCCTGGACCGACGGATAAACCGTCGCGATTGCGGCAATCGCAATGCTTGCCAGAACGATCCACAACACGTCGCTCGGCTGTGTCGATACCGGCAAATGATCGATGAAATAGACCTGCGGATCGAGCTTGATGAACTGATAACGGTCGAGCGCCAGAGCGCCGGCGAATCCAAGAATGAGGCCGAGTGCGGTGCCAACGACGCCGATTACCAGCCCTTGAGCAAAGAACACTCGACGAATCGAGCGGGCGGGCATTCCCATCGCCTTGAGGATGCCGATCTCCTTTGTTTTGTCGGCTACCACCATCGTCAGCGTACTGACGATGTTGAACGCTGCGACGAGTACGATCAGCAGCAGGATCACTCCCATTCCGAGTTTCTCGAGCTTGAGCGCCTGAAACAAGGAGCGATTCTGCTCTTCCCAATCCACGGTACGGAATGGCCAACCGAGCGTTGAGATGAGCTGGTTTGCAACGCGACTCGCCTGCCAGCGATCGGTGGTCTTCACCTCGATTCCCGTGACGCCGCTTCCAAGACCGGCGAGGGACTGCGCCTTGTCCAGGGCGATGAACGCGTATGAGTTGTCGTACTCGTACATCCCGGTCTGGACGATTCCGGTTACTTCAAACCGTTCGATCGTCGGCACCAGTCCCCCTGTCACGGGATTCATCTTGCCCAACGCAGCGGAGACGAGCATGACGCTGTCCCCTGGCCATTTGTTGAATCGAGCCGCGAGGAGCTTGCCGAGCACGACACCGCGCTGCTGTCCGTCAGTGCTCGCAAAGCGGAAATCACCCACCGTCGCGTGCGATCGAATGGTCGTGACATCGGATACGCCGCGACCCTGCGGCGGCAGACCGACGATGTACACTCCGCTCGCATAATCACGTCCTCCCGTCATCACGCCTTCGGTGAGCACGAAGGGCGCTGCGGCGACGACGCCGGGCTGCTTGCGAATCTTCGTCAATACGGTATCCCAGGCGTTGATCTTTAGATCCTCACCGTAGGTCAACACGCGAATGTCCGGGCTGCCGACCAGAATCTTCTCACGCAAGTCGTGCTGCAACCCGTTCATCACACCGATGATGATGATCAGTGCGCTGACGCCTACCAGCACGCCACCGATCGCAATTATGCTGATCAGCGACAGCAGCTTCGATCCGCGGCGGCTGCGCAAATAGCGCGAGGCAATTTGCAGCTCGAGCTTCGTCACTCCGGCCTCATTGTCGGAAAGAGGATTACGTCGCGAATGTTCGTCGCGCCGGACAGGTACATGAACAATCGGTCAATGCCGATGCCGCACCCGCCCATCGGCGGCATACCGTACTCCATCGCGCGTAGGTAATCCTCGTCGACTCCCGCCGCCTCCAGATCACCGGCGGCGCGCAATCTGGCCTGCGCCTCAAACCGGCGTCGCTGATCGATCGGATCGTTGAGCTCACTGAACGCGTTTGCCAGTTCCTTGCCGTTGGCAAAAAGCTCAAAACGCTCGGTGAGCTGGGGATTGCCCCTCTTCGGTTTTGCCAGCGGCGAAAGTTCCACGGGATAGTCGACCACAAACGTCGGGGTTATGAGTTTTGATTCGACGAGCGCCTGGAACATCTCGTCCATGATCTTCGGGCGGCTCATCGACTCTGACTCTTCTACACCGACTCGCTTCGCAAGTGCGCGCAACGCCGCATCATCGAGCGCAGTGACGTCGGTTCCTGCCGCCTTGTTCAAAGACGGCAGCCACTCGATGCGCGGAAACGGCACCTGGAACCTCGGCACGTTCTGACCAACTTCCGGGACCGCGCGAACCGCCTCGGCAGCCCGCTCCAGCAGCTCTTCCACGACATCAATCATCCCCGTGTAGTCGGCATAAGCCTGGTAGAACTCCAGCATCGTGAACTCAGGGTTGTGTGTCCGGTCGATGCCTTCGTTCCTGAAGTCGTGTCCAATCTCGTAGACCCGATCCAGGCCGCCGACGACCAGCCGCTTCAGGTACAGCTCGTCAGCAATCCTCAGGTAAAGCGGCATGTCCAGCGCGTTGTGCACGGTTGTAAACGGTCGCGCCGTCGCACCGCCGTAGAGCGGTTGCAGGATCGGCGTCTCGACTTCGAGGAAATCCCGCTCGTCGAAAAAGGAGCGAATCGCGCGGGTCATGCGTGATCGTGCGACGAAGAGTGCGCGCACCTCGGGGTGGACCGCGAGATCCGCGTACCGCTGGCGGTAGCGCTGCTCGGGATCGGCGAAGCCCGAATGCCGTACGGTTTTTCCGTCGACAA
>DASUZC010000269.1:0-3391 GCA_036377095.1 Gemmatimonadaceae bacterium
ATTCTGTCGCAGGACGTCCATCGCGTCTTCGGCGGGGTCGTACCGGAGATTGCATCGCGCGCGCATCTCACCAGCATCGTTCCCGTCGTGGATGGCGCATTGAGCGAGGCCGGAATTACTCTCAATGATCTCGATGCAGTAGCCGTCACCAATACTCCGGGCCTCGTGGGCGCTCTCCTGGTCGGCATGAGCTACGGGAAGGCGCTTGCCTTCGCGCGCGGCATTCCGTTGATCGGCGTTCACCATATGGAAGGACATCTGTTCGCGGCCGCGCTCGAGCACCGCGACGCCGTGCCGCCGTTTACGGCGTTGTTGATTTCGGGCGGGCACACGCTGCTCCTAGACGTCGAGGAGTGGGGTGCATACCGCCTGCTTGGCGCGACACGCGACGATGCTGCCGGTGAAGCGTTCGACAAGGTCGCCAAGCTGCTCGGTCTTCCCTACCCTGGTGGCCGCTACGTCGAACAGCTCGCACGTGAAGGAAATCCTGAGCGGTTCCGATTTGCGCGGCCGATGGTGCGACGCAATGCGCAACCACGCGACGATGACTACTACGCGTTCTCGTTCAGCGGGCTGAAGACGGCGGTGCTGAACGCAGTCCGCGCATCGGCCAACATAGAGTCGGACAAGGCGGACATCGCACGCGGATTCCAGGATTCATTGATCGACACGCTCGTCGAAAAGACCCGGCGCGCTGCCGATGCTTACGGACGTACGCGGGTCGTGCTCGGCGGTGGCGTGGCATGCAATCGCACGCTGGCCGCGGCAATGAGAACCCGGCTCGAGCCCGATGGCATT
Organism: Gemmatimonadaceae bacterium; assembly: GCA_036377095.1. GTDB lineage: Bacteria > Gemmatimonadota > Gemmatimonadetes > Gemmatimonadales > Gemmatimonadaceae > UBA4720. Next base: position 799 of record DASUZC010000269.1, read on the forward strand.
ACTGTTTTCATGCCGACACCGAGACTGGCGACCGACAATGCGGCGATGATCGCGCGGGCAGGACTGTTCCGTTTCGAGCACGGAGAACAATCCGGGCTCGACCTCAATGCTTACGCCAGCAGCACTATCCCGGGACTGGTCGCAGCCTAGATTCCATCACATGCACAATTTTTTTGCTTCAATCGTCCAGCAACCGCTGTCTTATCAGGTTGGTCCGCTGCAGCTCACCGGATTCGGATTGGCGGTGCTGCTCGCATTTGTCATCGCACAGATCATTTCGCAACGTGAGCTGGCTCGCCGCGGACACGATCCGGAGCCGATCAGCGATCTGATTTTCGCCGCCGTCCTGGGTGGATTGTTGGGTGGCAAGACCTATTACGCCATTCTGATGCACGACACGGGTGCGCTGCTCAGCAGGGCGGGGTTCGTCTTCTGGGGCGGGTTGATGGGCGGCATCGTCGCCTGCTACCTCGTAATTCGCGCCAAGAAGATGAGCTTCACCCGCATCAGCGATGTCGCCGCGCCGGCGATCGCCGCTGCCTACAGCATCGGTCGCACTGGCTGCTGGGCGGTCGGCGACGATTACGGGCGGCCGTGGAACGGACCGTGGGCGGTGGCTTTTCCCAACGGCGCGCCACCGTCGACAGTGTCGAACATGACGCAGCTGTTTCACATTACACCGCCGCCGGGCTCGCTGCCGAATCAGGTGCTGTCGGTTCACCCGACGCAACTGTACGAGGTCGCGCTCGGCTTCGTGATGTTCCTCATCCTGTGGCGCTTTCGCGATCACAAGCACGCCGAAGGTTGGCTGTTCGGATTGTACTGTGTGCTTGCCGGAATCGAGCGCTTCATCATCGAGTTCGTCCGTGCCAAGGACGATCGTTTCCTGCTCGGTACGTTCACAATGGCGCAGGTCATCGCCATACTGTTCGCCGTCGGCGGAGCGATCTGGATGTACGCGCGGCGCAATCCGCACGAGGATGCTCCGGGGATCTATGCTGCGCAGGCAGCCTGATCGCGTAATGCGTCGAGTACTTGCCGGGCTGACACTGATCTGCGTGGCGATGGGTTGCGCGACGGTGGACACCGCTGTCGTCGCTGATCCGGGTGCCACGTTCAGTCTGGCACTGGGCAAGACTGCCACAGTTAACGGCACCGGATTTCGGATCACATTCAATCGGGTGACTGAGGATTCGCGCTGTCCCGTGGATGTAACGTGCGTTTGGGCAGGCGACGCGAAGATCGAGCTGATTGTCTCACGGACTACTGCCCCGGCCGATTACAGAATCGTCAGTCTCACGCCGCCGAGCAACGAATCCACCGCGGGTGAGCTCAAGATTCGATTTGTCAGCCTTGCGCCGGCTCCTCGTCAATCGGAGCCGGGTTCGTCACGAGCCTACGTCGCCCAGCTGGTGGTACTCTCGCCCTAGTGAGGCACGCTAGCGGCTAAGCAGCCGCCGCATCAGATCGCGCGGTACCAATCGCGTCGCCGTCAAACCAATCGGCTGTACCTCGCTGATGGCCATCCACAGACCGTGCAGTGTCTGGCGGGGAATTGTCAAAGTCTGTGTTTTGGTGCTGGTGCCATTCTCATCGAACAGCTCAAAGACAATACTTCCCTGTTCGTCGAAAGTCGCAATGTGGCACGCTCCGCTTTTCGCGTAGAGCGGCAGCGGGACATCGCACGCTTGAGATGTAGCTGCGACACCGCTCGTCAACGTTCCCGATTGTGATACCCAAAGTTCGTTCTGACCGACGACGTACAGTCCCACAGCCGTCAGCAGGGGGCTGTCGAAATTGAAATCGAAATTGCTGGTGCCGACGTCGCCGACGAGAAGAGCCATGCGTTCGGGCGGTTGCGAAGGTGATCGCGACTGCCAGAGCATGACCGCGAGCCCGAGCTGTGGTGGTGTGCAGACGTTAGGATCGGCCGGGATGATGTTGCCGAAAATCGTCTCCTCGCACGTGCCTGGGGGGAAACTCTCGTGCAACGCCAACGCGTACATCGACTGCGGAGCACCATCGATGTTCACGGTTACCTGATCGAGGAACTGTGCGATGCCGCCAAACGAGTTGTCGACTTCGAGCGTCGCGGTGGTTCCATCGCCGCCGAACTGCTGCAGTCCGAGCGCAAGACTTCGTAGCGCCGACGCCGAGTCGAGATCCGTCGGTCCCGTCGAATCACTGCCGCACGCCGTTAGTCCAACGACAGCAAACGCTAAGAGTGCCGCAAAGTTTGACTTAACAGTCTTCATTGTTCTACCTCTGGTTGACTATGACGAGTGATCGTGAACCATTCGCCACCCGCGCGGCGTGCGAACCCACACCGTCGAAAACCATCCGGTCCGATCGGGCCGGCCGCCGCCGGTGAGAATGTATTGACCCGTTGCGATCGCCTGATCGGGTCCGATGGGGCGAATCTCAAGGTGGTCGTAACTCAAATTCTGAAGCGGACGGCCACTGCGCCAGAACCCCGCGCGCATTTGCCCTTCAATGCCGTTCACTCCACGAACCAGGCCTGTCGATCCCATCGCCGTTGCTGAATCGACGTAAGCGGAGAGGTAAACCGGCAGCTCTCCCCGATTCCATCCCA
>DASUZC010000270.1:0-8071 GCA_036377095.1 Gemmatimonadaceae bacterium
TCCCAGAACCAGTTGAAGGTGCGGCGCTGCAGCGTGTCGAGAAACGCCGCTTGCCTCGTCGACAATTGCGATGGAGGTAGCGTCCCGGCAACAGTGCTGATGCCAGTGACAGAGGTCGCGGAGCTGCACGCGGAGATGACAGCGACAGCCACGAAACTCGAAAAGCCACGCCAACGGAAACCCGCCGCCATATTCCTCCTGTTAGGTCGAGAGTGCTGCAAGATTTTCACCGCGACAAAAGAAACCGGCGCTGACTGCGTCTCCGCAACCAGCGCCGGCTTACTCTCAAATCAGTCGGTGACGTCGAATCAGAAGTTGATCTCCGCGCCGAGCTGATATCTACGCGCATCCGTAGCTACGCCGTTCGCCTTCCCGAAATTGGGATCAGGCTGGCCATTCGCCTGTAGGCTCGTGTTGTAGCCCGTGAGGTTGACGTGATTCAGCACGTTGAATACGTCGAGAGTGAGGCCGATCTGCGCCGGAGAACGTCCGAATGTCGGCAAGTCCTTCCGGAAGCGCATGTCGAGATTCTGGTACGGGAACGTACCCGGAACAGTGAAACCTCCTCTCTCGAACACCGGGCAGAACCGCTGGCAACCAGCGTCCAGTGTGTACTTCCCGCCCAACGTCAGCAGTCCCGACCACTGGATTCCGAATGCCCACGGCATATCCGTGATCCAGTTGGCCACAATGCGATGCTTCTCGTTGTTCGGCGCTGCGTGCTTCTTGATCGTGAACGCCTGCGGGAACGCAAACGTGTCGCCGAGATTGTCCTCTCCCTGCAGATAGCGGGTGGCGAACGTATACGTAATTCCCGCACCCCATCCAAATGCGTTCAAGTCCGGACGGCTATACACTTTCTCGAGCTGCAATGATACGGCGTCGTACCAGGTCTTCACGTCGTTCGATGAATAAATAACCGACGCGATTCCGTGCGCTCCCCAGTTGAACGGGAAGTTGCAGCAGGTTCCATTGGTGTTCAGTCCGCCGGCTGCCACTTGCCAGGTGAACTGGTCGGTGCTGCGCTGAGCGGCGTAGGTGAGAGCACCCGCGAATTGCCCGAACAACTGTCGCAAGCCGACACTGAATTGAGTCGTCTTCGGAACCTTGATGTCGTTGTTCATTAGCCACAGCTCACGCGTTCCAAACTGCGACACCAACGCATCCAGGACCACCGTGTCGGCGGTGAGATACGAATTCTGCCACGCCACCTGACCCGGAACCGGCGCAACTCCCGGAGGTGCAAAATTGATGGTGTAGGTGGGATTTGAAATCTTCAGTTTTTCGTCGACTGCAACGTCGAACGGAATGCGGTCGTAGTACAGGCCCCAGGCCCCGAAGATCGTAGTACGGTTCGCTTCGTCGATGCCGTACGAGAATCCCAACCGCGGCTGAATCGCCTTCTTGAACGGTTTCCGATTGTCTCCAGTCGCGATGTACTGATTGAGATCGAGCGGCACGAACAAATTGACGCCCGACGGCGAATTTGCATTGGGCAGGTTCATGTACGTGCGCAACGTGTCGAGATAGTGAATCCGACCGGTGTTCGGCGTCACGTAACCGGTGTTGAGCATGTTGCTCTCGTAGTCCCAGCGCACGCCGATGTTGAGAAGCAGCCGCTTGATCGGACTCCAGTCGTCCTGGACGTAGGTACCAAACTCATTGTTGGTGGATTTCATGAACGGATCGCCACTGCCGAACCTGAGCTCGAACGGAACCTGGAAATTGTATGTCTGATTTCCGTTTCCCGTATTGGCGGTCTGCGCATAGTGGAACTGTGGTACGAAATCGTTCCGCTTGTCGACGTCGTACGTGTTGTGGTTGAAGCTCAGTCCACCCTTGAACACGTGCTCGCCCATCAACTGGAACCCGGTGAACGTCACGTCGTCGCGGAAGCCGACACGCTTCTGGATGTACTCCTGAATCGATGCCGCGGAGCCGATTACGTAGTCGGTTCCACCGGCGGTATAGAGTCGCCGCGGTTGACCAAGCTGATTCGGGCTGAATCCGCGGTGGAACTTTGAGAAATCTATTTTCGCTTCGTTGAGCCACGGCCCGGTGAAATAGTTGTGCTTCGCCTGAATGACGGTGTTGTAGTTGTGGACATTCACCGCCGCGGCCGCCGTGGTATTGCCGCCAAAATCTCTGATGTCCGTTTCATGCCGATTGTTAAAAGCGATTTCGGCAGACTGATTATTGCTGATATCGGCGTTGACTTTGCCGAAAAAGAGATTCTCGCGGAACGGTGAAGCTCCGTTCCCATTGTACTGTCGCAAGTTCACGGTGTCGAGCGCGGGGAACCCGGTTGGCAGCGTCCCGATGTTCACGAAGTTGAACCGGTTCTGATAGTTCCCTTCGTACGCACCGATGAAGTGAAGCTTGTTCTTGATGATCGGCCCGCCAATGCTGAAAGCAGTAAGCGTCCGCCGATAGTCGGGCTTCGGAGTATTGTTTGCGCGCTGGAAGCTATCGAGTTGCACCATGCCCTTGTTCTGGAATGCATAGAGCGCCTGACCACTCCAGACATTTCCGCCGGTCTTCGTTTGCGCCGTGATAACCGCGCTGCCGGCGTTCTGATACTCCGCCTTGAAGTTCTGCCCGATCACGCGATACTCCTGAACCGCGTTCCGCGGGAACGGATTGCCGCGGCTGGCGTCCTGGCCCGCAATACCACCCTGCGTCAGCTCGTTCTTGTAGCTCGTGCCGTCGATGAAAAGATTGACGGCTGATGGCGGCTGACCGCCGGCGGTAACCGTTCTGAACTGTCCGTTGACGCGATCTTCGGTGACCTGAACGCCCGGCGCGAGCTGTGCGAGATCGAGGAAGTTTCTACTCGGCGTCGGCAGCTTGTTGATCTGCGCCTGTGTGACGTTCGTCGCAACTTCAGAGGTGCGTGTCTCGACACCCGATGAAGCGGTTACAACCTGGGTCTCGAGCACGGCTGCCTGTGCTGCGAGCGCAAAATCCTGCTGCTGCGTCGCGCCAATCTGCACCACGATCGTGCGCGATTGTGGTGAGCTTCCAATACGCCTCACGTTGACGTCGTAGGTCCCTGGGGTGAGACCGACGAGCGCATACGCACCCGCATCATTGGACAGCGTGTTGCGCGTCGCGCCAGAGTTGACGTTTCGCGCTACGATCTGGGCGCTTTGTATCGGCACGCCGCCCGGGCCCGTAACGGTTCCGCGAATCGTGCCGGTTGTGGTTTGTGCGAGAGCGTTGGTCCCGATCAGACTCGCCAGCAATCCGAGCACGGCCAGCGTGCGAGCCCAAAGGTTCAAACTCCACGTGTGTCGGTAATTCATGTACATCTCCGGTTATTGTTGGAGCTACAAAAACGCGTTACGTACTTGCTAGTCGACTGTAATCATTCCTCAGTGAGCGGTTGATGGTGGTGGACGCTCGGCCGCGGCGTCTTCGCCGCCGGTCGATCGCCGGATAACGAGCTTGGTCGACACGCGCTCACGGCGACGCGCGTGATCGTTTTTGTGGGTGATGCCGTGAAGAAGCAGCTCCACCGCGCGAGCGCCAAGCTCGCAGATAGGCACATGAACGGAGGAGATCGGCGGATCCATGTAGCGCGCCAGCGGGATATCGTCAAACCCCGCCACCGCCATTTCATCCGGCACGGCAACACCGGATTTCTTCAGCGCGCTCAGAGCTCCAATCGCCATCGAGTCGTTCGCGGCAAAGATCGCCGTCGGACGATCGCCCATCTCGAGCAGCTTGAGCGCGGCGCTATAACCTGCCGCCTCCGTGAAATCGCCGTCGAGCTCGAGCGAAGTGTCGCGCTCGATCCCGGCGTCGCGCAGTGCCAGGCGGTAACCGCGCAACCGCTCCGCAGCATCGTAGTTGCGCGCCGCACCTTTGATGATCGCGATGCGGCGATGGCCACGCGAAATCAAATGCGCTACCATCTCACGCGCGCCACGACAGTTCTGAATGGTGAGCGAATCGATCTCGTTCCCTTGCGGCACGGAGCAGAGCAGCACTACCGGGATAGTGCTTGGTAGATTGAGCAGCGCATCCGCATCGAGATCGGGCGACATCGCAACGACGCCGTCCACGCGTCCGCGCATGGCGCGGATTGCCGTCTCGATTCCGTGACGGTCGGCATAGGCACGCGAGATCAGCAGATGGAATCCCTTCCTCTGCGCGGTGTCGTCCATTCCGCGAATGACTTCGGAAAAGAATTCGCCATAGAGATCGGGTAACAGCACTCCCAATGTTTCCGTCTTGCTCGTGATCAGGCTGCGCGCGCCGCTGTGCGGGACGTAGCGCAGCCTGCCGGCCACCTCGCGGATGCGTCGCTTCGTCTCATCGCTGACTGGTCCGCTGCCGTTGAGCACTCTGGATACGGTAGCGACGGAGACCTTTGCTTCACGGGCTACATCCTTGATCGTGACCATTCTCCTCGCGGGTGGGCGCGGCTCCGGTCAATCTCACCGGGGCGGGCGCGGTAAGACGTGCGACGTGTCGTAGTCACAACTGACAATCCGACGATCGAGCTTGGGATCGCCACAGAACAGCTGCCCAACGACCGAGGCTAAAATCGCCACAGAACAGGCTGCCCTAACGAAAAATATGTAAACGATTACATACGGGGCGCTAGTGGCAGTTGTCGGGTAGCCGGTACCGGGTACCCCGAGTCTGGTACCAGATTTCTGTCACCTGCCTTCCCCCGCTCTCTACAACCGTTGAACTTTCGCGGGTGAATTTCCCGAAAATTGTTCGCTCCCTGTCACTCTCTGCGGTGCTCTGCACTACCGCCTGCCGGGAGTCAGCTGCAGCGTTTGGTCCAAACCTGCTGTTCGCCCGCCAGAACGCCGAGGAGTTTTTCTACTCGGTGGGATCGCGCTTCACCAACATTCAGCGACCGCAGAGGATCCTGCGCGCGCGGGCGCAGTTCGGGCACTATGCGCTGACGCCGTCCGGCGTCTACAACGATACCACCATCTGGCTGTCGGTCGGTCCCGACAGCGCGCGACTGTTTGGCGACGAGGGACACTTCTCGGTCGATCGCTATGTCGTCAACGCCGCTCTCTCGACCAGCTCGCCCGACGCGCTGACGGAGTCGCGCGAGATCGTCCGCCTGCGAAAGCTGAGCGGCAACGAGTACGAGTGGTTCACCAACGTCGAAGTCGCCATCGGCCGCATTGGCGCAAAGAATATCGCCGACGTGATCGCCGCCACGCTCGCCGCCGGCGAGGGAAAATCCCCCGCCGCCATTCGCGCCAACTACACCGCTGCGTTTCCCCGCGCCGGCGCGGCACTCGGCAGACTATTCACCATCGATTCGCTAAAGACGACAAATGACAGCGACGGCGCGACGACGTTCGACATCGCCATTCGACTGACGCCCGACATTCTCAAGGCGACGATGCCGCACTACGCCGCCTACATCGACAAATACATCAGCAAGGGCAAATACCGCATCACGCTGACTGACGAGACAGGAGCAGATTGGTTCGACGCGTCGGCCGCGAATTACTACATGCACTTCAAGATGCGGAGCAAAAACGGACACTTTGCGCCACTCGAAGGTGCGGTGCGTCCGATGCCGCCGTCGCTATCCATTCACCTCGACATGTCGATGAAGATTCTGATCTTCACCGTCGGCTGGACGGAGATGGTTGGCGACTTCGACATCATCGACACCCCACACGAGCGCGGCTGGTCGATGAGGTTTGCAAAGGAGCCGGAATGGCATCTGCCGCCAACGGTCGGTTATCTGCTCAAGTCTCCGTTGCGCCGACCATTCCAGGGTCAGGGCATTCCGGTGCGTGTTTCGATCCGCGACAATCCCGGATCACAGACGATTTTGAATCGTCGCGGTTCGCTGGTGGTTCAGGAGAGCGGCATCCTCCGCTTTCTCAACCGCCTGAGCGGGACCGCGGTCGGAGATTTCCTCGGCCCATCGGAGCGTGAGGCCAATCGGTTCAACGCTGATGCATTTAGGGCGCTGCGTGCGGATGTTGCTGACATCCTCAAATAACACGGCCTCTGCGTTACGGATGCATCTCGAAACCTGAGGTCGATTCCAACCCCGCAGCTCGCATCGGCATCTTAGTCGCGATGCTTCCCCGTCCGATGATCCTTCGTAGCTCCCCATCTGTGCTCGCCCTGCTCGCAATCGGCGCCTGCACGCCGGCGCCGGCTTTGTTCTACGATGTCGGAATCGATCCCCGCACTTCGTCGAACATTCAGGTCAACATGCAGATCGAGCACGGGCCAGCCTCCGCTCGCGTGGCGATGGCAATTAATCCCGAATACAACGATCGCTACTGGCGCTACATCCGCGATCTCAAAGCGAACGGTTTCGACAAGCGCGCCATTCTCGCGATCGACAAGGACAATATTTGGCGGGTGATCAGTCACGCCGGCTGGGCGCAAGTGAACTATCGAATCGAGCCCGCAGCAGAGAGCCCAACCAATCGCCCGGTCTGGCACACGGTGATTCGTCCCGACGGCGGTTCGATTAACACCGTCGACACATTTCTGTATCTGGCGGATTACCCGCGCGCGCCTGTGAGGATTCGCTTCAGCACACCAGTTCCACTTGTCTGGGATTTAGCGAATGAGAGCGGGAACCGTATCGCAATCGGTATGAATGGTCTTGCCGAGCAGAATTTTCAGACCGACGCTGAAACGCTTCTAGATAGTCCCATCCTCTTCGGGAACTCGATCCGTTTCTGGCGGTTCGCAATCGGGGGCGTTCCACACACGATTGCCTACTGGCCCCTACCAAACGCAACGCCATTCGACACCGTGGCATTCGTCGATGCAATCGAGAAAGTCGCGCGCGAGGCAGTGGCTGTTTTCGGAAAGCCACCCTACCCGCACTACTCTTTCCTCATCGAGGACGGGGCCTGGGGCGCCCTCGAACACAAGAACTCAGTCACGATCGGCATGCAGAGTAGAGATCTCGCCAATGATCCCCACAGGTACTTGCCTCAGCTGGCCCACGAGTTCTTTCACACATGGAACCTGATACGCCTCTATCCCGAGGGACGCGGACAACGTCTTAGTGCCGATCCGACCCCACATACAAAGGGATTGTGGCTGAGCGAAGGCGTCACGATGTACTACGCCGAGGCGCTCACTCGGCGCGCCGGATTCCCCGAGCGCAACACGGCGCGCAAAGATCTTCTCGCCGAGGAATTGGAGTCGTACTACAGAACACCGGGCAACTTGCACATCTCACCCGAAATGGCGAGCGCGCGAGCGGTCGATTCCACCGGCATAAACGGGGACTACCAACCGAACTATTACGCACAGGGTCGGCTGATCGGGACGGCGCTCGATCTTATTATCCGCGATTCGACAAACGGCGCGAAGGGACTCGACGACTTCATGCGCGCGATGTACGACCACTTCGCCCTAAAACGCGGTTTTACAACCGATGATGTAGCGCGAACAGCGAGCGACGTATGCGGTTGCAATCTCCGCCGTTTCTTCGACGATCACGTGCGAAATGCACGAGCGATCGATTTTAGCGCGCTTCTCCCAACGCTAGGACTCAGGATCCAGATCGATAGCGTCGCGGCGGTCGACAGCTCCGGCGGTCCGTTGCCCGACACCCGCATCTGGGCCTATCCGCGGCGAAGCGATGGACGAATGCGCGTCTGGCTTCAGGACCCATCGAGTGTGTGGGGACGTGCTGGACTCCACACCGGGCAGGACCTCGTCGCGTTCAACGGTGTTCAGGTTGATTCCTTTCCCGATTTCCGACGGGCGATTCGAGCAGTCCGTATCGGCAGCGATGTCCCCGTCGACATCGTCAAGGATGGGAAGCAGCAACGAATCACCGTGCGCGTCACCGGCTACCTACGACCGCGGGTGACGATCAGCGAAGACCCCGCCGCATCACCGGCCCAAATCGAAAGGCGGAAGCGCTGGGAGCTCGCCCGTTAAGCTCAGCAGTAACAGTGACTTTGTGACCTCCGCAGGATTGCTCCCGTCAGACGCCTGCATCTATTAGTAGGCGGGTAGGCATGATCGAAACCGAGCAAGCTACAGAGACAGAGCAGGCTACGACGATCGAGGCGACCGACAACATCGCGATCGCGCG
>DASUZC010000271.1:0-13148 GCA_036377095.1 Gemmatimonadaceae bacterium
CTTCCGGCCGCTCGACGTTCCCCTTGAGCCCGCCCTGCACCGGAAACTCCCAGTCGATGTCGATGCCGTCGAACAGGCCAGGCCACCTTCGGATGTAGAGATCGATGGCGGACGTCGCGAACCGGCCGCGCGAGACGTCGGTTAAGGCGGCGTCGGAGAAACGGGCCGACCCGCCCCAGCCACCAATCGAGATGGTCAGCCTGAGGTGCGGATTTTTCGCTTTGAGCTTTCGCAGCTCGGCGAAATTGCCGCCCGGCACCGCGGGAATCGGTTGTCCACGTCCGCATGCTCCGACGTCGACGCAACGGTCGCCGAGGATGACAGCGCCGGTGTTGTCGATGAGCCCGAAAGCGTAGAAGATGTGGGTGAGCTGCCTCGCAGGAAGTTTGGCAATCGACGAGCCTTTCGTCTTGACGCCCCAGGATGCGAGATAGCCGACGACCCGCATGGGCGGCGCAATAACCTTAGGTGCGGCGGGTGAGTTGGGGAACGCGGCAATTGCCGTAGTGACCACGACAAGCGCAACCGCGGCGTCGAGTCCTATACGCGATCCGGCAATCACAAAACGGAAGCGGCGAGCCACACGCTTAGGCAGCTTTAGAGCGCTGAGCATGGTTTGATTTTACTGCGCGCGAGGCCATAGGCCCAGAGTGCTTCAAACCCCGCTCTGCGCTGTCAGGCTGACCAAGCTTGGAGCTCGTCGCCTTCTGTATTGTGATTGGCGGCTAAGCGCGCATCCCTCTACGCCGCGCCTTACGCAGCAGCCTCAGCCCGCGGCAGCGTGAAGGAAAAAGTAGATCCCTGCCCCGGGTGCGTATCGCACCAGATCATCCCCCCGTGCGCTTCGACCATTCCCTTGGCGATGGGAAGTCCGAGGCCGACACCGCCGTGGTCGTTGCGCGCCTGCCAGAAGTTGTCGAAGAGATGCTCGACGTCGTTGGGCCCGATACCCGGACCGGTATCTGTCACGTGGAAGGCGACGTTGTGGCCGTTTGGTGCGGCCCGCAATGTCACAACGCCCCGTTCCGGAGTGAACTTGAGCGCGTTGCCGACCAGATTGCCGATGATTTGTGAAACGCGAAGCGGATCAGCGCGCACAGCGACGTCGTCGGTCGGTGGAACCGCAACCAGCGCGATGCTTCGGGTTGCCGCCAGCGGCCGGAACGCTTCTTCAGTCTGCTCGAAGATCGTCTTGACCGGCACTTCCTCGAGGTCGAGTGTGAACTTTCCTGCCTGCAGTCGCGCTGTGTCCAGCAGGTCAGCGATCAACCGGTTCATCTGCCTGCCGGCGCGCAACATCACCGCCAGCAACTCCTTCATTTTGACGCGATCGAGTCGCGACTGAAGCAGGAGATCTGCGGAGCTGACGATGATGTTGAGCGGATTACGGAGATCATGTGCGACAACCCGCAATACTTCCTCGCGCGCCTGCGCCATCAGCTCGGCGAGGCGGCGACGCTCACGCTCGTCGTTGTAGCTGCGACCGACTTCTTCATTCAAGCGCTTGAGCTCGGCGGCGCGGGATTCAGCGAGCGCGCGTGACCGCTGCAGAGCGTTCATCAGCGCAGTGATCGTCACCGACACGATGATAAATGCGATGATCTCGAGCGCCTCTACGCGATCAATGCGCAACGAACCGCCGGGGGCCAGAAAATTGAGGTCGATCAGCAGCAACGACATGATCGTGGCAATTGCGCTGGGCCCCACTCTTCCGTACCACGCCGAGACTGCCACCGCCGGTACGAAGAAAAGAAAGCTCGGCGTTGGGCCGTCGCGCCGCAGAAGCAGCGTCGCGGCCAAGGCTGCACCAGTGGCGGCCAGGGCCAGTGCGTAGCGTCCGACCAGCAATCGTATGTTTCCCAAACGCAATTGGTTCACCGCGTACTCGTGTCGTGCACGGAGTCAGGTCAATCACTCCGCGATCACCCTGAATACGCTATTGGAAGCGATTGCGTTGACGCGATTTATGTAGTGCTAGTGTAATCTTCGCGACTTGTGTGCGGAATTTGCTAATGTCGGCAGGGAACGTTAACCCGAGGAGCGACATGAAATTCCTTACCATCGCGGCGATTGCCGTGGGCTACGTAGGACTAGTGGCCGCAGCGCCGGCGCCTACGCATCACAGCAGCAGTGTTGTACAGGGCTGCCCTGCGGCACCTGCCGTGGCGCGCAGTTATCTGGCCGCCCAGGCGTCGGCTGGTCGGAAGCTGACGATGTCACGCACGGCCGCTATCGCGGAGATCACCAAGCTCACGGGCGCCGACGGTGAGTTTGCAGGGCTTAAGCCGTGCGATTCGGGGTACCCGAATGCGGTGCGGTTCTATCTCGACGAAGTGATCAAGGCAGGCACGAACAACAGCGTCTAGACTAACGACGGTCGATACAGGCCTGAATAATCTGTCGTTTCGCGGAGCGCGAGTCGTTGATTGTTTCGTAGAACTCGTCGAAATACTTCAACGTCTCGCGCACCGTGTCGTCGTCGAGCAGCTTGCCGATCGGATCGCGATACAGCGCGTAGATCTCCGCCCTCTTCTCGTTGAATAGCGCGAATGCCTTCGCATACATCGCGGGATCGCTGCAGTAGCCGCGGAAAACACGTCGTCGCACGTTAGGAATTCCCAGCCGTTCATCCGGAATTGCATAAGACGCGTTGACGGCGCCGGCGAAATCGAAATCGTACGCAATCGGCATCACCAGACCATCGTTGGTGAACAACAACTCGACATTGTGCAATCCGGCAACGGAGAAATCCGTATTGCCGATCATGTACTGGAACACGCCGAATAGCGCGTTCTGAAACGGATCGAGATCGGCACCGACCGCTCCCTTCTGCTCCATCACTCTCCCGCCGACGCGCGCGCCGAGAGCGTTGGGCTCCTCGATGATGAAGCCATAACGGTGGGCGCGGAGTTTACCGCTGGCGCTGTCGGTGTAGTTCAACTTGAGGAGACGCGCCCGGTGACTCATTGGCGTCAACAGCTGGTAGACGCGATAGAGCTGAAACTCCTCGAGGATGTAGCGCTCGTACACCTCGCGGTCCTGACAGTAACTGACAAGCTTCGGCTTATCGAGATGCCGGAAGATTGTTCCTTTCGCTTCCTCCCCACTGAAGTTCAGTCGCAGCGGCGGGAAGTCGCACATCCTTAACCGCCAGATGCCGCGGGTGCGCGCCTTGAGCGGTACCGAAACCAGACTGCCCGCGGTGTCTTTGTACGAAAGCGTCGCCGGCCTCCAGGGTGGCTGGCTCCCTTTATCACCGCGAATCTTTCCAATGTTGGTGGTGAACGTCACCTCGATCGGTTCCGCCGAGTCGTAGAACGGCGAAGGTTTCACAACCTTGGTGTGCTCTTCTTTGGTAGCGCTAGCTGGCTGAGCGCTGGCGACGGTAGGCTCTTGCGCAGCAAGCGCCGAAGACACGATCGCCATTGCGAACACAGCAGAGAGATATCTGCTATGCCCAGGGGATGATGCAGCGGCCATGGAGGCCTCCGTTGGACGGCCGCTCGAATATTGTGCGACAAGTGAGTTCGCGCCATAGTCGGATATCCGCGATGAAAAGCCATATGTTCGCGCACCAAAAAACAAAACCCGCCGATTTTACCCGGCGGGTTTTGGCCCCTCTCCAGCGGAGCTCAGAAGCTCCGCTGCAGCTGTTGAACCACCAATGGTTTGGCGTAACGCGTCAGCAGCGTCGCCGCGTTCTGACCGGGTGAAAAGCTGTCCGGACCGACGACGACGAACAAAGCGCCACTGCGCAGAAACCTTTCACGAGTCATGATTCCACGAATCAGTGGAACCAGGAGCTTGGCATCGCCGCCGCTGACCGCGCGCAGATCGACGATCAACTTTTCCGCCGCGATGGCGTCAGCAGTGTCGAACATACGTTTGATCAGCACGTGTACGGGCTCCCGCCCATCGCCCTGCAGCCCGGCGAAGCGCACATACACAGTGCGCCCCGGTGCATCGATCGCAAAGCTGCTGACCGGCGTTTCCTGACTTTCAACGGCAGGGAGCGACTCGAGCGTCGGCACCACTGCCGTCGGCTCAACGCAGCCCAATGCCAACAAAGTGCATGCTATGCGTATCATGGTTGCCTCGATCTCACGGGAAGGGACGGGGGCGCGGCCACGGCCAGGGCCACGGGTCAAACGAGCGCGCGCCGGCAATTCCGCGCACTGCAGCTTCGCGCACCTGCGGATCACTGGAGTTTAGAAGCTCCGTGAGCGTCGCCTCCGAGCTCTCGCCGGATTTCATCAATGCGCGGATCAATGCTTTGCGAACGCGATCGTTGCGCTCGTTCTTGAGCGCGTCACGAATCGCCGCCAGAGCATTTCTGTCCTCCAGCTGGCCCAGCGCCCACGCTGCTTTCAGTCGCGTGTCCGTATTCTCATCGGACAGCAGTCTCAATAGCCCCGCTGGTGCCTTGGTTCCGTTCTCATCCATCTGCCCGATCGCCCACGCCGCCGTTCCACGCACGTATGAGCTGCGATCGGAAGTAGCCGCGTCGAGAAGGCTGAGAGAGGAGTGATCGCCAATATTGCCAAGCGACCATACCGCGGTCTCGCGCACTCTGTCTTCGCTATCATTGCGTATCGCATTGCCAAGCGCGGCGACACCGCGGCTGTCCTCGATATTACCCAGCGCCCACGCTGACATTTCTCGGACTCGCGCATCGCTGTCACGTCCCAGCGCTTCGATCAAAGCCGGCACTCCTTCTCTCGCCTCCAGATTTCCGAGTGCCCAGGCCGCAACGCGGCGGACGTTTGGCGAGTTGTCCTGACGTACGACGCGAATCAGCGCGGGGATGGCGCTGGTCGATTCCATGTGACCAACCGCAGCAACTGCCGCCTGCCTCACTTTCTCCGCATCATCGCTGAACAGATTCACCAGCGGATTCAACGCGCGACCGTTCTCTATTCGACCGAGGGCCCACGCCGAGTTGGCGCGAACTTCGACAGCAGCATCGCGCAGCGACCGAATCAAGGGATCGACGCCGGTCTGAGCTTCCACGAGGCCGAGGCCGAGCGCAGCGACCGCGCGCAGTGAGGGATCACTGCCGCCGAGCCGTGTAATCAGCTCGCCGCCGACCGTTTCGGCTTTCTGAGTCCCGATCAACCGCACCGACAGCTCGCGCACACAGGCATCATCCGAGGAGAGTCCGGCAAGAAGACGTTGTACATCTTCAGTGGAAAAGCTCCGCCAGTCACGATCGTTGTAGTTCAGCGGCGTTGCCGACGCAGTAAGCGGCGTATACGGCGCGTCGTTCCAGCCGCCCCAGCCGTTGCCGACGGAATTTGCCGCCAGCGAACAGATCATCGGCGGTGCGCCGCGCGCTGACGTCAGTAGCGCCGCGACGTCGATGGGCGTGCGTTGTCGACCCTGATCAAACTCGCTGTTCGAGCCGTTGACGGTCGCTACCGCCGGCACGCCGCTCAGCGACGAGAATGCGAAGGTCGCGAGGGCCAGTCCGATTATGCGTTGCATTATTACTCCGGTCATGTTGCCCGCCGTGATGCGGGAAGTTGAAAAATCAGCACTATCCAGCAAAAGAGAGGGCGCCGCTACCGGCGCCCTCTCCGATTACCTCTCGTTCGGAAAAGGGCGCGGCTGCGGCCATGGTCGCGGCCATGGTCCCGTCGCGTGCCCGCCAGCCAGCGCCTTCACTGCGATTCTCCGGATGTCGGGATCCTTCGATTCCAGCAGACCTCTCAGCGCATCAACCGATTTCTCGCCCACCGCAGCAAGCGCGCGGATGTACGCGATCTGCAGCTCCTTGTTTTGCTCGCGGTTCAGCGCTTGTTCGAGAGCACCGATCGCAGCAGGGTCCTCGATTTCGTACAGCGCCCACGCCGCGATCTCTCTTGTCTCGGGTTCGTTGTCCCTCAGCAGATTGATCAGCGCCGGTGGCGCCTGCTTGAGATCGAGATTGCCAAGCGCCCACGCCGCGCGCCTGCGTACCTCCGAGTTTTGGTCGGAGAGCACCGCGGCGAGAGCGTCCGCCGCGTTGCGGTTGCCGACGTTGCCGAGTGACCAGACAGCGGTCTGTCTGACCTCGAGATCGGAATCATGAAGGGCGCCGATCAAAGCCTCCGTCGCGATCGATGAATGATCGGCGTCTGCGAGCGACCAGGCGGCCATCTCCCTCACGCTCGCATCACGATCGTTGCGCAGGGCCTTGGCGAGCGCCTCTGCGGCTATCGCGTGATCGGCGTATTCGTTCAGACCCCAGGCTGCAATGCGACGGACGCTGGCATCGGCATCATTCGCCAGGATGCGCGCGAGCAGCACCGGACGCTCGTCGGTATCGCTCCTGGCGCCCTGCTTTCCGAGAAGGCTCATCACCGCGGCCTGTCCGGCGCTCATGCCGGTCTTCATACCCAGCTTCATCGCTTGCTGAACCGTTTGATTGAGCGCGTTCTGAGTTTCTGTGGTGACGACCCGGGTTTGACTTTGCGTTGATTGAGAAGTCCTCGTTGCCTGCGCGCTAGCCACTGCCGCGGCGCTGGCTTCACTCTCGGAGGACTTCTTCATCTTCTTCTCCAGACGCGAATCAGGATACGAACGATCCACAACGTTCTGATTTGCCAGATCTAGATCAGTCGCTCTAGAGGCAGCGTTCTTCGCCGGTTCAACCGCTTGTCGCGGGGCAGGTGCTGCGGCGCCAACCACAATTGATATGAGCGCCAACGATCCGATCAGCGCAGCAGATTGCCTGCGGCTCGGACTGGAGTGGCGAAGATCGGGGTCGAGAATCGCCAGCATGCGGCCCTCGAATTCCTTGCGCCGCGCCATCGCCAATGCCACTGACGGCGTTGCATCGCGCTTGACGCTGGTCACGATATCGAGCAGATGCTCGGCGTAATCGGTCGCGCGCGCACCACATGAAAGCGCGAGATCGTCGCACGCACGCTCGCTCTCGGAACGCAGCTGCTTGGCTGCCGTCCAGACGAGCGGATGGAACCAGTAGAAAGCGCATGCGAGCCGGCCAAGGGTGTGACCAACGAGATCGTGACGGCGGACGTGCGCCAGCTCGTGCAGCAAAACGGCGCGGCGACGATCCGGTGTCCAAGTATCGCACTCGGCCGGCAACACGATCGTCGGCGTGAAAACACCGCAAGCGAACGGCATCTTCGCGTCTTCGCTGCGCAACAGGCGCGGCGGCTCATCGAGCGACAAGCGATCGGAAACTTCCCACAGCGGTGTCAGCCATGCTTCAGTGTTGAGCGGGCGTGCGCGATTGACGATGCGCGTCACCAGCATCGCTGCATAGCCGAGCGAAGCGCCAATCGCGACGACGACGATCGCCCATACGAGAACGATCAGGGAAAGCCCGTTGAAGAGCGGGGAGGTGGTGATTTCATTCTCGACAGATGCCGGCGCTGAAGCATTGATTGAGGCTTCGCCGTTCGTGACGTTCGCCGGCTCATAAAGTTTGAGTGTGACGGGGGTCGCGTCGGGCAATGGCGCAGCCGCCGGAATCTTCTCGGCGGGCAGGATGCGCAGCGGGATCGGCGCCCACGCAGTCAGCGCGGGCACAAGCAACAACGTCGCCAGAGTCACCAGCCAGACGAGATGACGCGCGCCAGCGGAAGCTCGTTGCATCGAGAGCGTGATGCCGAGCGCAACGACGAGAATCAGAGTTGCCTTGACGAGCAGCATCAGCATCGAGACGCTGGTACCGCTGAATTCAAAGCCGGACAGGATTTGCGAGATCATTGGTGTTATCTCCCGCTTTGACGCGCGCGACCGATGATGGCGCGCAGTCTCTTGATGTCCGCATCGCTCAGATCGGAGTCGGACATTCGCAGAAGCGCAGTCATTGCCTGCTCTGGCGAGTCACCGAAATAGGTACGGACGACGTGCGCGAGGACATCCTCGCGCGCCGTCTCGGTCGACTGCGCCGGATAATAGATGTAGCGGGGACCGTCCTCACGATGCTTGATCAGATTCTTCTCGCCGAGAATCCGCAGCACGGACCGCACGGCGGAATAGGTTGGCGGATCGGGGAGGTCGGCCATGATCTCGGCGACGGTGGCGCCGGTGCGGCGGTGGAGGATGTCCATCACCTGACTCTCGCGACGGGAGAGTGCGGACGGACCTGTTGGTGCTTCGGGTTGTTTGTTGGGCATCAGCGTGGCAGCCATGTGGAGTCGCCTGGAACTCCTGAGAGTCCCGTAAAGGTGTTGAAAAATCAACCGTGCTGAATTTTCAACAGATCTACGGGTTTGTCAAGAGCGAAGTTTCAGGAGCCCCTTTTTAGAACGATGTCCCCGTTCGTGGTTTCCACCCGAATCAGCGGGCCGCCTCTTCCAACCTGTTGTCGCACCCTGACATAGCGCCTCGGCGTCCCGCGGCTCGTGTCCAACTCACCGGTCTCGGTAACGGTTACGGGCCAGTCGCTGATGATGCGCGTCTTGCGCCCGAATTTGTCGGTGTAGGCCGTCGTGAGGTCCAGCGTTGCGTTCAATTCGCCGGGCGCAGTTATCGTCACGTTGCCGACTCCAGCCAAGACGTCGACCGAACCGGATCCGCGAAACGCAATGTCTACGTTGCCGGCGCCAGTAGTGGCCTCGACCGATCCGGAGGCCGGACCGATTTCGATGTCGCCGCCACCGGTATGGGCGTCGACGGCGCCGCCCGAAGGACCGATCACGATGCGGCCGCCGCCGGTAGAAACACTCGCGCCGCTGGGAGCCGAGGGTAAATAGACCGACCCGCCGGCTTGCGTCATTCTGATCGGACCGGCGCTCGCCAACGCCGCAGCCGAGGCGGATTTGCTGTCAGAAGCACTCGCTGACGCGCCTTTACCATAGCCGGCGCCGTAACCTTTTCCGCCACCATTCGATTCCGAGTAAATGACAGGACCGCTGCCTGACGAGCCTCTGAAGCGTCCGTTGACCCGCACGATGCGAACGAGTCCGCCGCCGGTCGATACCTTACCATCGACGTTCGAGTCGCTGACGTTTACCTCGCCCCCGCCAGTGCTGATGTCGACCCGGCCGCTGACACTGCGGATGTCGATCTCCCCACCACCGGTATTGCCAGTGAAGGTTCCATTAACATCGGCAATGTTGACCGAGCCGCCAGAGGACCTAATGCGTACGTTGTACTCGCGAGGAAGCTGAATGTCGAAATCGTGGCTCGTGCTCTGATTGTTGGACCAGCGCGCGAAGACGCTTTCCAGTGTCGCGTCGCCACTCGACGGCTCGAGCGTGACGCGCGTGTCTCGCCAATCGCGACCACCCAGTCGCGCGCGGACCAGGACTTCCTGCCTGTCCCACCCGCGAATGGTGACACCACCGCCGGTTTTCAGATTGAGGTATAGCGTTCCGCCGCTGCGCGCGGGCGCAGACAGCTGGAACGTCGAGTCGAGCTGCTTCTTTTGCTTCGAGTCGGCGAGCTTGCTCTCCGATTTCTCCTCTATGCCAACCGGCTTGGCATTTGACTCGTCGGAGGTTGCGTTCGAATACAGGTTGTTGACTGCCGGTGTGGTCGATAGCGCAGCCGCTTCATCGAGCAACGCCTGGCGCGGTGCCGGGTGGAATGCGGCAAGTGGCAGCAGCAGAAAGACGGAGATCGCAACTGCAGCGAATCGTGCACCGCGTGACGCCTCAACTCGCTTTCGCGAACCGTTCAGGACGGCGAGCAATCTTCCCTCGAGCTGGGAGGGCCGCGCCATCGCAACAGAGAGAAATCCCGGCGCCCCGAATGACCGTGCTGAACGCGCTACCTCCAGGAGGTGCGCCGCGTAGTCGGCGGCCGGCGTACCAAGAGATACGACTCTGTCGTCGCACGCGCGCTCACACTCCGCGCGGAGTCTGCGCTCGGTGATCCAGACCAGCGGATGGAACCAGTAGATCGCGCAAACAAATCCGGCAACGAGCTGCGCGAATGAGTCGCCGCGCGCGACGTGAGCAATTTCGTGACGCAGTACGACGCGACGATGGTCCTCGGTCCAGTCGAGCGCGTCATCGGGCAGGAGAATCACCGGTGAGCGCGTTCCCCAGGTGAGAGGCGTACTCACCGCCGGGCTCGACATCAGCTTCAGCTCACGCGTGACGCCGGCTTCGACGCGCACCGCATCGAGAATCCGCTGCCACTCGGGGTTCGAGAGTGGCCATGCTTCTCGTGCGAAGCGCCGCAGGCGCAGGCGGCCGACGGTGAGCCAACCCAGCACTGCGATGAGTCCCACTGGCCACGTGAGGGCCACTGCAACGGCCGGATCCATCGCCGGCGAGACGCCGTCGCGTGTTGGTGGAGTAATGCGACCCGGAGCAGCTTCGTCAGTCGGGATTGTGGTGGTACGGCTGGCGATCAGGCTGCTTCGATCGGAAGTGCGTGTAACATCGCCGGCGTTGGTCAACGTTGTGACCTCTGACGTGGCAGCGAACCACGATCGTGGGAGAACACCGACGTCCCAGCGCGGCGACATCAGCATCGCGACCGGCAGCGTGACGGCGCAAACCAGAGAAGCCAGCAAGACGAGGTGCCGCAGTGATGACGACCCGCGGCGAATGATTGCGTTCAACAACAAACCGGCGGCGAAAATCAGTGTCACTTTCGCCAGCAATGCGAGAACGAACGACGTCACGCTGCACCCCCCTTGTTGCGCGCTCGTTCGATCAAGCGCTCCAGTTTGTCGAGATCTTCGTCAGTCCACCGGTCCTCGTACATGCCAACCATCGCCGCGACCGCAGAGCTCGCCGAGTTGTCGAAGAAAGTGCGCACGAGGTTCCGCATTGCGGACTTGCTGACGCGATCGGGATCGACGGTGGGATGATAGACGTAACGCGGCCCGTCCTGCTCGTGACGGAGATGGCCTTTGCCTTCCAGAAGTCGCAGCATGCCTCTTACTGCCGTATAGGTCGGCGGATCAGGCAGATCGTCGAGCACCTCGGCGGCGGTAGCACTGCCACGTCGGTAGACAATCTCCATTATTTGGCGCTCACGTCGTCCCAGCTGGTCGAGACCGCGATTGTTCATTGACAGTGCTCCAGTTCGTAACGGGAGTTCCCTGCCGCTATGATGTCAATGGGTTGACAGGATGTCAATAGGCTGGCACTTCGCCCCGTCGGAGCCGAACCCGGGGCGCGGGGCTTGGAAGGCTGCGATTAGCTGCCGATGCGTCGGGGGTCGGGTTTGACCGCGAAGGGCTGCGTGTACGTCCTGCCGTTGACGGTGAGGCGAGCGGTGAAGTTGCCAACGTAGCGACGATCGAGCGGCCCGCCCTCGTCGGCCGGCGCTGCGTCACGTGGCCGTTCGCGAAGCGGATTCCAGACCACTCGATGCATCCCGGTGGTTGTCGCGGGCCGTTGGGGACTCGTCTGCCAGAGCGGAGAGACTCGCGCCAGTCCGCGCGGCGGCGCGGCTTGTTGTCCGGCGCCGCCTGCGTCCGATTGTGCGGGGCTGCTGGAGAAAGTCCGAATCACTTTGCCGGAGTCATCGAGAATCTCGATCGTCACCGGCGTCGTCGCCGCACGTTTCAGGTAGTAGTCGATCGCCGCGCCGGTGGGCGGGTTCTCTGCTTGCGGTTCGTCTTTTTGCAGCGGCGTCCCGTTGTCAGTCCCTTCGATGTAGTTGATCGCGTCGGCAGGCTTGAAGAGAAACGCGTCGTCGCGGGTAACGGCATCGCTCAACTGACGCAGCGGTGAGATGTCGTCGATTATCCAGAAGCCGCGGCCGTGTGTCGCGACGATCAGATCGTCGCCGTAAAACTCGAAGTCTCGCATCGAAGTCACCGGCATGTTCAGCTGCAGCGGCTGCCAGTTATCACCGTCGTCGAACGAGATGTGGATGCCGCGCTCTGTACCGGCGACGAGCAGTCCCCGCCGGCGTGGATCCTCTTTCACGACGTGCACGTAGACACCGGCGGGCAATCCCCGGGTGATCTTTTGCCAGGTGCGTCCCATATCGCGCGTTCTATAGATGTAGGGATCGAAATCCTGCAGCTGGTGCCGATCGACGCTGGCGTAGGCCGTATTAACATCGAGATGCGACGCCTCCAGCATCGTGATCCTGCTCCACGGCGCAATCGCATTCGGCGTCACGTTCTGCCAGCTTGCGCCGCCGTTGGATGTCACATGGATCAACCCATCATCTGTACCAACCCAGATCGTCTCCGCGCTCTTTGGCGAAGGTGCGATGGTGTAGACCACTCCACGCTTGCCGTTGCGATCGGTTGCGTTGGCGGCGGTCTGGTCCAGCGCCGGCGGAATGACGATTTCCCGACGGGTGAGATCGGGGCTGATCTGCGTCCACGTCTTCGCGCCATCACTAGTTCTGAAGACGAACTGATTGGCGTAGTAGAGATCCCTGTTGTTGGCCTGCGAGAAAACGAGCGGCTGGGTCCAATCACTGCGCGCGGGCTCCGGCGACTGCGGTCGCGTGGTCGATTCGTCGGGGACGTTCGTCTCGAGATTCCAGCGCTGTCCGTCGCCTCCGTATATGAGACCTGGATTAAGCGGATCACCCGCGGTGTAGCCGCTCTCACCGCCGGGTGCGATTGGCTCCCAGTCGTGCATCGATATCTGGGAGAATTTCCCGCGCGAGCGAACGGCAATCGCCCCGGAATCCTGCTGCGCGCCCGTCACCCAGTACGGAAAGCGACGATCTATCGACAGGTGATAAATCTGCGCGGTTGGCTGATTGAGCCACGATGTCCACGTCACCGCCCGTGGATCGCGAGCGCGCGCATTGCGCGTGATGATCGCACCCTGATCGCTGGCGACGATCATGGTGTTTGGATCGGTCGGCGAGATCCACGCCTGGTGGTAGTCATCTCCTCCGGGCGAGCCGCGCAACACCACCCATGTCCTGCCACCATCCATCGTTCGATTCACGGCGACGTTGGGCACGTAAACGGTGTCGGCGTCGGTTGGATCGACGGTGATCTTCTCGAAGTACCAACCGCGTCCCCAGAGCGCGGGGTCGTTGGAGAGACGCGTCCACGTAGCGCCGGCATCGTCGGAGCGAAAGAATCCGCCCTGCCCCGGCGGCGTTGACGATGGACGCGCGCCTGCAGGTGATGGCGTCGGCACCGGTGCGCCGAGTGGCGGTTCGGTTTGCGGCGGCGCCTCGGGGACGAGACAATCGACAATTGCATACACGCGATTCGGATTGGTCGGCGCTATCGTGATGCCCGTGCGACC
>DASUZC010000272.1:0-3641 GCA_036377095.1 Gemmatimonadaceae bacterium
GTGACCTTTGAACCCGGCGCCGTGAGACAGCTACAGGCAGGATTGAGGCTGGATTGGTAGGCAAGGCTGCCGGCGTTTAATTACCAGCTTCGGATTTGTCGATCTCGGAGATCGCTGTTCGTCGCCCATAGAGACGGACCGAACTACTCAATCCTGGAGCCAGCCGAAGTATGCCAACAGCATCAGTCACTCGAGAGGCGGCACAGTCGCGAGAGCAAGTGCGCAAGTACGTCGCAAAGTTGCCAACGGCGACGCGCAAGCGATTCAAGGAGCTGGCAGACACCATTCGCAAAGAGGTGCCAGGCTCCGTCGAGGGAATCAGCTACGGAATTCCTTCAATCAGACTGAATGGGAAGATCGTCGTCTGGTACGCGGGCTGGGCCAAACATATAAGCGTGTATCCGCTGACTGCCGAGGATCGGGAATTCGCGGCAGACCGCGGCTACAAAACGTCGAAAGGAACGGTGCAATTCCCGCTCGATAAGCCGCTGCCGGTCTCTCTCGTGAAACGTCTCGTCAAATCGCGTCTCCGTGCGCTGAAGGCGAAGAAGGCAACGAAGGCGTGAGCGCTGTCGACGCCGGCGCGATCGGGCCCGATGATCCGCGCTACCGAACCGTAGTCGACAAGCAATTCAACAAGAGATTTTCGGCGCGACCCGATTACGTCCGGCTCGTTGATTCGACTGAACAGGTTGTCGCCGCAGTACAGAACGCGGTGAGCGAAGGCCGGCGCCTCGTCGTCACCAGCGGCGGACATTGTCTCGAAGGATTCGTCTCCGATCCCGACGTGCGCGTGATCATCGACGTCTCGACGATGAAGCGCATCTACTACGACGAGAAGAAACGCGCGATTGCGGTCGAAGCGGGTGCCACCGTTGGTGAGACCTTTCGCGCGCTTCACGACAATTGGGGAGTCGTCGTCCCGCTCGGTGAATATCCGGCGATCGGCATCGGCGGACACGTCGTCGGTGGCGCGTTCGGATTTCTCTGCCGGGTGCTGGGGCTGGCGGCGGATTATCTGTACGGCGTAGAAGTCGTCTGCGTCGGCAAGGACGGCCGTGCGAACGTTGTCGTCGCGACCTGCGACACCGACGATCCGAATCGCGAGTTGTGGTGGGCGCACACCGGTGGCGGCGGCGGCAACCTCGGAATCGTCACGCGTTACTGGTTTCGCTCTCCCGACGCATCCGGTGCCGATCCGCAGAGTCTGCTCCCCCCCGCGCCTGAATTGGTCACAGCGTTCCACGCCGAATGGAATTGGAGCGACATCGATCAGCGAGCGTTCCTGCGCCTACTACGGAATCACGGCGAGTGGGCAGCGAGGAACAGCGACACCAACTCGCCCGATATCTCTCTGTGGTCGCTATTGATGGTCCACCGTCAACAGCTCGGCAAAATCATCATCCGTGGCCTGAGTGTCGATGCAGCGCGCGCGGAGCGGCAGATCGATGATTATCTAGCCGCACTAAGCGACGGCACCAGGAATCCCACCGGCCCCACCGTGACGAAGATGTCGTGGCTGGATTTTGCCCTGAATCCGTTCCCCGATCTGTTCGCGATGCCACCCGGTGGAGTCAGCACCAAGGTGAAAGATGCAATGCTGAAGAAGCCGCTCACGGATACACAATTCGGCGTCGTCCATGAGTACATGACGAGTACGGATTACAACGTCATGGGCGGCGCATTCGGGTTCGCGAGCTTTGGTGGTCGCGTCAACACCATTGCGCCTGAGGCCACCGCGGCGCAGCGCAGCTCGATTTTCGACATGGCGTGCAACGCCGGCTGGATCGACCCCCGCGAAGAAGCGGAGCATCTGCGTTGGGTGCGCGCCTTCTATCGCAACCTGTTCGCTGACACCGCGGGTGTTCCAGTCCCGGGTGATCGCTATGACGGGAGTCTGATCAACCACCCTGACACCGATCACGCCGATCCAGCACTCAATACCTCCGGCGTTCCATGGCACACGTTGTATTACCAGGACAACTATCCGCGACTTCAGCGGATCAAGGCCCGGTGGGATCCACGCAATATTTTCCACCACGCGCTGTCGATACGAGCCTGATCCCCGTCGTAGATTTCATTGACCATGACTCTCGACTTCACGCGCTACGACACGCGCAAGTATCCTACTGTCTCTGTCACCGATGGTTACGGTGACTGGTCAGGTCATTACGAGCAGACAGTCCACGACGAGATGGACATCGCACTGCTCAATCGCCTGCAGACCGTGCGATGGAGTGACGTACGCGACGCTGTCGATCTCGCCTGTGGGACTGGGCGGATTGGCGCCTGGCTGCGCGCGCACGACGTTAAGCAAATCGACGGCATAGACCTCACGCCGCAGATGCTCCACCGGGCCTCCGAGCGGAATATCTATCGCTCGTTGCACATCGCCGATGTCGCTCAGACTGGTCTCGAATCGCAATCCTACGACCTCGTCACACAATCGCTCGCCGACGAGCACCTCGCCGAGCTGGCGCCGCTGTACAATGAAGTCGCGCGACTGCTGCATGGTGGCGGGCAGTTCGTCCTTGTCGGCTACCACCCGTTCTTTCTGCTGACCGGCGTGCCGACACATTTTCATCGCCCGTCCGATGATCAGCCGGTGACGATCCGCAGCTACGTCCACTTCACCAGCGATCACATCTCGGCGGGTTTGGCGGCGGGCTTCTCATTGATCGAGATGCACGAGCGAATCGTCGACGACGCGTGGGTCAAGGTGAAGCCAAAGTGGGCGAAGTACCGTGATCGGCCGGTGAGCTTTGCGATGGTCTGGTCGCGCAAAGCCGATCGCTAGTCGGGCGCCTCATGGACCTCGCCGTCAATCCACCAGTACTGCCAATGCTCGCCAAGCGAGTGAGTGAGCTGCCACCCGGCGAAGGATGGATCTTCGAGCCGAAGTGGGACGGCTTCCGTACGCTGGTGTTCCGCGACGGCGATGAGGTTTTCATTCAGAGTCGTGACGAGCGCCCGCTAAATCGCTATTTCCCTGAGCTGATCGAGCCGATCAAGGCACAGCTGCCGAAGCGCTGCGTACTGGACGGTGAGATAGTCATCGCTTTGGGTGCTGCGCTGGAGTTCGATGTATTGCAGATGCGATTGCATCCCGCCGAGTCGCGGGTGAAGAAACTGGCGGCGGAGACGCCGGCATCGATCGTCTTCTTCGATTTATTATGCGAGGGTGATCGCAGTCTTTGCGATACGCCGTTCGCGCAGCGTCGTGCACGGCTGGAGAAGTTGTTGACGAAGGCGGAGCAGCCACTGCATCTGACGCCGGCGACGCAGGATCGCAAGACAGCGGCCGACTGGTTCAGTCGCTTCGAGGGAGCCGGCCTCGATGGCGTCGTCGCGAAATCCGTCGACGGGACGTACGAGCCGAACAAGCGCGTGATGCTCAAGGTTAAGCACGAGCGCGAGTGCGATTGTGTCGTTGCCGGATTTCGCTGGCACAAGCGAGGCGAGAAAACGAAGGTCGGTTCCCTGCTGCTCGGTCTTTACGACGAGGACGGCGACTTCCAGCACGTTGGAGTATGCGCGAGCTTCACCGACGCGAAGCGCAAGGAGCTGGTGAAATTCCTGGAGCCCTATCGCAAGGACGCGCTGAAGAATCATCCGTGGCGAAACTGGGCCGAGGCGATGTC